>JAAELR010000073.1 GCA_024226455.1 Paracoccaceae bacterium
AAGTGAAGCAGTTTCGGTCATGGCAGCAGGGCAGTTTTTGTCCGGAGGAAAGGGAGGTTCACACAGCCATTTCTTTACACTAAATCAAAGCATTATGCCACCGCCGTCAGCCGAATTGCGCGTGCCGGTGAATAATCCGGGGAGAGTGGATTGACAGGCGCAGGACCTACCGGGAGCGCAATTTCGGTGCCCGGACCAATTCACCAGCCCAAGGATCAAAGCGCCGTGGCTAAAGGTGCGACAGCCCGGTGAAGATGCCCGTCCCCATCGCGACCGTGCGCCGCTCGCGATGATCCATGAACAGCACATGCATACCAAGCCTGTCTGCGATCTTCAGCGCCATCTCCAGCCCCATCACCAGGAATGCCGTCGCCCAGCCATCGGCCATGCAGCAGTTTTGATGCGCAACCGTTACAGAGACTTCGATTTCCGACAATGGCTTGCTGGAAAACGGAGAAATCGTGTGCGTGACGGTCCTCTCCTGCATAGTTTTATAGTGGCGATATCCGCCCGAGGTCGCCAGCGCCAGGTCATGGCAATCAAGGATGTGTTCGACTCTGCGCTTGCCGACCAAAGGCGCCTCCAGACCAACGCTCCACCCGGCACCGCTGCCCGGCGATCCGGCGCATCGCAGCTCTCCATCGATTGACACCAGATAGTCGTTGATCCCGCGATCCTGCATGACAATGGCAAGCTGATCCACGCCGTAGCCCTTGGCGATACCACACAAGTCGATCTGGGTGGAATTGAGTTTGCGAATACGGGTTGTCTCAGAATGGAAGCAGGCTTGCGCAGGCCTAGTGTCGAATGGCGGTTTCTGCGTATTCTCCGGATCGGGACCAAAGCCCCAGTGTTTCACATGGTCGCCAACATTGATCCTGAACGCGCCACCACTTTGCTTCTCGATTTCTACCGCTGCGGCCAGAACCTCGCGGGTTTGCGGCGGTACAGCGATCCAGTCGCCGATATTCGCCCGGTTGATCTGATTGACGGCAGAGGTTTCGATCCACGGCGACATCTGCTGATCGACCCGGTCAACGGCGGCTTGCAGGGCTTGCTGCAAGCCATCGGTGCGGGCACCGGGAGGTGCGAGAAACCGGGCAGCGAACCGCGTGCCCATGGTCGGGCCGGACAGGGATGAAACTTCAATAGACATCTTCGAGATACCTTTCTTGTTGCTTCAACATGTCGACATTCAGGCCGACGGGCTGCAGGACCGCATCAAAGCTTTTGCGCACGTCACGGCCCATCGCCTGCCCGCCACACACCAGAACCTGAGCGCCGGAAGTGACGAGATCCTGCAATTCGCGGGCCGATGCGCGCAGTTTGGCCTGGACATATCCGCCGCCTTCGAGGCGTGAAAAGGTGGTGGTCAGCCGCGACAGCCTGCCACTTGCTTCCAACTCTGTCAGTTCATCCTGATAGAGGTAATCCGATTGCGGATCGCGCCCGCCCCAGAACAGATGCGCCGGGCGTTTGGCCGTATTCTCGCGCAGAAACCCGACAAGCGGAGCCAACCCGGCACCTGCGCCCACAAGGATGAGCGGGGCGCTGGATCTGGTTGCCTTGAACATCGGATTGGACATGACGAAGGCATCAATCGTGTCGCCAACCGCAAGCTCGCAAAGATGGCCGGAACACAGACCGCCAGGTTGCTTGCGCACACAAATCTCGATCCAGCCGCCGCGATGGTTCGAGGCAAGCGAATAGTATCGCGGGATCGCGCCGCCAGGCGCCAGCACCGCCAACAGATCGCCAGCGGCGTGGCGCGGCAATCGGCCAAATCCACGCGCACGGAACCTGAGGACCGAGACCGGGGCCTGCACGCTCTCGCCATATGTTCTCGTTGAAAGCAGGCGCAACTGAGTGGTGGGTGGCGTGTGCGGGCGATGAACAAGATCCAGAGATATCCCCATGGCCTGACCGATCATCCGGCCCCAGGCGGCAAAGCTCTGGCCGGACTGACGGTCGATCTTTGCCAGCGGGCAAAGCCGCCTTGCACCCCGGTCGGCAAGCGTATTGTCGATGTCCACGGCATATCTGCAATACTCTGCGAAGGTCTGATCGCCGAAGCCAAGCACGGCACAGCGCATGTTGCCGGGGTCGAAGGCCTCCAGTTTGGACAAAAACGAGCCAGCGCTCTCGGGCGCGGCACCTGCGCCATAGGTCGAGCTCAGCAGGAACAGGGTTTCCCCGTTCGGGTACTGCTGTGCCAGATCATTCATTTCGGCGACATGCACGCGTTTGCCCGCCGCCGCCAGTTTGCGCGACAGCTCTGCCGCAAAGCCCCAGGTCGAGCCGCCTTCGGATCCGACCAGTATGATGGTATCGGCGGAACTGGCAGGCACGGTCTTTACCCCCCGAAGCGGGCTTTTGGGCCGCCGCAATGCAATTGCCAGGCCGGTGACGATGACAAACGGAACCGCAAGCATGCAGAACCCAAGCAAGAGCCCGATCAGCCATGCACCCTGTCCGGTGTGCAGCAGATAGATCGTCTCATAGAGGCGCGCGCCAAAGTCAGGGGCGGCGAAGCTCGCCAGTTGCCCGGTATATGGGTCGATATATCCGCTGCCCGTCGATGTGGTCAGCATGTAGGCATCGGTAGGGTCGTTCGGATAGGGAAAAACCAGCTCTCGGAAATCCGAAAGACTGACGTTTCGCAGCGCAGGGATATCCAGGATTTCGAGAGGCGAGGAAGCCGCGTCGATGATTGGGAAATCGGGTTGGGCATCGCCACCAGCAGGCAGGAAGTCGAAAGTTGCAAGCGACAGAAAGACGCCTGTTGCCGCGGCGATCAGCAAGCCGGGCGCTGCGATGCGCCCGGCCAGCAGGTGTATCCGTTGCAGCCGCCCGGTCGTGGGCGCAGAGATCAGCGATCTCCACCCGCCCATTCGACGAATGGCGATGGCAAGGCCCGACACCGACAGAACCAGCATCAGCAGGGCAGTGACACCGGCCGTTGCGCGACCGGTGCCACCCAGAAAGAAGGACCGGTGAAGGCGTTTTACAAACCCCATGACCGGCCCCTCCGAGGGCGCGGCAACGGGCGTCAGCGAGCTCGGGTCGAAATACATGCGCCCAAAGCCGTCTGCGGTGCTGAAATGCGCAATAACCGTGTGATTGGCCGTCTTCTCGATCCGTTCGACACCATCCAGTTGGCCGCTGACAGCCTGCGCCAGCCGGGCAACGCTGATTTGCGTAGGCGCAACCAGTGACCCGGTCGTTGCCGCCTCGCGCAGCGGATCAATCGACAGCACCGCACCGCTAAGCGCCAGCGTCAGGCCAAACAGGGCCGCCGCCAGACCAGCCCGACGGTGGGTTCCCCGCAACGTCGCCATCAGTTCAGGCTCAGCGAGCGGACAATTCCGCGCCCCTTGACAGAGGTCTGCTTGCCCAGGGTTAGCACCGCCGATCGCGGGTAATCGCCCTGGTCCTCGATCGATGTGTCGACCCGCACCTGATAGCCTGCATCAATCAGGTTGTCGGCGATATCGGCGCTTACACGAAGCTGGCCACCGGACCCGACGCTTGCGCCGGTTACCCCATGAAGGTTGGACCGCGCCCGCCCGCTGCTGCGCCACCAGTCGCGAAGATGCCCGTAGTACTTGCCCTTGCGACCGGCCACCCAAAGCGTGTCGACAACCCGACCACCCGGCTCTGTCAGATACACAGAGACATAGGCCCGGGGGCCCGAGTAATTCTTCAGTTGCGCGGTGATCGTGACTGGCCGGGCCTCGGCCTGGGCATTTGCGAGCAGGACCGCCAGACATGCGGTTGCAGCAAGAATATGATGTTTCATTGGTACGTCTCCTTGGCCGTTTCCATTTGACATGCCGCCATTGAACACCCGAACCTGAAGCGGGGCTGAAAGCGAAAGGTTCTTTCGTTCAGCCTGGGTTCAGCAAAGGCGGTTATCCGCCCGACGAAAGACCATTGGGGCAAATAATGCGTGTGCTGCTAGTCGAAGATGACCATGTGCTTGGATCCGCCATTCAAGCCCATATTGACCATCAGGGCCACGGCGTGGATTGGGTGCAGCGGCTGGACGATGCGACCGAGGCCTGCGCGACGCAATCCTATGGCCTGATCTTGCTGGATCTGGGCCTGCCGGACGGTCGCGGGCTGGACTTTCTGAAGGTTCTGCGCGCCGACGGCGATGACACGCCGGTCATGATAACAACCGCCCAGGACCAGATCGATATCCGCATAGAAGGGCTGAACGCGGGTGCCGACGACTATTTGATCAAGCCCTTCGACTTGGGCGAATTGTCGGCACGGCTGGCCGCCGTGGCACGGCGCTACAGTACCAGTTCGGACCCGCAAACCCGAATTGGCGATGTCGTCGTCGATCTGGGACGCCGGCACATTTCGCAGGCCGGGCGGGATGTGATCCTGACATCGCGCGAATGGGCGGTCGTCGATACTCTGGTCCGAAATCGCGGCGCAATTGTTCCCAAGTCGACGATAGAGGACTGCCTTTACGCGTTCGGGGCCGAAATAGAGAGCAACGCGGTAGAGGTATTCGTCAGCCGGATCCGGAAAAAACTGGGCCGCAGTTTTGTCACCACGTCGCGGGGGCTTGGATACTCGGTGGCCGGCAAGTGACCGGCCAGACATCAATCGCGGCGCGTCTGGCAATTGCGCTGACGTTTAGCGCGACGATGCTTTTGCTGATCTCGGTCGGGATCGCCGCGACGGTATTGCGACATGAGTTGAACGAGGCTTTTGACGATACGATGCGACAAAGCGCCCTGCGCCTTTTACCGCTCGCCGTGCATGACATCGACGAGATGATGGAGGGCGAGTTTGAGGAGGATGAAGCCAGTTTTGTCGCAGGTCTGACCGACGAGAACGCAAATCTGGACTACTACATTCTTGACCCGGGCAATCGGATCTTGATCTTTTCCGGCGACCGCCCGCCAAGTGTCGCCACAACCCCGATCCCGCTTGGGTTCTCTGACCAAAGCGATGGCCGGATGTTCGCGTTGAAAGACCCGGGCACAGGGTTTGGCATCGTGGTCAGCGAAAAGCAGGGGCTACGAGACAATATCCTGCTTGAAAGCATCACCAGCCTGTTTCTGCCGCTGGCGGCGCTTGTCCCCATTCTGGGCGCGCTGGTCTACTTTGTCACCCGCGCCGCGATGTCGCCGATCTGGAAACTCGGCCGCGCGATTTCGCAGCGCCATGGCCGAAATCTCACCCCGCTATCGCTTGGTCGCCAGCCCAAAGAATTGCAGCCCATCGTATCAGAAGTCGACAATTTGCTATCCCGGCTTCAGGCGGCGCTGAATGCCGAACGCAGTTTCGCCGCCGAAAGCGCGCACGAGCTGCGCACGCCGATTGCCGGGGCCTTGGCCCAGATACAGGTTGTGCAATCATGGATTGACGGCCCTGACGCTTCTAAACATCTGGTGAAGGCTGAAGAGGCCATGCAGCATCTGTCGCGGCTTTCGGAAAACCTGCTACAGCTTTCGCGGCTGGAAGCCGGATTTGCCATGTCTGCAACAAAGACCGAACTGAACGCCATAATCGATATCGTGCTGCGTGAACCCGGTCTCGCTAGAAACCGAGACAGGATTGTGTATGCGCCGGATGCATCCGCCCGTCTGAGCGCGAATATCACAGCCGACGCCTTTGCCATCGTGGTTCGAAACCTGACGCAGAACGCCTTGAAATATAGCCCGCAAGGGTCTGAAATAGAGATATTGCTGGATAGTGACACCATCCGAATTCGCAATGATTGCAAGGCAATAGACCCCGCGACCCTGGAAACTCTGCCCGAACGCTTTGTTCGCGGCAGCACAAAGCAGAAGGGCACGGGGCTTGGCCTGGCGATGGTAAAGACGATTGTTGCCGATTGCGCAGGCGAGTTTGCCCTTGTCTCTCCGATCATGGGCCGGGACAGGGGGCTGGAGGCTATCGTCCGGTTCACGCCCGCCTCTGGCAACATGCACCCTGGATGAGGATAAATCGACATGCACCTTAAGGGTCTGGGGCTGAGCATTGTTGCCGCAGCTCTGGCTGCGCCGATAATCTGGCTGCCTGCGCTGGCACAGAAACATGACATGGTCGCGCTGTTCAGCCAATACCTTGGAATTGCCGCCCTGATCGCGATGGCGCTCTCGCAGATCATCGCAACCAGGCTTGGATTTGTAGAGAGGATCTTCGGCGGTCTGGATCGAAGCTATATCCTTCACAAATGGCTTGGAATAGGGGCCATGGCAGCGCTTTTGCTGCATGACACGGTTGACGCGGAAATGCGCGGGCTGGGCCGCGAGACATTGCTGGTGGAGGCGGCGGAAACCGCGGGCGAAATCAGTTTGTATGGCCTGCTGATCCTTGTGGTGATCACGATAACGACCTTCATTCCCTATCACCTGTGGCGCTGGACCCATCGTTTCATGGGCGCCTGCTTTGCCATGGGTGCGTTTCACTATCTTTTCATGCTCAAACCGTTTTCAAACGGCGACCCGCTGGGGCTTTTTGTTTCGGCGTTCTGCGCCGTGGGTGTGCTGGCATTCCTCTACAGGCTCGCGCCACCCGCATTGCGCAGGAACCGGCAATATCGCGTGTCCGGCATGCAGCGATCAGGCAATGCGACCGCGATAACGATGACCCCCGAGGCACGGCCACTGAAATACCGCCCCGGGCAGTTCGCCTTTGTCACCTTTGGCGGCGCGCCGGGCACCGAACCGCACCCGTTCACCATCAGCAAGGCACCAGATGAAACCGGCCAGATACGCATGACCGTCGCCGGTCTGGGCGACTATACTTCCCGGTTGCGGCAGTCACTGCAGGTCGGGTCGACAGCCCGGATCGAGGGCCCGTTCGGGCGCTTTGAACGCCGCCCGTCCGGCGCGCAGGAAATCTGGATCGCAGCAGGTATCGGCATCACCCCTTTCGTCGCCTGGGCGCAGGCCCTGACCGAAGCAGACGGGCCGGTTGCTCTGTTTTACTGTGTGCCAAAGCAAACCGGCGCCGCTCATCTGGAGGAATTGAAAGAGATCGCCGGCCAACTGCCGAAATTCACGCTGCAGATCCATGCCACCGGGGAGCAGGGCCGGATTGACGCTGAAACCATCGCCGGGGTCACCGATGACCATGCCACGACGAAAGTGTATTTCTGCGGCCCGAAAGCAATGCGGAAATCCCTCGCAGCCGGGCTGGCAAGACGCGGAGTAGCAGCACGGAGATTCCACTACGAAGAGTTTGAGATCCGATCTGGCATTGGCTTGCGCGGTCTCGCCGCTTGGGTATTCGACAAAGCAACCAGGTGATGGTTGCGCCAGATTGCCAGGACCGAAACCCTTGCGCCGTAGCAGGTTGAACAGTTGCTCAGGCCACCGGGCGGCTTCAGCCGCCCGGCACGAGGTTCCCGGCGCACTGCGTCAGGCAGACGTTATTTCCGCAACCACTTCAACCGGGGGCGGCCTTGCGCGACCGGCGCATCACTTCCCGGGTGTCTCCTCTGCCTCCAGAACCTCGCCGTCATGCGCGGGTTCCGCGACTGGCTCGGGCGTCTCTTGCGGGGTTTCCACGATCGCTGGCGGCGGCGGTGCCTCGGGGGTGCCCACGATCATCGGCAACATCTCGGTCGAGCCGGGCATCGCCACCTCGCCCCGGGCCGGGACCCGCCAGGCCAGCGTGTCGAAAGCGTCGCAATTGCTGCAGACCGGTGCCCAGGCGGTGTGGATGTTCTGGCAGTTGTCGCAGACCCATTGCGGCCCGCGCGAGGCGGTCAGCGCCCGGGTCAGCCAGCCGCGCACCACCGTGTCGTCGGCACCCTCGCCGCGTTCGATGGCGGCCATGATGGTCAGCGACCGCGCGGTTGGATCGTCCTGGGCCAGCTCGCCCATCGCCTTGCGCGCGGCGGGGAAATCCTCTGCCGCGATATGCAGTTCGGCCAGCAGCATCCGGGTTTGGGGATCCTCGGGATGCAGCCGGGTCAGGGCGGCAAAGCGGGCGATCCGCGCCTCGGGGGTCTCGTCCGGTTCTATCGCGGCAAAGGCGGCGGCCAGATCGGGATGCGGCTCTGTCTCCCAGGCCTTTTTCAGCACCTTGGTGGCATAGCGCGGCTTTTGCTGCCGGATATGGCTTTCTGCCGCCATCACCGCCGCGGGTATCAGGCCGGGTGACAGCCGGTTGGCCTCTATCGCCTCGACCCGCGCCTCGCCCGCTTCGTGTTCGTCGCGCAGATCCCTCGCCTCGCTCAACGCCAGCACCGCATCGCGGCGGCGCCAGACATCGCGCGGCAGGCTGCCGCTCGACAGTTTCGCGCCAAGCGTTCGGCGCGCCCCCTTCCAGTCGGATTTCCCGGCCTGCAGCCGCAGCAGGATATCTTGCGTTTCGACATGCTTTGGCTTCAACGCAAAGGCCTTTTCGGCCAACTTCATGGCGGTCTCGGTGTCGCCTTCGTTCAGGCGCTGCTTCATGATCCCGCGCACGCCGACAAAGCGGGTGCTGTCATGGGTCAATAGCTGCTTGTAGACCGCCTCGGCCTTCTTGCGATCACCTGCCATCTCTGCCGCCTGCGCGGTCAGCAGGTTGGTCAGCTCCGGTTTTTGCAAGAACCGCTCGGCACGGGCCGCTTTCGCCATTGCCTCGCGCCCCTCGCCAGAGGCCAGCGCCGTCAGACCATCGGCCAGCGCCTGATACCCCTTGCGCTCGCGGTTGCGGTCGAACCAGCGAGAGATCGCGGTCTCGTCGCCGTTCAGAAACCGGATCGTGGCCATCAGCAGCGAAAACAGCTTCAGAAAAACCCACACCGCCAGCACCAGCAGGATCATGGCGATCACCGCCTGCAACGGGCCGAGGTTGAACTCGATGTTGCCCACCGACAGACGGATGCCGCCGCCGGTTTCCATCAGGTAGCCGGCGCCGAGCGTCAGCCCGGCGACGATCACCACAAAGAGGACAATCTTGAATAGCGACCATAGCATGAAATGACGTCCTCAGTTTTTCAGTTGTTCCGCCAGAGCGGCGGCGGCAGTCAGGGCGGCGCGGCGTGTCTCGACCTGCGCGGTCCAGTCGGCCAGTTGCGCCTGCCCGACTTGCGGCAGGGCGGCGATCTCGGTCAGTGCGGTGTCCAGGTCTCCGGCGCCCACGGCGGCCTCGGCCCGGCTCAGCACCGCGTCGGCATCGTCACCCTCGCGCGGCTCCAGCGAACGGGCGCCAAGCTGGGTGCGAAAGAACGCTTGCAGCGGGCTGACAGAGCCATCGCTGGCCGCGTCGCGGGTCGAGGCGGTCAGCGCGGCGCGTGCCGCTTCGGGGAAGACCGCCATCAACGAGCCCAGCGTGGGCGCGCCGTCTTCGGCCACACCCGCCAAAGCCCCGGGCGGCGGCAGGCCCGCCTTGTCGGCGAATACCTGCAGATCGGCGGCAAAGCCCTCGCCGCGGTCCAGCGCCGCCACGATCCGCGCCAGCGCGGCGCTGGCATCGGCGGCTTTCGCGGCCTCGATCGCCGCGGCTTCGGACTGCGCCGCCACGGTCTGCGCCGCCTCGATCTCGGCCAGCTTGCCGTCAAGCAACGCCTGCATCGCGGTCAGCTTTTCATCCAGTGTCCCCTGCAACCCGCCAAACCGCTTGTCGACCGCGGTCAGAACTTCGGTCAACTGCCGGTCATAGGCGTTGACGATCTCGGCCGGCAGTTTGGCCTTTGGGATAGGCTGGGTCTCGACCTCCTCGATGCGGGCGCGCAGGCCGGTGACGGTGCCCCGCAGCGCCGCCATCTCAGCGCGCAGCGCCTCACCGGCAGAACCCATGTCACCGCTCAGCTTGCCGTCCGCCGCTGCCAGCTCTGCCAGCGAGGCCGCAATGGCCGCGCCGTCTGGTTGTGTCTTCTGCAACGTCTCGATCCGGTCGCGCGCCGCCGCCAATTCGGTTTGCAGTTCGGCCATGGCCGCCGATTGCAGATCCAGCTTTGCCGCCAGTTCCCCGGTGCCGCCGCCCAAAGCCAGCCAGCCGCGCTGCTGCACGAAATAGAGCGCCCCTGCCCCGATCGCCGCCGCGGCGACACCGCCCAGAAGCAGCGCCATGACCCCAACGCGCCGAGCAGGTTCAGAGGCGGTATCGACCAGCTCCGGCGTCTCGACGACGCTATCGGATGCGGTTTTGTCTGTCTGCGGCGCCTCGCCGGACGCGTCCAGGGCACGGTCGCCCGTCTCCGGTTCGACAGGCGCCGCGCTTTCGCCATCGGCGGTGGCGGGCGGTGCGGCGGACGCGGCGGGCTTTTCGTTCTCCGAACCGCTCACCTGTGGTTCGCTATCTGCCGCGACCTCTTCGACGACAACGGCGTCCTCGACCTGGTTTTTTGCAGGTTTTGCGGCCTTGGTGCGCCGAGACCGGGGGCGTTTGGGTTTGCTGTCGTCTGCCAAGTATCCGGTACCTTTCGAATCACTGTTGCGTCCCCGCGCAAAACACCCGGGCGGGGCCAAAGACTAGACCGCCGAGATACCCGGCTCAAGCCAAGAGCGATGTCCAAATCGTCGCGATGCTATGCAACATATTGGCTGCGTCGGGATGCTCTGCAACGGTGAAACTTGCCGGCCCGGGCCCCGTCCAGTTCTTCGCCACCGCCGGGCTAAGCGCCACCACCGCCAGCGGCGCAGTCGAGCCTGTCGCGGCATCGCCAACCAGCCGGGCCGAACGTGGCGAAAACAGCGGCAGAACCACCGGTCCCGAGCCCTCCAGCAACGCCCCCGCCGCCGGGCTCAGAGCCGTTGCGGCCTGATCGTAGATCGCCGCCGTCTCGACCGTCAGCCCCGCCGCGCACAGCCGCCCCGCGATGTCGCCCCGCGTCTTTGCCCCGTGCGCATGCAACAGCCGGCCACCAGGGCGTTCGCGCAGCATAAGCCGCACCAGATCGCCCGCATCACCCCCGGCAGAACGTGCCGCGAACCCCAGTTCGCGCGCCGCTGCCGCGGTCCGGTCGCCGACACACCAGGCCGTCACCCTATGGATATCCGCCAGCCCCGCCAGCACCCGCGCGCCGTTCTCCGAGCTCAGGATCACCCCGGCCAGCCCGGTCAGGTCGACCGCTTCGGCTCGCGGCGTAATACTCAGGATCGGCGAGATCACTACATCGATATCCCCCAGCCTGTCCTTGCAGGCTCCGGCGAACCGCTCTGCCTGGGCACGCGGTCGGGTCAGCAGCAGGGCAGGACGGGTCTGGGGCAAGGCGCATGTCTCGGGATTGAACGGGGTCGGTTCAGGTGTTACCCCGCAAGACTACATTGGCGCAACCGGCGACAGGCATGGCAGGCACTACCACGATACTGGGGCTGGAGAGCAGCTGCGACGATACTGCCGCCGCAGTGGTACGGCTGAAGGGCGACGCGGCGCCGGAAATCCTGTCCAGCATCGTTGCCGGGCAAACCGCCCTGCACGCCGATTTCGGCGGCGTCGTGCCCGAGATCGCCGCTCGTGCCCATACCGAAAAGCTCGACCATTGCGTTGAAACCGCCCTGGGCGAAGCCGGGATCGCCTTGCGTGATATCGACGCCATCGCCGTCACCGCCGGACCGGGGCTGATTGGTGGCGTGCTGGCCGGCGTGATGTGCGCCAAGGGTCTGGCTGCGGCGACGGCCAAACCCCTGATCGGCGTCAACCACCTGGCCGGCCACGCCCTGACCCCGCGCCTGACCGACGGGCTGGGTTTCCCCTACCTGATGCTGCTGGTCTCGGGCGGCCATTGCCAGTTCCTGATCGTACACGGCCCGCAAGACTTCACCCGCCTCGGCGGTACCATCGACGACGCCCCCGGCGAGGCTTTTGACAAGACCGCCAGGCTATTGGGTCTGCCCCAGCCCGGCGGACCTGCGGTAGAGGCAGAGGCGGCGCGGGGTGACCCAAAGAGATTTGCTTTGCCCCGCCCGCTGCTCGACCGCCCCGGCTGCGATCTCAGCTTCTCCGGCCTGAAGACCGCCCTGCTGCGCGCCCGCGACGCGCAGGTCGCCGAAAAGGGCTGGCTGACCGTGCAGGACCGCGCCGACCTTTGCGCCTCTTTCCAGGCTGCCGTGGCAGAGGTTCTGGCCGAGAAATCCCGCCGTGCCATCGGCGCCTATATCGCTTTGTCGCCGTCTGAGCCCGCCTTTTCCGTCGCCGGTGGCGTCGCCGCCAACCAGGCCATCCGGGCCGCGCTGCAAACCGTCGCCGCCGAGGCGGGCGCGCGCTTTGCCGCACCGCCGCCGGGGCTTTGCACTGACAATGCCGCGATGATCGCATGGGCCGGGCTGGAACGCTTTCGCCTTGGCGACACGGACGGAATGGATCTCGCCGCCCGCCCGCGCTGGCCGCTGGACCGGGCCAGCCAGCCGATGCTGGGCGGCGGCAAGAAAGGAGCCAAGGCATGATCGGGGTTCTGGGTGCCGGTGCCTTTGGCACCGCCCTTGCGGTGTCGCTGGCACGCGACGGCCAACCGGTGACGCTCTGGGCGCGCAACGCCGACCAGGTTGCCGACATGGCCACCCGGCGCGAGAATGCCGCCCGCCTGCCCGGCGTGTCGCTGCCCGACCCGGTACAGCCCACCGCGGATATCGCCGATCTTAGCGGGGCCGGTACGATCCTGCTCGCCACCCCGGCCCAGTCGCTTTGCCGGGTGCTCACCGGTTTTGCAGATGCGCTGGTCGGCAAGCATCTTGTCGCCTGCTGCAAGGGCATCGACCTCGACACCGGCGATGGACCCTCTGCCATCATCGCCCGGGCCGTCCCCGGCGCCAGACCGGCGCTGCTGTCTGGCCCCAGTTTTGCCGTTGACATCGCTGCCGGGCAGCCCACCGCGCTGACCCTTGCCGCCCCCGACGACGCCAGCGCCGAGGCACTGCAGCACCAGCTCTCTACCGGCAACCTGCGGCTCTATCGCAGTACCGACATGACTGGTGTCGAGATTGGCGGGGCTATGAAAAACGTGGTCGCCATTGCCTGTGGTATCGCCATCGGCGCGGGACTCGGCGAGAGCGCCCGCGCTGCGCTGATGACCCGCGGCTATGCCGAGATGTTGCGCTTTGCGCTGGCCCGCAATGCGCGAGGCGAAACTCTGGCGGGGCTGTCGGGTTTGGGCGACATGGCCCTGACCGCGACCTGTGAGAAGTCGCGCAACTACGCTTTTGGGCTGCGCCTTGGCGCCAAGGGGCAGGGCGACCCGACCGCCACCACCGAGGGCATCGCCACCGCCCGCGCCGTAGCCCGGATCGCGGCGCGCGAAGGGCTCGAAATGCCGGTCACCGCCGCCATGGCCGCGGTACTGGAAGGCGCGGTCACCGTGGGCGAGGCGGTCGAAATGCTGATGACCCGACCGCTGCGCCCGGAATAGCGGGCTGTGGATGACAGGGCTATTTATTGAACACGTCTAAGGTATTGCATTGATGCGAGAAATCGGAATCTGTGGTTTCAGCGTTGGCAGGATGGAGGAATTCATGAAATCGGTAAGATCAGCCTTGTGCGAAATCCCTGATCCTCGTGGCAAGC
>JAAELR010000074.1 GCA_024226455.1 Paracoccaceae bacterium
ACCGGCTGGGCACCACCTGCGCTGGCCAGTGCCAGCACTTCACGCGAAAAGGCCCCCACCACCCCATCCACATCCACCAGATCATTGCCCAGGAAACGCTTGATCCACTGGAAGCGCGACAGGCTGTCGGTGGTCTTGATAGGCAGGCCATGACCTAACTCCATGACGCTGGCACTCTTCACATCCAGCATCGTTGCGAGGAGTACAATCGCCTCACGGCTCTCCAAGAAAACGGCAAACCCGACAACGTGATTGGAGAAGGCGGAAGATGAAGAATGACCTTCCCAGCAATGGCATCATGCAAGGTGTGACTTCGCCGAGGTCAGAGGAAAGCATTGGCTTGTCGAATCCTTGCTGGGTGAAGCCGCGCCTATCCGGTTAGTGCAGACACCCACAACAGGTAGGGTGGTTCCAATCGCCAGAAAAAGGCTCGGCGTAGGTCGTCGCCTGAACACTGCCCGCGATGCCGAGCAGCGAGTGGAAGGCGTTGAACGGGTAGAAGCGCCTGTTGAAACGGAAGGTGAATTCGTTGAGGCAGGCTTGCAGATGCTTTGCGCTCACGCCGTGGTGGGTGCCGTTGAGCCAGGTTTTCAAATTGCTGAAGACGAGGTGGACAATCGGCATGAACCGTTCGGCAACTTAGGGATCGCCGCATTCGGCGATCGCATGGTGGTCGAATCTTTACCGAAAACCGCGCCGCCAAATCAGGCTGCGTCTCCCGGTTTCAGGTATGGCTTTCCGCCCAGTCGGCGACCCCGTTATGCTTGACCGGGATCAACGCCACCCCCTCCGCAACCCACTAGACTATGCGCTGAATCATCATGCGTGCAGGAAGGGCTGGCTTATGAACAATACTGAAAAAGACGTCATTTTCCTCGAAAAACTCCAGCGCAGCGACGTGGCGCTTGTCGGCGGCAAAAACTCCAGTCTGGGCGAGATGGTCCAGCGGCTTGGCGCCATGGGCATCGACGTGCCCCCGGGGTTTGCAACCACCTCTGACGCGTTTCGCGATTTCATCGAACATAACGGACTGGCTGACCTGATCCGCCAGACCACCGAGGATCTGGCGGCAGGCAAGATCACCCTGCACGCCTGCGGCGAAATGATCCGCCGCGCCATTGCTGGCGGTGACTGGCCGGGTGCGCTGCGTGCCAATATCATCTTTGCCTACAAGGAACTTTCGGACCGGGCCGGGCAGCTGAACCTCTCGGTAGCGGTGCGCTCTTCGGCTACTGCCGAGGACCTGCCGGATGCCTCTTTCGCCGGTCAGCAGGAAACCTATCTCAACGTCCAGGGCGAGGCCGAACTGCTTGAGGCCTGCCGCAAATGCTATGCCTCGCTGTTCACCGACCGGGCGATCACCTATCGCACGATACAGGGCTTCGACCACACCGAGGTAGCGCTTTCCATCGGAGTTCAGCAGATGGTGCGCGCCGATATCGGGGGCTCTGGCGTGATGTTCTCGATCGACACCGAAAGCGGGTTCGACAAGGTGGTTTTGATCAATGCCGCCTGGGGGCTGGGCGAGAACGTTGTGCAGGGCGCGGTGACGCCCGATGAATTCCAAGTATACAAGCCCTTCCTGGGCCGCGAGGGCTGCGTGCCTATCATAGAGAAAAAGCTCGGTGCGAAAGAAAAGAAGATGATCTACTCGTCCGACCCGGGCGTGCAGGTCAAGAACGTGCCAACCTCGAAGGCAGAGCGCGCCCGTTACGTGCTGAGCGACGACGAGGTGGTCGAACTGGCCCGTCAGGCGGCCGAGATCGAGAGCCACTACGGCCTGCCGATGGATATGGAATGGGCCAAGGACGGCATCAACGGTCGACTTTATATCGTACAGGCACGGCCCGAGACGGTTCAGAGCCACGCCGACGCCGGGGCACTGAAATCCTATAACGTCACCAGCCATGGCGAGACGCTGGTTACCGGCATCTCGGTCGGCGCGGCGGTGGCGACGGGGCAGATCTGCCTGATCCAGGACGTCAAGGACATCGACGATTTCGTCGACGATTCGATTCTCGTAACCAGCCAGACCGACCCCGACTGGGTGCCGATCATGAAACGCGCCCGCGCCATCGTCACCGACCATGGCGGGCGCACAAGCCACGCGGCAATCGTCAGCCGCGAACTGGGCGTGCCGGCAATCGTCGGCTGCGGCGACGCCACTCACCACCTGCACGACCAGCAAGAGGTCACGGTCGACTGTGCCGGTGGCGACGAAGGCTTGGTTTATGCCGGAAGGGCGGAATACTCGGTCGAAAACATCCGGCTCGACACCCTGCCCGAGACCAGAACCAAAGTAATGTTGAACCTTGCCAACCCGGCCACCGCGGCACGCTGGTGGCGGCTGCCTGCCGACGGTGTGGGGCTGGCCCGGATGGAGTTCGTGATCATGAACTCTATCAAGGTCCACCCGCTGGCTCTGCTGCATTTCGATACGCTGAAGGACGAGGCCGCGAAGGAAGAAATCGAAGAACTGACAAAGGACTATGCCGACAAGGCCGACTATTTCGTCGACCACCTGGCCATGGGGCTTTCGCGCATTGCCGCCTTATGCCACCCCAAGCCCGTGATCGTGCGGATGAGCGACTTCAAGACCAACGAATATGCCGACCTGTTGGGCGGCAGGCAGTTCGAGCCGCATGAGGAAAACCCGATGATCGGCTGGCGCGGCGCCTCGCGCTATTATGACGAGGGCTACCGCGCCGGGTTCGAACTGGAATGCAAGGCGATCCGAAAGGTACGCGAAGAGCTTGGCTTCGACAACGTCATCGTGATGATCCCGTTCTGCCGCACCCCCGAAGAGGCCGACCGGGTGCTAGAGGTGATGAAGGGCGAAGGGCTGGAGCATGGCAAGGCGGGCATGGAGATCTACGTGATGTGCGAAGTGCCCTCGAACGTGATCCTGACCGAGGAGTTCGCCAAGCGCTTCGACGGCTTCTCGATCGGCTCGAACGACCTGACCCAGCTGACGCTAGGGATCGACCGTGACAGCGACCGGCTGGCGGGGCTGTTCGACGAGCAGCACCCGGCTGTGGTCTGGATGATCCGCGAGGTGATAGCCCGGGCGCACAAGCATGGCTGCAAGGTCGGGCTCTGCGGCCAGGCGCCGTCGAACTATCCAGAGTTCGCGCAGGTGCTGGTCGACGCTGGGATCGATTCGATTTCCTGTACTCCGGACAGTTTCTTCGACGTGAAAACCAACGTGGCGGCGGCGGAATCCTGACCCGTGCGCTCATCGGCCCCTTGCGGTTCCTCCTCGCAAGAAGCGACCGCATGGGAGCGGTGAGCATGCGCTTGACACAGGCCCAAAAAGCCATCACATACGCGGGCGCAGTGGGGCCGTAGCTCAGTTGGGAGAGCGCGTCGTTCGCAATGACGAGGTCGTCGGTTCGATCCCGATCGGCTCCACCATCTCTCGTTTTGAGGCTTTCATATCGGTAACCTGCTGGTATTTCCAGGACTGTAGCGTTGAGGTGTTACAATGAAGGCTCTGGCGGCGTCGCATCGTCATCTCGCAGGTTCCCGGTGCCTGACTTGGTTCAGGCATATCCCGTCGAGGCTGGGAATCCTCTGCATGCAGGCGTGAAGGAAATCGCAAGGTCTTGGTGGTTTCTGCCAGAAAACCTTGCGATTCAAGATGATTTCGAAACAGAAATAAAACATCCCTGTCAGATACTTACGCAATAATCACAGGTGACTAGCTATAGGGCAATTGGCAGCGCAACTATCCCGGTTTTCGCCGGCTCGACGTCACCCCGGGCGACGCCCAACCACGCGATGCAGTCGAACCCGACACATGCAATTCCATCGTGTTTCGGCACATGTTCGCGTTCTGACCTGCCGAAAACTCATCGGTCAGAAATCGGTCGGTGCACCGCCCTCGCG
Source organism: Paracoccaceae bacterium (assembly GCA_024226455.1). Taxonomy (GTDB): domain Bacteria; phylum Pseudomonadota; class Alphaproteobacteria; order Rhodobacterales; family Rhodobacteraceae; genus JAAELR01. Next base: position 3,889 of record JAAELR010000074.1, read on the forward strand.
CTTGCGCCGCTCGACGAACTCGCCCAGTTCCTGGCGCACACCGGCATCCATCCCGGGCGCCTCAAAGCTGGCGATGATCTCTTTCGCCACCCGGTTGGCACGCTCCGCCGTCCAGATCTCGCCCGCCAGCGACCAAGCCTCATAGTTGCGCCAATCCGACAGAAAGGGCTGGTAGAACGCCGTCTCAAAGCGCTGCTGGGTATGCTCGATGCCAAAGAAATGCCCGTTCGGCCCGACCTCGGCAATCGCCTCCAGCGCAATCGAGTCCGCGTCAGTAGCCCAGATCGCGGGCTCGAAATAGCGCTGGATCATCTGCAGCACTTCGCAATCCATCACGAATTTTTCTGGCGATGCGATCAGCCCGCCCTCCAGCCAGCCAGCGGCATGATAGACCATGTTGGTGCCCGACTGCACCGCCGACCAGAGCGAATTCGAGGTCTCCCACATGGCCTGCCCGTCCGGCACGTTCGCGGCACAAACCCCCGAGGCCCGCATCGGCAGGCCATAATAGCGCGCCATCTGCCCGGTCATCTGGGTGGCGCGCATGTATTCCGGTGTTCCAAAGGCCGGCGCGCCGGATTTCATATCGACATTGCTGGTGAAGGTGCCGATCGCGCAAGCGCAACCCGGCGCCACGTATTGGAATAGCGCAATGGCCGAAAGCGCCTCGGCGATCGACTGCGCCACGGCACCCGCCATGGTCACCGGCGCCATGGCACCGGCCAGCGTGAAGGGCGACACCACCACCGCCTGCCCGCGCCGGATCATCCGCAGGCAGCCATCGATCATCGGCACATCGTGCTTCAGCGGCGAGGTCGAGTTGATGTTGGTATACATGTGCGGCGTGGCTTGGAATTCCTCTTCAGTCAGCCCGGTGGCGATCTTCACCATCTCCATCACATCCTCGACCCGCTCGCGGCCCAGGGAATAGGTGTGCATCACCTTGTCGGTCAACGTCAACTTGTCATAAAGCACATCGAGATGGCGGACGCTGGCATGCAGATCCACCGGTTCCACCGGGTATCCACCGGCAAAATGGATACAGTTGAAATACTGCGTCAGCTTCAGCAGGTCGCGGCACTGCGCCCGGTTGCCAGAGACCTTGCCGGTATCGAGCGACCAGTAATTCGGCGGGCTGGAGACATTGCCGAAGAGGATAGACTTGCCGCCGACGGATATCTTGCGGTCCGGATTGCGCGGGGTCAGGGTGAACTCCGATGGCGCCCGGCCCAGCATCTCCATCACAAAATCGCGCCCCATGCGCACATTGCCGCCGTCGACCCGGCAACCGGCCTCCTTGAATATCTCCAGGCTCTCTTCGTTCAGAAACTCGATGCCGATCTCATCAAGGATCCGCATCGCCGCATCGTGGATGGCGCCGACCCCCTCTTCGCCCAGGGGCTCGGTCGGCCGGTCCGGGTTCTGCGGCACGCGCCAGGGCATCTGCCCGATCACTTGCGGGCTGGACCGCCGCGTGTTGCCGGCCCGCCCCCCGGACCTCCGCCGTCTCGATGTCTGATCCGTCATGGCGCGTCTCCTTCGTCCGCCCCCTGACATGGCAGAGGCGACCGATCAGTGGATGCCCGAAAAACGACGAATCCGGTCGTTTTTGGCGGGTGAAGCGCCGGAAAACCGCCATGGAGCACCGACCCGGAACCCTGTGCCAACGGTTCAAAATATCAGCTCCAGGCCCGGGCGATCAAAACCATCCAGAAAATCTTGCCGTGGCAGGGGATTTCAGGAAATCCAGGTTCCAGGCGCCTAGCTTCCGCCTAGCGCTGCGCCGAAATCCAGCCCGGCAGGTGGCCGACATCGGGCAGAACCACGGTGGCAAGGGGCGCCAGTTCGGCCTCGCTTGCCATCCCGGTCAGCACCGCCACGCAGCGCATGCCAGCGGCGCGGCCGGCCAGCAGGTCATGGGTGCTGTCTCCGACCATAAGCACCGTTTCCGGCGCCAACCCCAGCGCCGCCGCGAAACCAAGGCACATGCCGGGCTCGGGCTTGCCGCCATAGCCCGTGTCGTAGCCGGCGATGAAATCGAAACTGGCCTCGTGGCCAACCCCGGCCAGATGCGCCCGCGCTGGCACCTCGGCGTCGTTGGTGGCCACCCCCAGCATCAGCCCCAGCCCGCGCAAGGTCGAGAGCAGCGGCCCGAGCGGCACCGCCTCAACCTGCGGCGCATGCGCCGCGCTGGCGTTGATCCTGCCGATCAACTCTGCCGGGGCCATCCCCGGCAGCCCGGGCAGCAGCAGGCGCACGATGTCCTCGGGCGTGCCCGCAATCACGTCGCTTGCGGGATCGAACCGCTGCCCAGCATAGTCGAACCCCATCCGCGCGCCCAACTCCGCCGCCCGCACCTCGTCGCCGCCGGTCAGATCGGCCAGCGTCGTCGCCGCCCAGACATTCCACGTCGCCTCGAAATCGAAAAGTGTACCGTCCTTGTCGAACAACACACCGCGTATCTCTGCCGTCATATGTGCCTCCCTGCGCACGCCTCATGGCACAGCTTGCGGCGCCTGCACAGGGGGCTTGTCGCTACACCAGATAGTCTCGTCGCCTGGCAAGGGGCGAAAATCGGCGCGCGGTAGCGCACAATTCGGTCACGTCCAGTGCATCTGGGCACCGCCCGGCAGGCATTGGCGAGCCTGCATTGGCGCCTCATAGGGCAGCCCCTCCGAATCGCAGAACGCCACGATCCAGGCATCATCCATCGCCAGGAAATCCAGAACCGAGACCAGAAACCCCGGATCGCCCGCCAGGGCGCGCAGATCCTCGGCATTGGACCCGGTGGTGCCAAGAAACACGGGGCACAACTCGTCATTTGCCGCCAGCCAGCCAAGCGCGCTGACCGCAATCCTCTCGGCACGTTCCTGGTCCATCGGCGATTCCCCTTCGAACTCTGCAACCAATTTTTAACCAATCTGAGGGATAGATGAATAAGGAAGCCACTTTTTTTCCTAAAATTCGAGAGGGATGATGGCAGGTCGCATATTGATCGCGGATGATGTGATGACCAATCGCATCATCTTCAAGGCCCGGCTGGGTGCCGCGGGCTTTTGCGCCGCACAGGCGGCCTCGGGCGCAGAACTTGCCGGGGCGCTGCAGGACGCTCCGCCGGACCTGATCCTGCTCGCCGCGCCGTTCGGCGGCGAAACGTCGGGCACGCTCTGCCACCGCTTGCGGGCGCACCCCGCGACGGAACGCACACCGATCGTGCTGCTGAGTGACGACCTTGGCCGCGGTGCCCGAATCGAGGCGCGGGCGGCCGGAGCCGATGCGGTGCTGCCAAGGCAGCCGGACGATGTGTTACTCCGGGCCCGTATCGGCAACCTGCTGCGCAGGCACGCAGCCGAGCGGGAACTAACCCAGTCCGAGGCCACCAGCGACGTCCTTGCACTTGCCGAACCGGCCCTGGCCGGGTTCAGGCCGCCGGGTCAGATCGCGGTGATCGCGCCCAGCCTTGCAGACGGTCTGAAATGGCGCAACGCGCTGGCCACCCGGCTGCGCGACAGGATCTCGGTGATCGACCCGGAACATGCGATCAAGGAACTTGGCCGCGAACAGCCACCCGATGCGGTCGTCATCGCCGACCGGCCCGATCGGCCCGGCGAGGCGGCGCAGATCCTGTCGAACCTGCGGTGTCACAGCGAGACCCTGCGCTCGGCCACGGTGGTGGTGCAGATGCGGCCCGACCCCGAACACGGGGTCATGGCGCTCAACCTGGGGGTCGGCGATCTGGTCGAGACCGGGTTCGACGCCGACGAGATGACGCTGATCCTGCGGCGCGAACTGCGCCGCAAGGCGCAAAACGACAGCCGTCGGGCGGCGCTGCAGGACGGGCTGCGGCTGGCCTCGACCGACCCGCTGACCGGGCTATTCAACCGCCGCTATGCGCTGGGCCAGTTGGCGCGGATCATGCGGCGCGCACCGCAAACCGGCGAGGAGTTCGCGGTGATGGTGCTGGACCTCGACCGGTTCAAACGGATCAACGACAACTATGGCCATGCCGCCGGCGACGAGGTGCTGACCGAGGTCAGCCGCCGGATGCAGGCCTGTCTGCGCCGCGACGATTTTCTGGCCCGGATCGGCGGCGAGGAGTTTCTCGCGGTGATCAATGCCTGCGATCTGGACGCCGCACGTGTCGCCGCCGAACGGCTGCGTCACGTGGTGTCGAAGACACCTCTGGAGCTGCCGGACGGCAAGGGGCAGGAATACGTGACGATGAGCATCGGGCTGGTGATCGGCGGCGAGGCCGACATGCCGGACGATCCCGCCACGCTGATCGACCTGGCAGACCGCGGGCTATATACCGCCAAGGCCGAGGGCCGCAATCAGGTGACCGTGTACCGCAGTGCTGCCTGAACGCCGCAACGGCTACCATCTTTCGCCGAAGAACCGTCCGCCCCGTCAGATCCGCGCCGGCAGGGCTCAGCGTCGCGGCGCACGACGTTTCAGCAACCGGTCCAGCGCATTGGCGTAGGCCGCGCGATCCTGCGGGTCCATCTGCACCAGCCGCTCTAAAAGCAGTTTCTGACCCAACCGCTGCCGCTCGCTGACCCGGCCCTGCTGTTCGGCAATCAGCCGACGAGCCTCTTCGGCATCGAAGGGCTCGGTCCTCAGCGCGCCAAGGAAGGCCACGAAATTGCGCCGAAGCGCGGCGCGGTTCTGCTCGAAAGACCCGGCCTCGCGCTTCAACGCGCTGCCGAGTGCGGCCTTGTCGGCCCGCGGCAGCGCATGGACGAAGGGGCCGAAGCCCAGGTCGCGCAACGCCGGGTTGCGGTCGCGATCACGCGGACCGCCCATCATCGTGCCGACCACCAGCCCGACAATCAGCAGGTTGAGCGCCAGTGAAACAAAGAGAACGATCTTGCCCCAGGGTCTTCGCCGTTTCGGGGCCGGGGACAGAGGCTGGGCCGGATTCATGTCGCTCATCGTCTCAGCCCTCTTCCAGAAGGTCGCCATAAGAGGGCATGAAATCCTCCAGTTCATAGCCTGTCACCGAGGTCAGCACGCCGCCGGTCAGATCGTCGAGCGTGTCCGGCGTGGCCAGCCCGATGGCAAGCCCCGCGACCGTGGCCGTCATCAGCCCGGCAGCTGCAGGCCAGCCGCCGATCAGCCCCAGCAGCGTCGCCAGCAAACCCGGCCTGGCCCGAACCACATCACGGCCAGCTTCCGGGCGCGAAACCCGGGTCACCGCGGCGGTCTTTGCATCTGCGTCGCCCATGATCCGCGCCAGAAGGTCGCCCGAAGGCTCTGGCCCGGTGCTGCGCGCCGCGGCAAAGAGCCCGTCCAGCTCGGTATCGTCCAAGGGTCGTTTCTCAGCCATCTTCATACCCCAGTTCTACGCGCCGTCCGGCCAGTTTTGCCGCCAGCGCCCGTTTGCCCCGGGCGGTCAGACTTTCGACCGCCTCGACGCCAATGTCCATCACGACCGCGATATCGGGGTTCGCCATCCCCTCGATATGGCGCAGTATCACCGCCTGCCGCTGGCGCTCTGGCAACTCGTCCAGCGCGCCCTGCAGCGCCGCCGCCCGGGCCTTGTCCTGCAGGCCAGTCTCGGCGCTGGCGGCGTCATCCTCGGGCTCGGGGATCTGGTCGATCCCCACCCCGCGAGCCTTGCGTAGCCGGTCGGTGCACAGGTTCGACACCACGCGGTAAAGCCAGGTCGTGACCTTGGCCTCGCCCTGGCGCCATTCCCCGGCCACCTTCCAAAGCCGCAACATAGCCTCTTGCGCCACATCCTCGGCCTCGGCCCGGTCGCCACCCAGCATGCGCGAGGCGAACCCCAGCACTCTCGGCGTCAGGCGCAGCGTCAACGCGCGCGCGGCACCGGCGTCGCCATTGCCGAAGGCGATCAGCAAAGCCTCGTCAGAGACATCTGTCAGCGCGTCCAATGCCAAATCCATCGTCCTGCAGGCGTACCCCAAACCGGGCGGGCGGACAATCGGCGGCGCGTCCAATTCGGGACAACCTACGCGCCGCAGCAGCAGGCCGGACCCTCGAGGCCCGACCCCGGCTGTTGTCAGTGACCTAGTTATTCCAGCCTGAGCCACCACCCTTGCCCCAGTGGCCACGGCCCGAGCCCTGCTCCTGGGCAGCTTCCAGTTCGGCCTGGCTGATAGTGCCATCGCCATCGGCATCAAAACGCTCGAACATCTTGGCAAAGTTCCGGCCCTCGGCAGCCGCTGTCACCTCTTCGAGGCTGAGCATGCCGTCTCCGTCGGTGTCGTGCCTCTCGATCCGCCTGGCGATGCGGTTGGCCTGGCGCTTGGCCCTCTGCGCGTCGGCGGCGGCTGCCATTTCCTCGGCCGAGAGCATACCGTCGCCATTGGTGTCGGCCTCGGTGAATCTCGCGGCGGCAGCACCCTGCATCTCTTCCAGAGTGACGGCGCCGTCGCCATTGGCGTCAAAGCGTTCCAGCAGCATCACCGGGCCACCACGGCCTTCACCGGGGCCATTGCCGTCGCGCTGCCCACGGTCATAGGCGGTGGCGACAACTGCGGTCGATGCCACGGCGATCAGGGCTGCAGCGGTGAACAAAGTAGTGCGTTTCATGTCTTGCTCCTCTTTGGGTCTCTTTTTCGGGTCGACGCGTCTTCGTTGCTTGGCGCGCTCTGAATATGAAACGGGTGGCCCCGGGGTTTCCGTCGCGGGCAATGATTTTTTTTGCCGAAGCTTTGCGACAGACCGCCGCAAGGACAAAGCGCACACTCGCGGTTCGGGCCAGGCTGCCTATGTTGGCGCTGCAGCGAACATCCATGAGGCAGCAATGCATCCGACCATCGACCAGACCGAGGATCGGTCCGTGCGCTCGGCCATGCTGCGGGGCTGGCGTCGGCGGTGTCCCAATTGCGGCTCGGGGCCACTGTTGCGCGGCTATCTGAAAGTACGCGAGACCTGTGCCGTTTGCGGCGAGGAACTGCACCACCAGCGCGCCGATGACGGGCCGGTCTACTTTACGATCCTGATCGTGGGCCACCTGATGGCACCGTCTATCCTTTGGGCCTACACCGCCTACCGGCCCGAGCCCCTGGTGCTGGCCTCGATCTTCTCGGTTGGATGCGTGGCGCTTTCGCTCTACCTTCTGCCCAGAATGAAGGGGTTGATCGTGGCGATCCAGTGGGCCAAGCGCATGCATGGCTTCGGGAGGGGGGCTGCCTGAACCGGCCCCGGTCCAATGGGGCAAGGGGCAGACGCATGGACAAGACCGCTATCCGCAATGCGGCAACGATCATTCTGGTGCGCGACCCGGACACCGCGCCCCGGATCCTGATGGGCCAGCGCGGTGCGGCGGCGGCCTTCCTGCCCAACAGGTTTGTGTTTCCCGGCGGCGCACTGGATGACGATGATCACCGGGTTCCCATGGCCGACGATCTACCAGAGCCCTGCGCGGCCCGGCTGCGCGAACACAGCGCGCCAGGGATCGGCGCCGGGCTGTTCGCCGCCGCAATCCGCGAGCTTTGGGAAGAGACCGGGCTGGCGCTGGGCACACCCGGAAACTGGCGCGGAGACGCGCCCCGAGACTGGCGCGATTTCGCCGCAAGCGGTCTGTTACCCGATCCGCGCCCCTTGCGGTTCGTATTCCGGGCCATCACCCCGCCCGGCCCGCCGCGTCGCTTCGATGCCCGGTTCTTTCTGGCCGATGCGGATGCGCTGACCGGCGACAGGGATGATTTCAGCCGCGCTTCGGACGAACTGAGCCATCTGCAGTGGATCCCGCTGGACGAGGTGCGGCATTTCAAGCTGAGCTTCATCACCGAGGTGGTGCTGGCCGAGATTGCCGCCGTCCTGCCCGACCTGGGCGCCCCGGCCTCGGTGCCGTTCTTCAAGAACGATGAAAAACAAAGCCGGTTCCTGCGGCTCGGCGCATAGCCCCCCGGTGGCCGGCGGCCCTTGTTCCGCGCGGTGGCGCCGAGTGCCAATGGAGGCCTGAGGCCATGTGCACCCCAGCATATCCGGTCAATTTCGTCCTGCACTGCCCCCTGCGATTCCACGGGCCTCAGAGAAACAGCACCAGCGTCACGATGCTGAGCATCAGCGCCGCGATCCCCAACAGCTCTCTCTTGGTCACCTTTTCGCGAAACACCAGCGCCGTGACCGCAAAGCCGAAGATCAGCTCGACCTGCCCCAGCACCCGGACATATGCCGCGTTTTGCAGCGTGAAGGCGGTGAACCAGCACAGCGAGCCCAGCATGCCGGTCAGCCCCACCAGCGCGGTCTTGCGCCAACTTTGCACCACCAGCGAGATCTGACCGGGCTCCACCAGCCGCAGCCAGAGAGCCATGATCGCGGTCTGCATGGTGGTGACGGCGGCCAGGGTGACGGCCGCGCGAAAGAAGAAATGCGCATCCCCCAGCGCCAGCGCCGCGCCGCGATAACCGATCGCCGAGCCGCCGAAGGCAGCCCCGCCCAGCAAGCCCAGCGCCATCGCCCGATTGAACACCGACGCCCCCGCCATGGCGCCCGCCGGCAACGACAGCAGCACGACACCGACCAGCCCGATGAGGATCGCCAGCAGCCCCGTACCGGTTATCGCCTCGCCCAGAACCACCAGCGAGAATATCGCCACCAGAACCGTCTCGCTTTTGGTGAAAGAGATGCCAACCGCGAAATTGCGCATGCCGAACAGCGCCACAGTGCACAGCGTTCCGGCGATCTGCCCCAGCCCGCCGATCAGCGCATAGGCCCAGAACGCAGGCCGCATCGGTGGCAGCGCGGCGCCGGTTGCCTGCATCAGCGCCACCACCACCGCCATGGCCAGCGGTGCCGCGTAGACAAAGCGTGAAAACGTGGCGCCGCCGGTCGACAACCCGGCGCTCTTGACCTGTTTTTGCAGCATGAACCGCACGGTCTGCACCGCAGCCGCTGCGATGGTGATTGCGATCCAGATCTGCATGCGCTGTCTATCGCACGACCTTGCGGCCAGTGCCAGAAGGGATGCGGCACCGGACCCTTGCGGCTCAGCAGGTGATTGCGGAAGATCTGACCGCCGGAGCGGTAGAGATAACCACCGTTCTGCGCCCGAAAACGGTCGCGAACCGCCGCAAGAAAAGCCGACAGTGTGTCGTTGAACGCCCGCAAATGGTGCAAACACCGCCCCGGTATTTCGAAGGGCTGGTGCGCGAGGTGGTGGTGCCGGGGCTGAATGTCCCCATGGGGACACTATGGCAACCTGTTGGTATTTTGCATGTTACCGATACCATGGGGGCGAGTCCCCAGCAATTTCCCCCCGGTTATTCGCGGATCGCGTCTGGCAGCTCCTGCGTCAGGAAATCGAACACCAGGCGGATGCGGCGGATGGTGTGAAGCTCGCGGTGGGTGGTCAGCCAGACCGGAAACATGATCGGCGGCATTGACGGCAGCACGCGCTCGATCCCCGGCATCGCGGCGGCGACCACATCGGCCATCGGCGCGATGCCCAGCCCCTGCTGCGCCAATGCACAGGCCGCCAGCCCGTTTTCCGAGCCGGCGCGGAAATTGGCGCGGGTCAGGTGCAGCCCCAGGGGTCGCAGATAGCCGATCATCCGGTCAATGTCGCCGAAGCCGACAAAGTCATGGCCCGCAAGGTCTGCGATGCCCGAAACCCGCCCGCGCCGGTCGAGATAAGAGGTGGCGGCATAGAAATGCGCCTGCGCCTCTGCAATCAGCCGGGCGATCAGTTCGGGCTCTTCAGACCGCACATGACGGATCGCGATATCGGCCTCGCGGTGCTGCAGGTCGCTGATCTCGTTGGCGGCCACCACGTCGATCTCTATCAGCGGCGCGGCCTGGCGCAGGCGCGCGATCAGCGGTGGCAGGACATGGGTCGCATACACATCCGAGGCGGTAATCCGCACCAGCCCGCCGACAGCCTGCGACTGGCCGGTGGCGGCCAGCGAGAACCCCGAGGCGGCCTCGGCCATGCCGCGCGCGTGGGTCAGCAACGCCTGCCAGGACGGCGTCAGCGTCAGCCCGCGCCCGACCCGCTCGAACAGGACCACGCCCAGTTCCTCTTCGAGAGCCGCCACCTGACGGCCCAAAGTCGGCTGGGTCAGCCCAAGCGCCCGGGCGGCCGCCGACAAAGAGCCCTCTTGCGCGGTGGCCAGAAAGGCGCGGACACGGTTCCAGTCAAAGGCAATGGCCGACCAGTTCATGCATTTCCGTAACGCTTATAGACGGGTTTTGGCAATTCCCCCTTGATCTGCGCATGGGTATTGCAGATCCCGAAAGGATGACCGAACTATGACCACCATGACAGATACAAGATTCTGGGACCGGATCGCGAAGAAATACGCCAAAAGCCCGATCCGCAACATGCCCGCATACGAGGCCACGCTGGCCCGTGTCGCCGCCCTGCTGGGGGCGAATGACAATGTGCTGGAGATCGGCTGCGGCACCGGCACCACGGCGCTGAAGCTGGCGCCGGGCGTGGCACGATACACCGCCTGCGACATTTCTCCGAAAATGATCGAGATCGCGCAGAACAAGGCCAAGGATGAGGGCGCCGATGTCAGCTTTGCGGTGGCCCCGGTGGTCGAGACCGAGTTCGGGGCGGGCGAATATGACGCCGTTCTCGGCTTCAACATCCTGCATCTGGTGCCCGACCTTCCCGGCGCCATCGCGCGGGCGCATGAACTGCTGAAACCCGGCGGGCTTTATATCACCAAGACGCCCTGTCTGGGGCAGATGGGCTGGCACATACGGGCGCTGGTGCCGGTGATGCAGTTCTTCGGCAAGGCGCCCTTTGTCGATATCTTCACCGCCGACCGGCTGGAAGAGCTGATCGGCGCGGCGGGGTTCGAGATCGTCGAGGCGCGGGTCTTCGAGGACGCGGCGGATGCCCGGTTCATCGTGGCGCGCAGGCCTTGACGCAGCGCAGGCGGGTTACCGAGCGGCGCATTTGCCGATAACCTGCCGGGCAGAAACGCCCGGCAGCATGCAAAGGTGACACCCCATGGCCATGACCTCCCGCGAACGCGTGCTGAGCGTGATCAACCGTGAAATACCCGACCGGGTGCCTATCGTGCTGGGGGTTTCCAACGCCACCGGCATCAAGATGAAACCCTATCGCGGCATCAAGCGGCTGATCGGCGTCGAGGCGCCGGACGACTATCTGTATCAGTGGCCCGAACTGGGCACGGCGCATATTGACGAGGCCACCATGCGGCGGCTGCGCTCTGACGTGCGCGGCGTCACCGATCTGGAGCCGGCGCATGTGCTGGCCGCCAACCGGGCCCGGCCGGCCCACAGCAACTATATCGACAGTTGGGCAAGCGGCGCCGAAGAGATCGCACCTGACGAGTGGTTTCCCAGCGTTCACCCGCTGCGCCAGGCGACGACGATAGAAGAGCTTGACGCCTATGCGGGCTGGCCTGACATGACCGATCCCAGCCGGATCGCCCATGTGGCCCGGGACGCGCGCGCACTGGCAAAGGCGGGCGAGCATGCGATCCTGGCCACGCCCTGGCTGTTGTTCCCGTTCGAGCGGGCGCATGCGATGCAGGGGATGGACCATTTCCTGCTGAACATGGGGCTTCACCCAGATTTCGCCGTGGCGCTGCTGGAACGCATCGCGGCGCATTGCAAGCTGCTGATGGCGGCGTTTCTGCGCGCACTGGGGCCGAATGTGGACATCATCAAGATCGGCGACGATCTGGGCACGCAATCGAGCCTGATGATCTCTCCGAAGATGTACCGCCGGATGCTGAAACCGATCCACGCCGATTTCATCGCCCTGATCAAAGAGCACACCGATGCCAAGGTGCTGTTCCACACCGATGGCGATGTCGAGCCGCTGATCGGGGATTTCATCGAGATCGGCGTCGATATCCTGAACCCGATCCAGACCTCGGCGGGCAAGATGTCGGATCTGGCGGCGCTGAAGGCGAAATACGGGGAGCAGATCGTGTTCTGCGGCGCCATCGACACGCACCGGGTGCTGCCCTTCGGCACGCCCGAGGATGTGCGCCAGGAGGTGCGGCGGGTGATCGCGGCGCTGGGGCCCGGCGGCGGGTTCATGCTCGGGGCGGTGCACACGGTGATGGACGACGTGCCACCCCAGAACGTGCTGGCGATGGTCGATGCGGTGGAAGAGTTCGGGCACTACCCGATGTGAGACGCGGTCGCGGCGGGGGTTTGTGCGCAATATCCCCCGCCAGAATTCTTCGCCGGGATCCTGTTACATCTCCACATGCGGGTTGAACGTGTGGCCATCGACAGAAACGATCTGGCCAGAGACCAGCCGCGCCGCGGGGCTCGCCAGGAACACCGCCATCTGCGCGATATCGTCACCGGTGATCCAGCTTTTCATCGCCGTGCCAGATGCATAGCCCGCATAGACCTCGTCGCGGGTCAGACCCTTGATCCTGGCTTCGTGGCTCAGCACATGCTCCATCCTCGGCCCCTCGACCGAGCCCGGGCAGATGGCGTTGACACGGATGCCGTGGCCCCCAAGCTCCATCGCCAGGGTCTTCATCAGCCCCAGCACCGCCCATTTCGCAGCCGCATAGGGGGCGCGGTGCGGGTAACCGTGCAGCCCGGCGGTGGACGAGGTGATCAGCATCGCCCCCTGCCCATTAGCCTTCATCATGCGGGCCGCATGTTTCGTGGCCAGGAACGCGCCGTCGAGATTGACCGCAAGGCAGGCGCGCCAGTCGGCCAGCGCGACATCCTCGACATTGGCCGTCGGCCCCGCGATGCCTGCATTGGCGCATAGCGTATCGAGCCCGCCCCAGCCGGTCTCTATATCGGCGAAAAGCGCTTCCATCTCCGCTTCGTCGGCGACATCGGCCCGGCTGCCGCGCCAGTCCCGGGGGATCGCCGCCAACGCGGCCTCGTCCACATCCGTCACCCAGACCCGGGCGCCGGCGGCGGCAAAGGCGCTGGCCATGGCGTGGCCGATGCCCGAGGCACCAGCGGTGATCAGAACCCGGCTCATCGCGGCGCACCGACGAAACGGCCGACCCCGTCGGGCCGCGGCAAACCGTGATGCGCCGCCTCGATTGTCCCCAGCCGCCGGGCGATCAGTGGCGAGGGATCGCAGGGTCGCCGCGTTTGCAGCGACACGTGGATCAGGATCTGCTCGCCCGTGGCGCAGAGCGTGTTGCCCTCCCATAGCTGATTGAACACATGCATCTTCTTGCCCTGCCCGCCAAGGCAGATCGTGGTCACCCGGATGCGCTTGCCCGGGTGGATCTCGTCCAGATGCCGGATATGGGTCTCGGCGGTGAAATAGCTGCCGCCGGTGGCGATGTAGTCGGCGTCACAACCGACGATTTCCATGAACCGGTCGGTGGCCTCGGAGAACGCCTGCAGATAGCGCGCCTCGTTCATGTGGTCGTTATAGTCGACCCAGTCGAGTGGTACGGCACGGTCCAGCGTGACGATGGGCGCGCCGATATCCGCTATCTCGGAATAGTCCAGCACCGCACCGCCGGCAGTCAGCAGCGCCTGATCGGTGGCGTTCAGCAGCGCCCCAGCCCCCCAGTTTTGCGATTTCAGCGCCCGCATCATCGCCACGAGGTTATTGTCGCGGATCCGCTCCAGCTCGCGGATGGTATGGGCGCCGGACTGGGCGTCGGACTGGCCGGCGATGGTATCGACCAGTTCCTCGGTCAGTTCCGGCACATCCATCAGCTTGGTCCATGGCCATGACAGGCAAGGACCGAACTGTTCGATGAAATGCTTCATCCCCGCCTCGCCGCCGGCGATGCGATAGGTCTCGAAAAGCCCCATCTGCGCCCAGCGCAGGCCAAAGCCATAGCGGATGGCGTCATCGATTTCTTCGGTGCTGGCGACGCCGTCATTGACCAGCCACAGCGCCTCTCGCCACACGGCTTCGAGAAACCGGTCGGCGATATGGGCGTCAATCTCCTTGCGCACCCGCAGCGGGTACATGCCAATCTCGGTCAGGATAGTGGCGGCGCGGTCGGATACCCTGGGGTCGTTGCCCGGAGCCGCCACCAGTTCGACCAGTGGCAACAGATAGACCGGGTTGAAGGGATGCGCGACCACGATCTGTTCAGGCCGTGCCGCGCCCTGCTGCAGTTGCGAGGGCTTGAAACCACTGGTGGAAGAGCCGATCACCGCGCCCGGGTCGCAATGCTCTTGCACAGTGCGGTAGGTCTTCGCTTTCAACTCCAGTCGCTCGGGCACGCTTTCCTGAATCCAGTCGGCGCCGCGCACCGCCTCCGAGATGGTCTCGCAGAAGATCAGCGCGCCCTCCTGTGGCATTGCCGCGTTGCTGAGCCCCGGCAGGGAACGGCGGGCATTGTTCATCACCTCGCCAACTTTGCGTTCCGCGTCGGGGTCGGGGTCGAAGATACGCACCTGCCACCCCATCAGCGCGAACCGCGCCGCCCAGCCGCCGCCGATCACGCCGCCACCTATGATTGCTGCTGTCTTGCCCATGAGAGCCTCCGGGTTTGTCGGTTCCGTTATTCGGGTTGTCAATCAATGCAGACCGTCGCCCTGCCACCGCTTGCCATGATGATGTCATGGCAGCCGATCAGCGGCGTCATCGGCGCGCAGGTGCGCGAGCGTGCCAGACATTCGCCCTGACACTGGTCCGGGTCGGTGCAGGCCTTTTGCGCATCATCGGTGCGGGTGACGCAAACAAGACCGCCTGCGGCGGTCTTCTGAAACACGCCACCCCTGGCAAGACAGGCCGCGCGCGCCGCCGCGTTGCGGTCGGGGGCCGTAGTCGGCGTTACCGTTACCGGTTCCGGCTCCGTTTTTGGCTCGGGCTCAGGCTCGGGTTCAGGTTCCGCTTTGGACGCAGACTCAGGTTCCGCTTCGGGCTCTGGCGTCTCGGCGGGGTCGTCGAGCACATAGCCCGCCTCGGGGCCGGGCGCGTCCGGCGGGGCGGGTTTTTCACCGCCCGGCAAGCCGGTGCAGCCCACGACCAGCACCAGCAGCGCCGTCAGAGCCAGCCGCGCCGTCACGCTCTGGCCGGCGCGCGCCTGGTCAGGCCCAGCTTGTCGCGCACTTGCTGCGGTCCGATCACCCTTGCGCCCATGTTGCTGACGATGGTGGCGGCACGCTCTACCAGTTGCGCGTTGGTGGCCAGCACGCCGCGGTCGAGCATCAGGTTGTCCTCAAGCCCGACCCGCACATTGCCGCCCGCCAGCACCGAGGCCGCGACATAGCCCATCTGGTTGCGGCCCAGCCCGAAGGCAGAGAATGTCCAGTCGGCGGGCACGTTGTTGACCATGGCCATGAAGGTGTTGAGATCGTCCGGTGCGCCCCATGGCACGCCCATGCACAGCTGCACCAGTGCCGGGTCGTCGAGGATGCCGTCGGCGACCAGTTGCTTGGCGTACCACAAATGCCCGGTATCGAAGGCCTCGATTTCCGGCTTGACGCCCAATTGCGTCATCATCCGGCCCATGGCCTGCAGCATGCCGGGCGTGTTGCACATCACGTAATCGGCCTCGGCGAAATTCATCGTGCCGCAGTCCAGCGTGCAGATCTCTGGCAGGCACTGTTTGACATGCTCGACCCGCGCCGCCGCGCCGATCATGTCGGTGCCCGCCTCGCTTAGTGGCAAAGGGTGCTCGGTGGCGCCAAAGATCAGGTCGCCGCCCATGCCTGCGGTCAGGTTCAGCACCACATCGACCTCTGCCTCGCGGATCCGGTCGGTCAGTTCGCGATAAAGCTCGAGCCGGCGCGAGGGGGTGCCGGTATCGGGGTCACGCACATGGCAGTGAACCACCGCCGCCCCGGCGCGGGCGGCATCGATGGCAGAGCGGGCGATCTCTTCGGGGCTGCGCGGCACATGCGGGCTGCGGTCCTGGGTGCTGCCCGAGCCGGTGACGGCACAGGTGATGAAAACCTCACGGTTCATGGTCAGCGGCATTCGGGCGACTCCGTATACGTGTTTTGGCGCCATACTGCCGCCGGTTGGCAAGGCCGGTTTGACCATATACGAAGAAAACGTGACGAAAAACGAAAAACTTGTGCATGTCCTGCTGCTGCCGCGCTGCAACATGCTGTCGCTGGCCGCCGCGGTGGACCCGCTGCGCTCTGCCAACCGGGTCGCCGGGCGGGCGCTATACCGCTGGCGGTTCTGTTCGGGAGGCGGCGGCGAGGTGGGGCTGACCGCGGGGTTCGGCGTGCCGACCGAACCGCTGCCCGAGACCCCTTGCGACCTCTTGGCGGTGATCGCCGGCTTCGACGTGGCGGCCCTGGCCACGCCGCGCCTGAAACGCACCCTGGCGCGGGCAGCGCGCGTTGCTGCCCGGGTCGCCGGGATCGACGGCGGTGGCGAGGTTCTGGCGCGGACCGGGCTGCTGACAGGTCAGAGGGCCACCACTCATTGGGAGGATCTCGAGGCGCTGGCCGGCGAGTTCCCCGAGATCGAGGTAGTGCGCGACCGCTACGTAGCGTCGGGTAAATGGCTGACCACCGGCGGCGCCAGCCCCTGCATCGACATGATGCTGATGCTGATCGAGGCCGATTTCGGCCGTGCCATCGCCGAGGGCGTGGCGCGCGCTTTTCTGTACGATCCCGTACATTCCGGATCGGAACCGCAATCGCTGGTCTCTGCTTCGCGGCTGGCACGGCGCTCGCCACCGGTCGCCCGCGCCCTGCGCGCCATGGAGGCCCGGCTCGAGACCCCGCCGCCCATCGCCGCCATCGCCCGCGACGCTGGCCTTTCGGTGCGACGGCTGGAAATGCTCTTTGCCCGCGAGCTTGGCACCAGCCCGGCGGCGTTCTTCCGCCAACTACGCCTTTCCGAGGCCCGCCGCCTGGTGCTTTCCAGCCCCGCGCCCCTGTCGGAAATCGCAGTGCGCTGCGGCTTCGCCTCGCTGTCGGCCTTTTCGCGCGCCTTCTCGGCCAGCTTCGGCACCAGCCCCTCGGCACTGCGCCATTCGGCGGCCTGAGACCGCGCCAGGCTGGCTGACGGCCATCACGCCAGCCACACCGCCCGCCCGGAGCCGGAGGCGAGGACAGGCTGAAGAAAGCGCCGCGCAAGGCGCGGCTCAATCTGCCCCAACTCATCGCGCCGAGGCAGATCTCGATATACTGTATGTACCCCACTCCTTTTCGGGCCGGTGATCGCCAACCTGAGCCGGCGGCAAGGGTTTCGGCAAATACCACTTGAGAACAAAGATCGAACATCTATACTGGAACTCATGACCACCCAGCTTCTTGCCCGCGCCGCCCATCGCCACAACACACGGCCCGCCCTGGCCTTTCTGGGCGATCTCGGCCTGACGCTGGGGCGGGTGCATGAGCTGTGCGGCACCGCGCGGCGCTTTCTGGCCGCGCTGGTGGCGGCGCGGATGCAGGGGCCGGTGTTCTGGATCGCGCCGTCCTGGGCGCCCGAGCGGCTGAACCCCGAATCCGTGGCCCGGCTTTTCGATCCGGGCCGCATCACCTTTCTGGATCCGGTACGGCCCGAGGATGTCCTGTGGTGCATGGAAGAGGTGCTGCGCAGCGGCGCAGCGCCGCTGGTGGTGGCCGACATCCCCGGCCCGCCCGGGCTGACCCCGGTGCGTCGGCTGCACCTGGCCGCCGAGACCGGCGCGGCCGAAAGCGGCGCCGCGCCGCTGGGGCTGCTGCTGACCCCGGGCACGGGCGGCGCGCAGGGCATCGAGACGCGCTGGCA
>JAAELR010000075.1 GCA_024226455.1 Paracoccaceae bacterium
GCCGTGAGATCCGTCGCCGACACCGCCAAGCTACGCGGCCAATCCTCATGGGAAACCATCAAAACCACCCTGGCCTGAACCCAAAACCACAAAGGGGGGGGTGAGTAATTACAGTTCTGTCGTACGCTTGCGCCATCCGCTCTTTGCCGGCGGGAGTAGAGGGGCCACCAAAGACCATTCAGAATCTGTTAAATCGCTTGGATAGCGATCCGTTTCACGTTTATGCTCTGCTCGAGCAATATCAGTCCAAGCCATATGATCCTCCATTTCATTTCAAAAACAGTGAATCATAAACTACTGATATTGTTCAACTACTTTTCGATCAGGCTCTATGGTCAACAGAAAACAGCCTTTCTCTGAATCACCCTGACGGTTCCCTAACGGCATCTTCACCGCTTTGCCGTAGATCTGTGGTTTTGAACAACCACTAGAGGTTGAGGGGCGCGGGTCATGCCATTGTTGAATCTTAACGCCGTCGACGGGGCGCTGCGGCCTGTCGGCGGTGGCGGGCTGGGCCCGGCGCTGCGGGCCGCACTGGCCGGGGTTGAGTCGGGCGCCCCGGTGCTTGTGATGATCCACGGCTTTCGGTTTTCGCCTGCCGCGCCCGGCACCGACCCGCACAGTCACATCCTGGCGCTGAGCCCGCGGACCGATGACCGCAGGGCGGTTTCGTGGCCGCGCCACATGGGGTTCGGGCGCGGCGTGGCAGCAGAAGGCTTGTGCATCGGTTTCGGCTGGGAGGCGCGCGGCACGATCTGGCAGGCTTGGCGTGAGGCCGCACGGGCGGCGGACTTGCTGGCGTCGCTGGTGACCAGGCTGCGGGCGCAGCACCCCGGGCCGGTCGACATCCTGGCCCACAGCTTGGGCGCACGGGTCGCACTGCGGGCAATGGCCCGGCTGTCGGGTGGTGCGATCGGGCGGGTGATCCTGATGGCGGCGGCGGAGTATCGCAGCGCGGCAGCAGACGCCCAGCGCGGCGGCGCCGAGGTGATCAACGTCACCAGCCGGGAAAACGACCTGTTCGACGGGCTGGTCGAATGGCTGATCCGCAAGCCCGCTCGCGGCGACAGGACGTTGGGCAGAGGGCTGCAGGGTCATGCGCCGAACTGGCTGGATGTGCAGGTGGATTGTGTCCAGGCGCGGGTGGCGTTGGCCGGTTTCGGCTATCGCATTCCGCCGCCGGTGCGGCGCATCTGCCACTGGTCGGCTTACCTGCGCCCGGGGCTCTTCGGTTTTTACCGCGACCTGATCCGCGACCGCGACGGGTTGCCACTTGCAGAGTTGAGCGACGCCCTGCCCAAGCGCACGGCGCCCAGCGCCCGACGGGGCGCTCATCAGGCCCTTGCGGGCCTTCCTCGCTGATCGACCGCTGGTCCAAACGTTGCGTGCGCCGACAGCGAGGAAGGCCCGCAAGGGGCCGATGAGCAGCGCGTCAGGACTCGTCGGTATCCGGCGACAACCCGTGGGTCTGGAACAGACGCGACTGCGCCATGAAGAAGGCGAACACACCGATTGTCAGCCCGAAGGTCTTGAAATTGACCCAGGCATCGGTCGAGAAATTGCGCCAGATCACCTCGTTCAGCACCGCCAGCGCCACAAAAAACAGCGCCACGCGGCGGGTCAGGATCATCCAGCCCTCCCGCGTCATCGGCAGCACCTCTTCCATCACCATCTGCATGTAGGATTGGCCGCGCATCAGGCCGACACCCAGGGTCGCGGCGAAGAGTCCGTAGATCATCGTCGGCTTCATCTTGAAAAACCGCTCATCGTTCAGCCACACTGTAAGTCCGCCAAATACCACCACAAGCACCAGCGTCATCAGTTGCATCTTCGACAGCTTTCCGGTCAACCGGAATAGCAGAAAGGTGGTGAACGCCAAAAGCGGGATGAAACAGGCGGTGACCATGATGAAGCCGGAATACTCGGTGCCGGCGATGGTGAACGTCCTGTTGCGCAACAACAAATAGCCGGCGAAGAACGCCAGGATCGGCCCGAGATCGAGCGCCAGTTTGGTTCCTTGCGAAATCTTCTTCTCAGCCATTTGCTGCTCCTTGGTTACCGGCCTATTTCGACTATGACGGCGCCGGATGCAATCACGACCATCAGCGCCATGCGCCGTGGTCCGACGGTTTCTTTCAGGAAGATCCAGCCGATCACCGCGGCGAACACCGTCGATGTCTCGCGCAGCACAGCCGCCTCGCCCACCTTGTCCAGCCGTGTAGCCATCATGATGGATCCGAAGCTGGCGAATGCGATCAGCCCGCCCGCAACGCCGCGGCCAAATAGCGCGCGCAGTGCAGGAGGGTCCGGCATGCGGCGCCAGCGTAGGTAGGCGACCGTCGGCATACCCATGCCGTCGATGAAGAAGAACCAGGCCAGAAAGGTGAACGGGTCGGCGGTGGCGCGGATGCCGTAGGCGTCGTAGGTCGTGTAGGCCGCCACGAAAACGCCGGTGACGGCTGCCAGCATCAGTGCCGGCAGCAGGGTGCCCCGGTTTGCAGTCTGGAACACAAGGTTATAGGCGGCCAGGCCGAAGATACCCGATAGCAGCACCGCGCCGCCCAGCCATTGCATGGCCGAATAGCTCTCGTCGAACACGATCAAGGCGGCGAGTAGGGTGATCAGCGGCCCGGTGCCGCGCACCACCGGGTAGACCACGGTATAGGCGCCGCGGGTATAGGCCATGGCCTGCGCCAGCTTGTAGCCGATATGGATCACAAAGGCGCCAGCAAGGATGGGCCACATATGCGGCTCGGGCCAGGGTACCATGAAAAGCGCGAACGGCGCGGCCATCAGCCCATAGCTAACATCGATAGCCCCCCGGGTTAGCCAGGGATCGTGGCGGCCCTTCTGCAGAGCTCCGAAAATGGCATGCAGAAAAGCCGCTACCAGCGCCAACACCAGCGCCAGCCGGTGCCCGGCTTCGGTGCCCTCCAGAGAGATCAGCCAGTCGGTCACTCAGGCGCGGCCCTGGGTGCGTAAGACACGGTAAACCGCGCCTCGCCGAAGGCATCGGCCAGGCGGGCTGGATCGATTGCGGCTCCGATGAAATCGATCTCGGCAAAGCGACCGAACCGCACACCCGTCTCGCCGGGATCCAGCACAACCGACAGCGCCCCCCGCGGCAGCGGCCCGTCGGCGATCAGCGCGACCAGCGCCCCGCGTGCGGCTGAGTCGAACACCGGGTCGGGCAGCATGTCCACCGTCGAGGTCATCGATAATTGGACCCCGGCCACCACGTCCTCGGGGCTTTGCCCTGGGCGATCCAATCGAGCCTGCAGAAACCCCAGGGCCATGGAGTCCAGATAGCCCTCGTTTTCCAGCGACAGCTCCAGCCGGGTCAGTGTGATCGGGTCGAGCGATCTGATATTGCCGACAAACAGCAGCGGCGACACGCCCTCGACGCGCAACGACAGGTCGCCACCGTTGTTGCCCGGGAAATCCACGCTGGCATGGACAATGTCCAGCACGCCCTCGACCGGGTCGAAGCCGAATTCGAGACGTCCGTCGATGAAGTTCCAGCGGTTCTGGATATCCAGCAGGTAGGCCAGCGCTGCGTCAGGCGGCTGCGGCACCAGGCGGGCGTTTTCCACGTCGAGGGTAACGCTCAACCGCGCAGGAACACCGGTCGCAAACATCTCGAGCCCTTGCATCTGCCATTGCAGGCTTTCCATCTCCAACCGCAGGTATTGCCCGTCCGACAGATGCATCCCGGTGACGGAGCATGCGCCATCCGTGCCGGTCAGCACGCCTTCAGCGGCCGGGCCAAACCCGGTATGCCCCATCGCGCCCAGCATCATGTCCCACTGCCCGGTACAATCCAGTGCGGTGGCGGGATCCGCGAAACCAAGGGCCAGCAACGGGGCAAGCAGCGATCTCATGGTTCCAGCCCGGTCAGGGCGGCGGCGAATTCCTCGGGATCGAAGGGCGCCAGGTCATCGATCTGCTCGCCAATACCGATGGCGTGGATCGGCAGCCCGAACTTGTCGGCCAGCGCCACCAGCACGCCACCCTTTGCGGTGCCATCAAGCTTGGTCATCACCAGCCCCGAGACGTCCGATATCTTCTGGAACACCTCGACCTGACGGAGCGCGTTCTGCCCGGTGGTGGCATCGAGCACCAGCAGTGTGTTATGCGGCGCGGTCTCATCCTTTTTGCGGATCACCCGGACGATCTTGGCCAGTTCCTCCATCAGGTCGGCGCGGTTTTGCAGCCGTCCGGCCGTGTCGATCATCAGCAGGTCGGCCCCTTTGGCTTCGGCCCGGCCCATGGCGTCGAAGGCAAGGCTGGCCGGATCGGACCCTTCGGGCGCGGTCATCACCGGCACCCCGGCGCGGTCGCCCCAGACCTGCAGCTGTTCGACGGCGGCGGCGCGGAACGTATCACCCGCGGCGATCACCACCTTCTTGCCGGCGGCGCGGAACTGGCTGGCCAGCTTGCCGATGGTGGTGGTCTTGCCAGAGCCGTTGACTCCGACCACCAGCACCACCTGCGGCTTTGTGGCATAGAGCGGCAGCGGCTTCGCAACCGGTTCCATGATCCGGGTGATCTCGTCGCTCAATAGTCCCTTGATCTCACCGGCACTCAGCCTCTTGCCATAGCGGCCCTCGGCCATGTTGGCGGTGACGCGCAGGGCGGTGTCGACGCCCATATCGGCGGTGATAAGCAGTTCCTCGAGGCTTTCGAGCATTTCGTCGTCGAGCACCCGGCGGGTAACCGTGCGCCCCTCGCCGCGGCCCAGCAAGCGCCCAATCAGGCCGGGGCGCGGAGCGGAGGCGGCGGCAGTCCCGGGCGGCGGCGCTGTGGGCGCGGGGTTGGGCGCAGAGGGCAGTTCGGCGGGCGTTTCAGCCCGCACCTCGACCGGTCCAGACGGGATATCGGCGGGGGCAGGCTTGGGCTGCGGCTCTGGTTCGGGCGCAGGTTCCGGCGAGGGTTGCTCTGGCTCGGGCGCCAGTGGTTCCTCCTCGCCGCCATCCTCGACAATGGCATAGAGCCCCTCTTCGAGCTTGGAGGACGAGCGGAACAGGCGTTCCTTGAGTTTTCCGAAAAATGCCATGGGTTCCTACGCGTTCGCCTCTGGTCGCCGAGGTAATCGCAAATGCGGGGATTTGAAAGGGGTCAGAAAACCTGGAGACCGTAGAGGATCAGCGCCTGCCCGGCGATGTAGAAGAGCCAGAGCGCCAGTGAGGCGCGGGCGGCGCGGGGATCGCCCGGAGCAAGCCGGAAGAGACGGATCGCCAGGATCATGTCGCTGAGGATGAAGAGCCCGGCACCCAGCCGCACGGCACCAAAACCGTCCGGCAGCGACAGCGCAGAAAGCCCCATAACACCGATCAGCATCACGTAAAGGCGCACCGGTCCCTTCAGCCCGCCGGTATGAGGCGCCAGCCACAGCTCGGTCGACAGCATCAGTGCTACCAAAACCGCGGCGGCCAAGGGCGCATGGGCGAGGGCGTCCCAGGCCGGGGCGGCGCCAGAGGCGGAAAACAACAGGATGTACAGCAGATGCGCCAGAGAGAAGCTCGCCAGGCCATAGAGGAAGGCCGCACGGCCCTCGCGAGACAGGGCCAAATCGCCCAGCGCCGAAAGGGCAAGTGCCGCGGTCAGGTAGGCGGGCGCGTAGACGATCCAGGTGCAAAGAGCGAATAGCGCCAGCGGCAGTGTCTTGGCGATGCTTCGCGGCCAGCTTTGCGCGCGGTTGGTTAGCGTCAGATATGCCGCCGCCAGCACCAAACCCAAGGCGAATAGCCCGATAGGAAATGTCATCTAAACCTCCGCAGCGTATCCATTTCCGTCCAACTGGCAAACCGTTGCCGCCGATTTAGTTAGGTTATCTGTCTCGCGGTATCTGCCCTATTATCCCCGACGGGGAAAGGAGCCTTGCGATGACCCATCGACGAGAGGTTTTGTTAGCCACGGGTCTGCTGCCGGTGCCGCTGGTGGGGGTGCATTTCGCGATCCTGGGTCTGGTTGTCGCCGGTTTCGGGTGCAGTATGGGCTCGGGCGGGGTCGTTCCGTGCCGGCGATGAAGGTGCTGGCGCTGGTGCCGCCGCTTTGGCGCCGGGCAATAGACCGGCGCCAAAGCGGCGGCAGGCGGACCCCGAAGAGGTGCAGGCGGCGTGATGCCGATTCCCGCCCGCCGTCGCGGCGGGGCTGGCGGGGCGAGGTGGGACCTGCCAGATTTGAGGTCATGCAGCGTATTTTCTGGTTCCTGCTCGCCCTGTTTCTGCCCGCGCTACCGGCGCTGGCCGAGATGTCGGCAGAGCAATTCGAGGCCTATGTTACCGGGCAGACCCTGACCTATGCCGATGGCGGCGTGGTCTATGGTGTCGAGGAATACCTGCCCGGCCGCCGCGTGCGCTGGGCCTTCAACGGGGATCGCTGCAAGGATGGCCACTGGTACGAGGCCGGCGGGCAGATCTGCTTTATCTACGACGACAATCCGGACGCGCCACAATGCTGGCTGTTCAGCGAACAAGCCGGGCGGCTCAGCGCCGTGTTCACGGGGTCTGCGCAAGGGCGGCAGCTCTTTGAGGCGGTAAGAAGAGCCGAGCCTCTGCTGTGCCTTGGCCCCGAGGTCGGTGTCTAACAACAGGGCGCTCGGCGGGCCCTTGCGGGCCCTGCTCGCTCTGGGCCGCGCCCGACCTCAGCGAGGAGGGACCCGAAGGGCCCGATGAGCGCCCCGCAGTTGCAGGTCAGTCGAAAAGACTGCCCTGCTTCGGTGGGGGAGGCTTGTCTTTGCGCACCGGTTTGCCGCCCAACCTCAGACGTCCGTCGGTGAACTCGATCTCAAGTGCCGCGGCGTGCTCGGCGCGCGACTTCGACGTCACCACCGCCCCGTCGCCACGCACCACCGCGTAGCCGCGGCGCAGCGTCTCGGTATAGCCAAGGCTCTGGCGCAGCCGTTCCAGCGCATCGAGCCGGCGGCCCCAGCTGTTGACCTGCGATGTGGCGGAGATGGTCAGCCGCGCCGAGAGCGCCTCGAACCCATCACGCCGACGGGTCAGATCCCGCCCCGGATTGGCGGCGCGCAGCCGGGCAGCGGCGTTGCTCAGCGCACGAGCGCGGTCCCTGATCGTCCGCTCCGCCCCCGGTGCCAGTCGCGCTGCGATCCCGGCCAACCGCTCCCGCTGGCCCTGCAGCGCGCGGCGCAGGGTGGCTGGGCGCAGCGCCGCTGCCGACCGGCCGAGGGTCAGGCGTTTGCCCTGGGCCAGCGCCCTCAACGCGCGCGGCAGCCTTGCCTCGGCGTAGTCGAGCCTTTGCCGCGCGGCGGTCACCAGTGTCTCTGGCCGCGGCAGGGCGCGGGTCAGGTCGGCCAGCCGTTGGCGGCGCTGGCCGACGGCCCGGCTGGCGGCCCGGCTGAGCCGCGCGCCCTGCCCCTCGACCCAGGCCAGCAACTCGTGGCGCACCGGCACCGCCAGTTCCGCCGCCGCCGTAGGCGTCGGCGCGCGCTTGTCCGAGACATAGTCGATCAGCGTGGTGTCGGTCTGGTGGCCCACCGCCGAGATCAGCGGTATCTTCGATGCCGCCGCCGCGCGTGCTACCGTCTCCTCGTTGAAGCCCCACAGATCCTCGATAGAACCGCCTCCGCGCGCCACGATCAGAAGATCGGGCCGCGGCACCTCGCCGCCAGCGGTCAGCCGGTTGAAGCCTTCGATGGCCGCGGCCACCTGCGGCGCGCAGGCGTCGCCTTGCACCACCACCGGCCAGATCAGCACCTTGCGCGGAAAACGCTCTCGCAACCGGTGCAGGATGTCGCGGATCACCGCGCCCGAGGGCGAGGTTACCACGCCGATCACATCTGGCAGATAGGGTAGCGGGCGCTTTCGGTCCTCGGCAAAGAGCCCCTCGGCCTGCAGCGCTTTCTTGCGCTTTTCCAGCATAGCCATCAGCGCGCCGACCCCGGCGGGCCGGATATCCTCGACATTGAGCTGGTATTTCGACTGGCTGCCAAAAGTTGTCAGTCGCCCCGTGGCAACCACCTCCATGCCTTCCTCGGGCTTCACGGTCAGGCGGCTGACCTGGCCTTTCCAACTGACCGAGGCCAGCACGTTGCGCTGGTCCTTGAGGTCGAAATAGAGATGCCCCGAGCGGGCGGGAAACACCCGTCCCACCTCGCCGCGCACCCGCACACGGCCGAACTCTCCCTCGATCACGCGCTTCACCGCGCCGGAGATTTCGGTGACAGAGAATTCATGGGCGTTTTCGCCCGGCTGCGGGTCGTCGATCAGGTCGTTCATGGCGCGAGCCTAGCCCCGCTCTACCCGGGCCGCCACCTCAATCACCGTCGAATCCGGTGACCATGGCGAAATCCGACCCGTCGCCTTTGCCGTATCGGCGCGGCACGAACCCCAAGAGTGCCGTCAGCCCGGCACCGATCAGGCCGTCGGGCCTCGGACGCCCCAGGGTATTGCCCAGAAACTCGCAGGACTTCGCGTAGTTTTTTTCTGGGCCAGATGCAGTTGGCACCGCTTGCCGACCGGCTTCGGCGGGACACGGTGCACGGAATTCACCAGCGCCGAGAGATAGCGCATATTGCTGAGGGGCGAGATGGAGGTCGATCAACGCGGTGATCCTTGTGGTCGAGAATCTTCAGATCGGTTTCATTCCGCCCCTCAACGCAACGGCGGCGTGTACTGTGGTCAAAGGCTTTGATCTGCAGCCAAAGTACCCTGTCTTTCAAACCTCTGTCCCCTTGCGGCAAAGCGTTGCTTGTACCGTTCCCGGCCATTGGGTATTCGACCGTAGACTTGGCAGCCGGGGGCTAATCCGTGAACATACTGATACTGGGCGGCGGTGGCCGCGAACACAGCCTGGCATGGGCCGTGATGCAGAACCCCAAATGCGACCGGCTGATCGTGGCCCCGGGCAATGCCGGCATCGCCGGGATCGCCGAATGCGCCAGCCTGGACTTAGAAAACGGCGGCGCGGTAGCCGAGTTCGCCGTGGCCAACAGCATCGATTTCGTCGTTGTCGGACCGGAGGCGCCACTGGTTGCCGGCGTCGCCGACCGGTTGCGCGAGGCGGGGATCCTGTGTTTCGGACCCTCGCAGGCCGCTGCCCGGCTGGAAGCCAGCAAATACTTCACCAAGGAGATCTGCGACGCCTGCGGCGCACCCACGGCGGCCTGGGCGAGGTTCACCGACGCGGGATCGGCCAAGGCGCACATCCACGAGCATTTCAGCGCTCGAACAGCCGAAGGCGGAGCACCGAATGCCGCCGCCCCCATCGTGGTCAAGGCCGATGGGTTGGCCGTCGGCAAGGGCGTGATCGTTGCCATCGACGAGGCCAACGCGCAAGAGGCGGTGGACGAGATGTTCGGCGGCGCCTTTGGCGCGGCTGGCGCCGAGGTGGTGATCGAGGAGTTCATGGAGGGCGAGGAAGCTTCGCTTTTTGTGCTCTGCGACGGCGAGAACGTGCTGCCGATCGGCACCGCGCAAGACCACAAGCGCGTCGGCGAAGGCGATACCGGGCCCAACACCGGCGGTATGGGCGCCTATTCGCCAGCTCCGGTGCTGGAGGGCGCGGTGATGCAGCGCGCAATGAATGAGATCGTGCGCCCCTGCGTGGCCGAGATGGCGCGGCGGGGGACACCCTATGAGGGGGTGCTCTATGCCGGGTTGATGATCAGCGACGGGGTGCCGCGACTGGTTGAATACAACGTGCGCTTCGGCGACCCGGAGACCCAGGCGCTGATGATGCGGCTCGGCGCGCAGGCGCTGGACCTGATGCTGGCCTGCGCCGAGGCGCGGCTGGACGAGGCTTGCGTCAATTGGGCCGACGATCACGCCATGACGGTGGTGATGGCGGCGCGAGGCTATCCGGGGGCCTATGAGAAGGGATCGGTGATCGGCGGGCTCGATACGGTTGCCGAAGATAGCGGCCACATGGTGTTTCACGCCGGCACGGTTCTGCGTGACGGGCAGGTCGTGGCCAGTGGCGGTCGGGTGCTGAACGCCACGGCGCGCGGCGCGACACTGGCCGAGGCGCGCGAGCGGGCCTATGGGCTGGTGGACGGGATCGACTGGCCGCAGGGGTTTCACCGGCGCGACATCGGCTGGCGGGCGGCGGCGGATCACTGATGCGATCCGCTTGGGGGCCATCCCCCCAGATCCCAACCCGGGTTATCTCATCAAAAAAAAATGGGGCGGCGGTTTCCTGCGGCCCCCAACTATGCAAGCCTTCGAGGCAGGCAGACCGGAGGTTCGCCATGATCCGTATCGTCTTGCTGATCTATCTGTGGGCGGGTGCCAGCGCTGCAGCCGATGAGCGGCTGAGCGGTGTGACCACATGGATGTACCAGTTGCAGGGGCTCGACGAACCCGCGGCCTGGGGCCGACTGGCGGCGACGGACTACGATATGCTGGTACTCGAACCAGGGCAGAATTTCGCCGGTTGGGCCTATGGCACGGGCGCGATGGTCCGGGCGCTGCGGCACAAGCCGGACGGGTCGCGGCGGGTTCTGCTGGCCTATGTCAATATCGGGCAGGCCGAGGATTATCGCGACTATTGGCGACCCGACTGGGTAGCGCCGGTGCGACGCCGTCGCGGGGTGCCGTCGTTCCTGATCCCGGCCGATCCGGATGGCTGGCCGGGCAACTACCCGGTCGCGTATTGGGACCCGCGCTGGCAGGCGGTTTGGCTGGGGCCGGGGGGGATTGTCTCTGATCTGGTGCGGCTCGGGTTCGACGGGGTCTGGCTCGATTGGGTCGGGGCCTATGATCACGGCCCGGTTCGCGCCGCGGCGGCGGCAGACGGCGTGTCGCCCGAAGGCGAGATGATCGGTCTCATAGAACGGCTGGTGGCAGCGGGGCGCGATGTGGACCGACACTTTCTGGTAGTGCCGCAGAGTGCGGTCTACCTGCTCGATGCCGATCCGTCGCGCTATCTGCGCGCCATCGACGGGCTCGGGGTCGAGGACATCTGGTTTTCCGGCGAGGGCGATGCGGATTGGAGTGATCCTGCCGGCGGCAAGGCGGGTCAGCGACAGCGGCGCGTTTGCGGCAGATCGCACGTTTCCAGCCCGCGGGGCTGCCGGTCTTTTCGGTAGATTACGCGCTGAGACGCCGCAACGTGGACTTCGTCTATACAGAGGCCCCAGAGCATGGGCTGGTGCCGCTGGTGACCCGGGTGGCGCTATCACAGCTGACAGAGACGCCGCCTGTGTGGCTGGGATCGGATCGCTGACGCGATCCGACCGATGCGAGGGGCTTTGCGGCCAGATCAAAGGGCCATGGAGTTGGTGCGCATCGCGTTCGGGCAAACCCGGCCAGCTCGGCAGAGCGTGATCTTTCGCCATGTGATCGTTTTCCTGGTGCAGCGCAGCGGTCACTCCTGCCCGAAACGCCCAAACCGCAAGTCAGAGCATCTCGCAGCGAAGCCGGGCCTTTTGGGCGACTCAGAGGGCGCGTAGTCAGGGGTCCCTCCAAAAGCTGCGTCGCCATCACCCGGCGCCATCCAGCGTCGGCGGTGACATCCTCGGGGCTCTGGCCACAATCGCGGATGGCGTCCGATATGAAATCCTCACCGATGCGGTAGTTGGTCAAGCAGCCGAGAGAAGCAACCTCGGTTTGCGAACCGGCCTCGAAAAGCCCCAAACACAAGGTCTCGGCCAGATGCGGCCGGTCGATATAGGCCAGTTCCTTGCTGCCGTCGCAGCCGAGACCGGCAACTCCCACAGGCGCAGGCCAGCGGTAGGGTCAGCCTGTGAAATGGGTGGTGGCAACCTGGGTAAAGCCCTCAGCGGTCATGCCCCAGACGCTCAGCCGAGCGCCCTCGGGCAGCGAGGATTCCACGGGTTCGACCGTAGCGACCCAGTCGCCGTTCAGATCGGCCAGCCGCGGTGCAGTGTCCTCGAAGACCAGGTACGTCGGCAGTTGCGTGCTGATTTGGCTCTAACCCCAGCGGCGAGACCCGGCGCCCTCATCGTTTCAAGGGTCTTCGCCGCTGCTAACCCCGACGGGCAGGCGAGCCCATTAGATGGCATCACCCAGCACACTGTGATCGTAGGGCGTTGTCGGCCCCTCATAGCCGGCATGGGTTATTTCGCTCACGTATTGGGGTGGAACATCGCGGATCCACAGATCCGGACCAGGCCGGGCGCCGCCGGTGAGGACAAGCCTCAACCCGACCAGCCACGGGCGCAAAGGCCGCAGCGCGCCGCGAGTGCAAAGGTGCAAAAGGCGAGAACAGCAGTCGCGGCGCCCGCCGCGGTTTCCGGCCCAAACCCGCCTAAAGGCGGCGCCGGGGCGGAAACCGCAAACGCTGTGTCGTATCAGATCTGTTTTTCGGGAAGCTGCACCACCAGCCCGTCGAGCGCGTCCGTCACCTTGATCTGGCAGGTCAGGCGCGAGCGCACCGGATCGGGCTCGTAGGCGAAATCGAGCATATCCTCCTCCATCGCATCCTTGGCCGGAACCTTTTCGACCCAGGCCGGATCGATATAGACATGGCAGGTGGAACAGGCGCAGGCGCCGCCGCAATCGGCCTCGATGCCTGGAACGTTGTTGTCACGAGCACCTTCCATCACGGTCAGGCCGCTGGCGACCTCGACCTCGTGCTGGGTGCCGCTATGCTCGACATATGTGATCTTTGCCATGCGTCTTCCCCTAGCGTCGCTTTGCTCAAAGCTGCGACATAGGATGTTCCGCACGATTTTGCCAGTCACTTTCTGCCGACCCAGGGCTATTTATTGAACACGTCTAAGGTATTGCATTGATGCGAGAAATCGGAATCTGTGGTTTCAGCGTTGGCAGGATGGAGGAATTCATGAAATCGGTAAGATCAGCCTTGTGCGAAATCCCTGATCCTCGTGGCAAGC
>JAAELR010000076.1 GCA_024226455.1 Paracoccaceae bacterium
AACCCGCGAAAGCGATAGCTGGCGGCGGGACAGGTGCGCCCGGAAACCTGCGAAACGATGCCTCAGTCCATCGGGACGGCCAGCTTGGTCGCTTCCTGCGACAAGCGAACAGCACCCAAAAGGACTGGAGGCCGAAAATGCCTGAAATCGGAGCGCCGGAGCGCGTAGCCTCCCGGGAGGCAGGCCAAATGGGGAATGCCGGGTGAATCAGGTCTAATAATCCGGGTCAGCCCGTTTGAGAGCCTGTCTTAGGCCGCGGCGTTTGAGGTCGAGACACAAATCCCCGAGAAACGCTAATGCACCAGCCCCCAGGCAGCATAGTTGGTTCCGGAAGAGGATGTCAGATAATCCGATGTCAACGCTGTTGAGCATCCCGAAATAGTGCCAGCGCTGCCGAAGGTAATCTTACCTCCAACCTGTGCAAGGCTTGCGGAGAACTCAGTGATTTCAGAGCCGACCTTCAATTCCTTCCGACTGGCTATCAGAACTCCGCGCAGTTTGCTTTGCGAACCGAACTCGATGTTGTCCTTGGCGAAAAGTGTCACGCTGTATTTTCCGGTGGAACAGAAATTGGTAGTTCCAAAGTCGTTGTTTGACCCAAACAGGATCTTGTCTTTGGAGGCGAACAGAACATTTCGCATAGTGACATTCGATCCAGTCTTGACTTCTTTTTTCGCAACTACAACGATGTTCTCAATCGTCACATTCGAACCGAAATCGGCCACGTTCCCGACCACGTAGAAGGTATTTGACTCCAACTTCGTGCTATCGGTGATCTCCGATAGGAAAACTGGTCCGTTAGTTGCCCAGGACGGCACGTAAGTCGTACTGCCAGAAGACAGCGAGTTCACGATAGGGTCGATGGTTGCGATCATTGGCAACGGGTGGGTGTTTTTCTGCAGCGCAGAGTTGACGCCACTGTTGCTACCGCCCTGACTGAAGTCTCCTAGATTTGGCATCTCGATTTTGGACCCGCTGGCGAAAGAGTTGTCCGAGCTAATCTTCACGCCGTATTTGCCGTACAGACAAAAACTGTCGTAAGAATTGTTGCTACCACTATCGATCATATCCGTGGTAAAAAGGCCGCCGCCGCCGCAGCTGTTATCGACGCCGATTGCCACCGACTCTGCGGCGATGTCCCAGGTTGGGCGGCCCAGAAAACCCATGAACATGTTGCGGATCGAATTGCCAGAAGCGGAGTTTCGGTAGGCTTGAACACGCACTGCATTTGTCGGCGTCACGCTGGCCGTGAAGGCTCGCGCGCCGCTATCCCACCGGCCGAACTCGACGTTCGAGGGCTGGACCACCGTTCCATAAATCGAGGGCGGCGCGTTGGCAGCTGCATAGGTCAGCGCCGATGCGAGCGCAGCGTTTTCATCGGGAAGATCCAGCGCCGCAGCAAGTGCTGCGGCATCGACGACCACCCTTAGATGCGCCTGTGAACGGATACCGTTATTGTAGTCAATGGCCACACCGCCCAAAAGCAGGACAGTTAGCGTGAAAAACATCGCATACACCGTTACGGCTCCATCCGTCCTGGACGCAAAACCAATGATCTTCTCGCGTGCATCTAACACGATATCCTCCTCTTTGCCCTAGGTTGTAGGTTCAATCCGCTGCGAAACAGATACCGTCATCT
Source organism: Paracoccaceae bacterium (assembly GCA_024226455.1). Classification (GTDB taxonomy): domain Bacteria; phylum Pseudomonadota; class Alphaproteobacteria; order Rhodobacterales; family Rhodobacteraceae; genus JAAELR01. Next base: position 1,640 of record JAAELR010000076.1, read on the forward strand.
TCGCGGTGGAATCCATGAACCAGTTGGTGACCGAGATATGATCCCAAGGGATCGAAACCTCAGTTGTGATCATGTTACCTGCCGTGGTGATTGTGACGCTATAGTCCTGGCCTCGGAATGACGTGTCGTTGACATAGGTAGTGGCGTCGTTGACGCTCAAGGCACCGATTGCGAGCTGGCGAGTGGTGTCGCTGGCAACGTTCCACATATCGGCGTTGTTGATCATGAGCAGTGATAGATCAAACACCATGCCCAGCAATCCAACCAGGAAGGGCAGCCAGATGCATAGCTCGACTGTGACCGTCCCGGTCTCGTCCGTCGAGAGTTTCCTGACACGGGTGCCCCAGGTTTTTTTCATGGTTTTCCCAAACCTTAGATTATCAACACAGTGCACACCGCCAGCGCGGAGTACCAACCTAGAAGACAGAAGTGAGTTTCACTTCAAGTAGGCCGTTAATAGAATCTGCCATGGAATAACGGTAGAAGCAGGGAAGGAATTGGTTAACTTTGTGACAGCGTGTGTGTTTTGCTTTTCCCGGCCCGGCAAGCGCAGGGTGGGTACTAACCCACCGTCCATCCTCTCAGACCAAACCGCCGCTGGTGGCTCAACACCCACCCAGCGAAATCGGCTCCCCGAATCCGCCATCGACCACTTGGCCCACGTATTCGGGTTCAACGCTCTGCCCGCGTCACCCCCGCTGCCTCGCGCAACAGTTCAATCTGGCGCAACGACATGTCCGGGCGACGGTCCGCGCTGGCCAGGGGTGAAAGACACCGTCGCGCCGGTTGCCTGGGCCGGATGTATCGCGGCAGGCCGCAATTGCGCCGGAGTTCGGTTGACGAAGGTTGAACGCCGCCGCTCTCTCCGTTCGGTCTGTTAACCACGGGATTTGCGGGCCAGGGGTCCGACGCAAGTCCGACGCAAGCCCGACAGGTATCCGACACGCCGAAACCCCGAAAAACAAGGCGTTAACCCCCGATTCGCCCGGGCGGAACGTGCCGTGGGCTCAGGTCTTGTTAACCTTCGCGAACGGGGCAGGCCGTCCGGTTGCCATGCGCCGTGATCATCGCCTTGGGGCCAGAGTTCCCCCCCGGGGCGCCGGATTTCATCCCGGTCCAATGGGCGCGCCACCCACGATCCTGCCGCCAGAATCCGGGGCGACTCAGCACGATCCAACGCCGTTTCGATAGGGGAGAACACAGGCAATCCGCTGGCCATCGCCCGGTATTCCGGGCGCAGACCCAGGCGTTGTTTTGCACAAAAACCTTTACTTTCCGCCTCCAAAAGCATAAATGCCGCCTCGCGAGCGTTACTCTCTATCGACTACTGTCTACCTTACGGCTGTCAGTCCTTCGATCCAGACCGACCAAGCCGGGTCGCCGCATTACGCGGGCGGCAACAAACTAGGAGATCTCACGAATGGCCACAGGCACCGTGAAATGGTTCAACACCACCAAAGGCTACGGCTTCATCGCGCCCGATTCGGGCGGCAAGGACGTTTTCGTCCACATCTCGGCTGTCGAGCGTTCCGGGCTGACCGGCCTGGCCGACAACCAGAAGGTCACCTTCGACCTCGAAGCCGGCCGTGACGGCCGCGAAAGCGCGACCAACATCTCGCTGGCCTAGGCTCAGGCGGGCAGGGGCCCTCGGCGCTCTGCCCTTCCGCCGCCCCGCCCCTTCGGGCGGACGGGCGCCATGGCATTGGCATTGGTCTGGCGGGCTTTGCCCCGCCTGGCCTGACCTGCTCTTTCCAAAAAAAACACTGTTGCCGCTGACTGGTGCGCCGCTGGCGCGGCTTCAGGTATGGCGCACCCGCCGGATAACTCCGCTCGGGCTTGGCCAGCGTGTTTGACCGAGGTCAGACCGACGACCTATGGACCCTGCGTGGACCAGCCGCTAGGCTCGTCGCCCGTGAAAGTCACCGGCGACTTTCTCGCGATGCTGACTGGCCTCATCACCATCGCCGATGTCGGCCCCCGCGGGCTATGGCGCACGCATGGAGAAGATCACCGACGGCACGCTGCTTGGGCCGCGCTCTACTGGTAGCTTCGGGAAACCCGAAACTTCATTTCCTGATAACTATCTGAAAAAAAAGAAATCTTGATCCCCCTGCCGGGTTCCTGCATGCATTGGCCAAGCACAGGAGAAATGCGCCTTGACCCGGACCTACCTGAAATCCACCACCGGCACGACGTGTGCCGATACCTCGCCGGTCACCGCAACCGTGCGCGACATGCTGGCCGGGATCGAGACCGGCGGCGAGGACAGGGCGCTGCAATTCGCGCGTCGGTTAGATGGCTATGACGGCCCGGTGCTGGTGTCGGACGACGACAGGGCCCGCGCCGCCGCCCAGGTCGGGCAGCGCGAAAAGGACGATATTCGCTATGCCTACGACAACATCCGCCGCTTTGCCGAGGCGCAGCGCGACGCGATGCACGAGGTCGAGATAGAGATCGTGCCGGGGCTGGTGGCCGGGCAGCGCATGATCCCGGTGCGCGCGGCGGGCTGTTATGTGCCAGGCGGCCGCTATGCCCATGTGGCCAGCGCCATGATGACGGTGACCACCGCCAAGGTGGCCGGGGTCGCGCATATCACCGCCTGCTCGCCGCCGCGCGAGCCCGGTGGCATCGCCCCTGCCGTGGTCTATGCTGCCGGTCTTTGCGGCGCCGACCGGATACTTGCCATGGGCGGGGTGCAGGCGGTGGCGGCGATGGCGCATGGCTTCTTTGGCCTGCCACGCGCCGACATCATCGTCGGCCCTGGCAACCAGTACGTGGCAGAGGCCAAGCGGCTGCTGTTCGGACAGATGGGTATCGACCTGCTTGCCGGACCGACCGACAGCCTGATCCTCGCCGATGCAGGCGCCGATGCGGCCATCGTCGCCGCCGACCTGGTGGGGCAGGCGGAACACGGCGGCAACTCTCCGGTCTGGCTGGTCACCGACCACCAACCGCTAGCCGAGGCGGTGCTGGCACAGGTGCCGCGCCTGATCGCCGACCTGCCCGATCTGAACCGCTGCAACGCGCATGCCGCCTGGCGCGACCATGCCGAGGTGATCCTGTGCGACAGCCGCGAAGAGATGGCCGCCACCTCTGACGATTATGCCCCCGAACACCTGACCGTGCAGGCAAATGACCTGCCCTGGTGGCTGGACCGCCTGCAATGCTATGGCTCGCTGTTTCTGGGCGAAGAAACCACGGTGGCTTTCGGTGACAAGGCTTCGGGCCCCAACCACGTGCTGCCCACCTCCGGCTCTGCCCGTTATACCGGGGGCCTGAGTGTGCACAAATACATGAAGCTGGTGACATGGCAGCGCGCCACCCGGCAGGGAACCCGTCGGGTGGCAGAGGCCACGGCGCGGCTCTCGCGGCTCGAAGGCATGGAGGGCCACGCCCGCACCGCCGATATCCGGTTGGCCAAGTATTTTCCGGGCGAGAGCTTTGATCTGGGCCTGCCACAGGCGGCAGCGGAATAAGGCGGCCCACCGGGGCCAGCGCGGAATTGGTATACCCCCGGGTCGCTGAACACCGGGCGAAATGGTTGACGTTATCCTTGTGGTGGATTCTGTTTGAGTCATGATCCGGCCTGACTTTTTGTCTTCTGAAGATCGACCTGAGCTTGAGCGCTGTTTGCGCCGCCACCGCGAAGAGCACGGGTTCGCGCAGCGTGCGAATGCGATTTTGCTTTTGGATGACGGAGAGAGTTGCGCGCAGATAATAAAGTTTTGCGTATCTCGACGACGACACAATCCGTAGCTGGTCGCCTGTGCGGCCCGCCACCCAAATGTGACGGGCCGCCTGATGGTTGGCCGGGCAGGGGCCTAGTTCGCGCCCATGCTCTCACGCAGCATGCGTGCCTCATGCGCTTTCAGCGACTGGCGGGCGGCTCCGAAGGCGCGGCGGCCCTCGGTGCGCTGCAGGTCGGGGAACAGCTTGGTGATCTCGTCGAGCTGGTCCGGATCCATCCCGGCCAGCGAATAGTCGCCCGGTTGGAAACTCTCAGTCCAGGCGCCGTCGCCCAAGATCACCTCGTGCCGCTCGAACAGCAGGTGGATATACTCGGTACCAAGCGTGTCGATCTGATGGATGCCCGGCTGACCGGTCAACAGTTTGGCGGCCACAAGAACCTCGCGCTCGTCAAACAGCATGTGAGTTGTACCGTTGGCCACCAGCATCCGGTGGTTGGGCGAGACCATCATGTCACGCTCGGGCAGACCGTTGCCCAGCGCACCCTTCTTGATCAGCACCGGACGCAGGCTCGGGTCTTTGATCAGATCCTGTGTCAGCAGCTTCTTTTTGCCGATCCAGTGAATTTCCTGCACACCGTCGTCGCGGGTGATGACCCGGTCGCCGGCCCGCAGGTCTTGCACCGCCACTTCGCCGCGCGGCGTCGCGATGCGGGTGCCGGGGGTGAAGCAGATATAGAGGTTCTCGATCTCGCTGAAGGTCAGCGATCCCTCGATATTGCCCACCGTGTCGAGGAAGTTGACCGTGCCCGAGGTGCTGTCGCCATCGGCATCGTCGGTCTCATTGACGACCTCCATCCTCCCGAGGCCCCGCAGGTCCAGCGTATCGATGTCAGTACCGGTGGTCGAGCCGTCGATCACATCGCCGAAAGCATCCTCGCGGCTGCTGATCAGGAACTCATCACGGTCCGCGCCGCCGACCATGCTGTCGGCGCCTTCACCGCCGATCAGGTTGTCCTTGCCGGCCCCGCCGAAAATCGTGTCGTTGTCGACGCCGCCATAGAGCGTGTCGGCACCGCCGCCGGCTCCGCCGTAGATCAGGTCGGCGTCGTCCTCGCCATAGATCAAGTCATGACCGGTGCCGCCGTCCAGCGTGTCCATGCCGTTGCCCGGCACAGGGTCGGGACCGTAGTAGCCGGGGCCGGCATCGGGGATGTTGATCGGGTCGCCGGGATAGCCGGTGCCGCCATAGATCGTGTCGTTGCCGCTGCCGCCGAGAACGCTGTCATTGCCCTCGCCGGTGACCACGAGGTCAGCGCCGCCATAGGCTTCGATTACGTCGTCGTCGATGCCCGAGTCGATGGTGTCGTTACCGCTGCCAGAGACGATCGTGTCAGCATCGTCGCCCGTCGTGATGTGATCGTTGCCACTGCCGGTTACCACAGAGTCGCGGTCGTCATCCGGGTCGCCGTCGGCGGTAACCTCCGGGAGCGGACCATAGGCCGGGAACCCGATATCCGGCAGCGGAGAGTTGCCCGAGGTGTCGATTACGTTGTTGCCACTGGTGTCCGTGACCGTATCGCAGCCGTCGTTGCCATAGATGGTGTCGTCGCCTTTGCCGCCGTCGATCGTGTCATCGCCGCCTTCACCATCGATGTAATCGTTGCCGCCGTTACCATAGATCGTGTCGCCGTCATCGGTGATGATGTCGCCGCCCTGGTCGGTGGGCTCGTTGCTATCGTCGTAGCCAAGCTCCATCACCTCGCCAAATTCTTCGCCATCAACAGCGCCGTCCGCCTGCGGGTCGGTCAGGATCGTTTCGATCTGGCTGAATTCCAGCGTTTCGCCGCTTGCGAAGGTCACGGTACCCGTCAGGGCGCCGTCATCGCTGCTATCGGTCGAGCTGGTGATCGTCACCAGGCCAGCGCCACGCAGGTCAAGCACGTCGTCGTCGGCCGTGTCATCCGGGCCGTTGCCGCCGACGATGACATCGCCATCGCCTTCGGAAGCGCTGCTGACGAAGAAGGTATCGTCGCCATCTTCACCGAACATGTCGTCCGAACCGTCGCCGCCGGTGATCTGGTCGTCACCGGGGTCGCCGAAGGTACCGACCGTGTCAAAGGTGATGTCGGTGACGTTGACGCCGGTATTGTGGCTGCCGTCCTGCTCGTGCTGGATTTGCCAGTGCGAGACCGGGCCCTGGATCGTGACCAGAACCGAATGCTGGGCAGTGTCGTCATCGGTATAGTTATCGTCGATGCTGGTGGCGGTGTCATTGCCGGACACGCCATCGCTGTCGGACAGCGACAGGCCGTAGCCCGCATCCGACAGAGTCACCTCGATCGGGTTGCCATCAGAATCCCAGGCCCGCACGACTATTCGGCCATCACCGTCGATGTCGTTGACACGGAACTCGACGTTTTCCAGCGCCGCATCCGAGGTCCAGGAATAGGTCGCAGAGTTCGAGTTGCCATTCAGGACGGATTCGAACGAGGCGTTCTCATCGACCGAGGCGTCCAGATCGTCGGTGTTCTGGTCGTCGGTTTCGTAGTTGTTCGTGACACCCGAGCTTGAGCTGTCGATGCTGAACGTGATGTTGGCACTGCCAGTGTCCTGTGTGAAACCGGACGCAGTGTTGTCGTCGCCAAAGTTCGGCGCGTCTTCCCACTGGAATATCTCGTGGCTGGACGTGGCCGAGGTGCCGCTGTCGCCGTAAATGGTGTCATCGCCGCCTTCACCATCGATGGTGTCGTCGCCGCCGTTGCCATAGATCAGGTCGTTGCCATTGGTGATGATGTCGCCGCCCCCATTGGTGGGCGCGTTGGCATCGTTGTAGCCGAGCCCCATCTGCTCGCCAGTTGCTTCGCCATCAACCCCTGATCCTGATCCACTGCCCATTTGCTGTTCCTATCGGCTGACCGCCCCGAAAAACTCCGGGGCCAATTGTGAACGATGCCACCTGTGTGGCGCTATCTCTCAAGTGTCCGTCCGCGACGGGGACATGGTTCAGATTCGAGGACGCGTGAGGCTCCCCCAAGCCTGACTTCCCGAAGGCCCGCGCCCCTGCCGGGGTAACGGGCAGACAGTGGGGCCCCCGCCCGCCTGTCATCGTCCGAACCATGCCGCCGTCGCTGCGACACCCCCACCGAACACAGATCATTATGCGTAGAATTCGATGCCGGCAAAGTGCTTTGGGCGCTGCCCATGCCACCCAAAAGCCAAACTCTGGTCAAACTACTCCAATTTTCGCCACATTTGGCACTTGTCTGGTCTATTGATTGTTCACGATCCTTGGACAGTATTTCCCATTTCTTGTGGGATCGCTCGTGAAGGCCCCTATATCCGGCAAAATTCACATTTCCTGACCCGGTATTGTTTACGGGGCTTGGATAAATTTACGACCCGTTAGGCCAAGTTAATTTTCTGGCAAAATCTGGGCGTATGCCTCTTCGATCGGATACAAAGAGTTGTTTCTCGCCGTATTGTCCTCACCCTTGGCGTTATTTGGGAGCAGCGCCAAGAATCGTAGTCTCTTCTTGCGTATGTATCGTGCCCCCCGGGCAACCGAATTGGGCGAAAGTGGGGCGGTGGGACGGCGGAGGATTTCGTTTTGCTCGCATGGCTGGCGGCGTTCTGCGGGTTCCGCGGCGTCATGGCCAGGCCGGGGTCTTTACCCGGCGCTTTGCGGCGGTGGGTATTGCATCCGGTGAAGCACATCGTCCCAGCTGACCGTGTTGCGCACGAATTCAGCGGTGGCGTCGCGCGGCGGGTTATAGTCCCAACTGGTCCAGGCGCCCTGTTCCATTGCGGCATGCACCGCCCGGCGGCCCGTCTGCGAGGCGATCACATCCGCCCGGAGTGCTGCGCTGTCCCAGCGCGCCGCCACATCAGAGGCGAAAGCCGCGACCAACTCTGCGTGATCCGGGTCCACGGCAAGGTTGTGCCGTTCGCCGGGGTCCCGCGCCAGATTGTAGAGCTGAGGCGGGTCGCCGTCGCAATGGACGTATTTGAAATCCCCGCGCCGGATCATCAAAACCGGATGGTCGGCCATCTCGCCAAGGTACTCTCCGATCACCTCGCGGTCGCCCTCGGCCTCTCCCTGCGCCAGCGGCCAAAGAGAGCGCCCGTCCAGCGGCGTGCCCCCGGCAGGAGCCCCGGCACAGCCCCCGGCGGCGATGTCGAGCATGGTCGGCAGCAGATCGACCAGCGACACCGGTGCCTCCACCACGCTCTGCGCCACCCCCGGCCCGGCCACGACCAGCGGCACCCGGGCAGAGCGCTCGAAGAAGGTCATCTTGTACCAGAGCCCGCGGTCACCCAGCATATCGCCGTGGTCAGAAGTGACGATCACCACCGTGTTGTCATATTGGCCGGACTCTTTCAGCGCCTGCACGATGTTGCCCACCTTGCTGTCGAAATAGCTGACATTGGCGTAATAGGCGTGCCGGGCGTTGCGGATCTGGTCTTGGCTCAGATCGGTGATGTCGGCCTCGATCCCGCGCATCACGCGGGCGCTCAGCGGGTCGGGCGGCGCGTCCGCATCGGGTAGGTCTATTTCGTCGTGGCTGTAGAGATCCCACCATTCGGGCCGCGCCACGTATGGATCATGCGGGTGGATCAGGCTGACCACCATGGCAAAGGGCGCGGTCTGCTGCATGGCATATTCGAAGATGCGTCTGCGGGCGAAAAACGCGGTCTCCTCGTCATACTCGATCTGGAATGTCGTTGCCGCCTGGCCCGCCTGCCGCACCGCATCCATGTTGTGATACCATTTGGCGAGGCGTTTGCCCGGGGCCTCCCAGTCCGGTGTCCAGGCGTGGTCAGAGGGGTAGATATCGGTGGTCAGCCGTTCCTCGAAACCGTGCAACTGGTCGGGGCCGACGAAATGCATCTTGCCCGACAGGCAGGTGCAATAGCCGGCCTGGCGCAGGTAATGAGCGAAAGTGGGGATACCGGAACGGAAATCGGCGGCATTGTCATAGGCCGCGATGCGGCTGGGCAACTGGCCGGTCATGAAGGATGCCCGCGACGGGGCGCAAAGCGGCGAGTTGCAATAGGCGGCGTCAAATCGCGTGCCGGCGGCGGCCAGCGCATCCATGTGAGGAGTTTGCACCAGAGGATGGCCATAGGCGCCGGTGAACTGCGGCGCCAGTTGGTCGGCCATGATCAGGACGATGTTGGGTGTTTTGGACACGACAAATCCGGTATCTGTAGGACGCAGAGAACACGCCGGTGTTCTTTCGGTGTGGCTGACGGCCTGCCGGCTTCATGACAGCCCGGCGGTGCCGCACGGTTCATTGGCAAGACCGGATCATCGGCGGCGGGTGGTAGTGCATGGGTTTGGCAGAGCGCTTCAAGCTGGCATTCCGGTACGAACGGTTTCCGGTTTTATACCGCAAAACGCCCCCGGTGGCAGCGCGCCATCGTCACCGGCGCGCAGATCGGGTGCCCGATCGATCGCATCCCCGATCCAGGCCCACAGTATCAGCACCGGTTCGTTCACGGTGGTCATCGCGTGCCAGGACCATTCCGGTGTGTGGATGACATCGCCGGGGCCGCGGGTTTCCCATCCGGATCTCTCGTTCCAATAGCGGGCTGTCCCCGAGAGGATCGCGTATATCTCGCGCGGGGGATGGGCATGGGCAGCATATTCCACACCCGGCAGCAGATAGTAGAACCCGCATATGCCTTGTTCGGGGCAATACTCTGTGCCTGGTCCGGTGAGCAGGGAGACAGCGGTGCGGTCGATCTTGCCGCGCCCGACCGGGTCGCCGGGCTTGTAGACCTGAACCCAATCCAGGCTGCCGGCCGCATCGATGACCGTTCTGGTCAGCGGTTGCGTTGCAGGGGTGGCGTTGCCCGGCAGGTCGGCCAGGCCGTCCATCGGACAGGGGGCCCGCATGGCGGCCAGGCTGCTCGCCCGCCGTGCATGGTCTGGCCGGGTTTCGACCGTTGGCCAGAAGGCGGTGCAGTCAGGCCGGTTGCGCAGATACGCCCGGGTTTTCTGCACAAGCGGTTTCAAGGGCTTGGGTTTGCTCATGAACAAGTCCCCTCGGTTCGCGACTGTATGTGCGAAGATCGCCGTGCGACCGGCGGCCGTCTTGACTGTGCGCGACATCCCCGGCGTCGCAAATGCGTCCTGGAAAATGTACATTTCGGCTGGTGACATCCAGCTTCAATGCCCCGATACTCCGACCCAAACGAAAACTGGACCGGGAGATATGTCATGAAACTCTATAGCTCCGTCGCCGCGCTGGCCCTTGCCGCCGGCACCGTCGGCGCCGCCGAGATGGGCGCCGTGGACGAGCCGATCAGGCTGGCCATCAACGAATGGACCGGCCAGCATGTCAGCACCCACGTGGCCGGCTCGATGCTGCAGGCCGCCGGCTACAAGGTCGAATATGTCACCGCCGGCATGATGAACCAGTTCCAGGCCATCGGCGAAGGCGAGATCCATGCGACGCTCGAGATCTGGTCGTCGAACGTCTCTGATGAATATGCCAACCAGGTTTCGGCCGGCAAGATCGAGGAAATCGGCGATCTCGGGCTCGATGCCAAGGAGGGCATCGCCTATCCGGCCCATGTCGCCGAGATGTGCCCCGGTCTGCCGGCCTGGGAGGCGCTGAAGGACTGCGCCCAGGTGTTCGCCACCGCCGAGACGCTGCCCGCGGGGCGTCTGGTGGATTATCCCGCCGACTGGGGTACGCCCGGCGCCGACCGGATGACCGGGCTGGACCTGCCCTTCAAGGCGGTTCCGGCGGGCTCTGAAGGTGCGCTTATCGCCGAGCTTCGGGCATCGACCGAGAGGGGTTCTCCGCTGCTGATCACCTTTTGGCAGCCGCATTGGGCGATGTCGGCCTATGACGTTCAGTTCGTCGACCTGCCGGTGGGCAATGACGACTGCTTCAACGATCCGGCATGGGGCCCGAACCCCAACGCGGTCAACGACTGCGACTTCGCCCCGAGCCGCATCTTCAAGGCGGGCTGGTCGGGTATGGTCGACAAGTGGCCGGCCGCGCATGAGATCCTGTCTAGCTATACGCTCGATGTGGCTGACCAGCAGCCGATGATGGGCGCCATCGATGTCGATGGCGGCTCTGTCGAGGCGGTGGTGGCCGACTGGATGGCTGGCAATGAGACCAAGTGGAAGCCGCTGGTGGACGCGGCCACCAACTAGACCGCTGCGAAACGCGGGTCCGGGGCGGACGCCCCGGACCCGCCCGGCGGCGCGGCCACGGGGCTTGAAGCGACATGACCAGCAACACCGACCAGCCGGCGATCCGGGTAGACGGCCTGTGGCAGGTCTTTGGTCCGCATGGCAATACCGCACTGCGGGCGGCGCAGGAAGCGGGCGGCAGCCGCGACGAGATCGCCGCCCGCCTGACCCGGCAGGACCTGATCCCCGCCGTGCGCGACGCCAGTTTCGAGGTGGCACCGGGCGAGCTCTTCGTCATCATGGGGCTGTCGGGATCTGGCAAATCCACCCTGATCCGCGGCATCTCGCGGCTGGTCGAACCCAGCGCCGGAGCAGTCTCGATCGAGGGCGAGGATGTTCTGGCGGCCAGCAAGGCCCGGATGACAGAGCTGCGCCGCACCAGGATGGGCATGGTGTTCCAGCATTTCGGTCTCTTCCCGCACATGACGGTGCTCGACAACGTCGCCTACCCGCTGAAGGTCGGTGGAGTGGGGCGAAAGGCGCGGTACGACAAGGCACGCCCGATCGTCGAAATGGTCGGGCTGGAGGGGCGCGAAGGTGCGTTCCCGCGCGAACTAAGTGGCGGCCAGCGCCAGCGCGTGGGTATCGCCCGCTCGCTGGCGGGCGACTGCTCTGTCTGGTTCCTTGATGAGCCGTTCTCGGCCCTCGACCCGCTGATCCGGCGCCAGTTGCAGGATGAATTCCTGCAGATCCGCAAGCGGTTGAACACCACCATCCTGTTCATCACCCACGACATCGCCGAGGCTCTGAAACTGGCCGACCGCATCGCCATCATGCGTGACGGGGTGATCATCCAGATCGGCACCCCGGCCGAGATAGTGCTGCAACCGGTCGATGACTACGTGCGCGACTTCGCCCGCGACGTGGCGCGGGGGCGGCACGCGCGTGTCGGGTCGCTGATGCGTCCGGCCGACAGCGTCGGGCCGGACGATCCCGGGCTGAGAACCGACATGACGCTGGATGCGGCGCTGGCCTCTTGCATGTCGCTCTATGAACCGGTGCCGGTGCATGACGGTGCGGGCCAGGTGATCGGCATGGTGCACCCGGCCGATCTGGCGGCAGCGCTGCAGGTGGATGAGACATGACGCGAAACGGGCTCATCGCGCCCTTGCGGGCGCTCCTCGCCAGCGAAGAAGGCCGCCAGGCCTGATGAGTGCCCGCCGGTCTCCGGGGGTCTGGGCGGCGCTGGTCACCATGCTGACCGGCGTGATCTGCCTGGCGCTGGAACCGCTTGCTCCCTGGCTGATCGCCTATCCCACCGAATGGACCCTGCCCGCCACCGCCTGGGCCGGCGAAATGCTGGAACGACTGCTGAGCGCCATCAAGCCCGCGGCCCGGGTTTTTTCCGACCTGCTCTCGTGGCCGATGCACTGGGCCAACACCGTTCTGGGCCGCACCCCCTGGCCGCTGCTGATCGGCGCGGTCACCGCGCTGGGCTGGTATCTCGGCGGCTGGCGCATGGCGATTCTTGGCCTCGGTGGTTTCAGCTTCGTGCTGGCCTCGGGCTATTGGGCCGAGAGCATGAACACGCTGGCGCTGGTCGCGGTCTCTGTTCCCCTGGCGCTGGTTGCCGGCGGCACCATCGGCATCCTCGCCAACGAGTTGCCACGCGCCCGGCCCGCCATTCAGGCCGCACTGGACGTGATGCAGACCGTGCCGACATTCGCCTATCTCACGCCGCTTCTACTGCTCTTCGGCTTCGGTCCGGTGGTCGGCCTGATCGCATCCGCGATCTACGCCGCCCCCCCCATGGCGCGCAACGTGATCCTCGGGCTGGAAAGGGTCGAGCCAGAGATCCGCGAGGCTGCCGTGATGTCGGGCAGCACGCGGGTTCAGCAGCTCTTCCTGATCGAGATCCCCACCGCCGGCACCCAGATCATGGTGGGCGTCAACCAGTGCCTGATGGCCGCACTTTCCATGGTGATCATCGCCGCCGTCATCGGCAGTAACGAGGATATCGGCTGGGAGGTCCTCTTGACCATGCGCAAGTCGCAATTCGGCCCTGCCATGCTCGCCGGCTTCGTTATCGTCACTTTCGCCATCGTCATTGACCGGATGAGCGGCGCGCTGGCCACCAGGCGCAGCCGCCACGAGCTGCGCGTCGTCTGGGCGATCCTTGCCGCCGCGGCGCTGGCCGCGCTGGCGTTCTGGAGGGTGCTGCCGGACCCCGGCAGTATCACCCTGCTGGATCCGGTCGCCGACTGGCTCGACACCGGGCTCACCGCGTTCAACAAGGCCAATGGGCAGGCGCTGAACGACTTCAAGAACGACACCATGTTCTATGCTTTCCTGCCGCTGCGCATCGGGCTCGACCAGGCGGTGCTGCCCTTCACATGGGGCTTTCAGTGGACCGCCGCGATGAGCCTGGGGCTCTTCGCCTCCGCCGCCGCGGCCTGCGCGACGCTCTGGGTGCTGGGCCGTCCGGTGGCGGGGCTGGCGCTGCTGATCGTGGCGGGGATCATCGAAACCGGGGTTACCGACCTGCCCTGGCCCTTTGTGCTGGCCGGTGCGGCGGCGCTGGGCTGGGTGGCGCGCGGCTGGCAACTGGCGCTGTTGACGGCAGTTTTGCTGGGCACGATCCTGCTTTCGGGTCTCTGGGCGCCGGCGATGCTGTCGCTCTATCTCTCTTGCACCTCTGTCGCCGCCTGCGCCGTGGCGGGCGGTGCGCTTGGGCTCTTGTGTGCTGTTTCACCCATCGCCTGGCGACTGATCCGCCCGGTCTGCGACATGTTGCAGACCATCCCGCTATTCGTGTTCCTGATCCCGGTGCTGATGTTCTTTCAGATCGGAGAGTTCAGCGCCTTCCTTGCCATCTGCCTTTATGCGGTGGTGCCGATGATCCGCTATACCCGCCACGGGCTGGTTTCCACGCCGCCCGATCTGATCGAGGCCGCCACCGCCAGCGGCGCCCGGCCCTGGCAGATCCTGCGCGACATCCGCGCGCCCTATGCCGCGCCTGCGATCCTGCTTGGGCTGAACCAGACCATACTGTTTGCCTTCGCCATGCTGGTCATCGCCGCACTTGTCGGTACCACCGGGCTGGGCCAGTCGATCTACCTGGCGATCGGGCAGGCCGATCTGGGACTCGGGGTATCCGCTGGCGCCGCGATGGCGATCCTGGCCTTCATCGCCGACCGGCTGGTGCAGGGCTTTGCCGAAGAGCGCCGACGGGCGCTGGGGCTGTGAGCGGTCGGGCCAGCTGGCCGCCAGTGATCTTTGCCGGGCTTGCCGCCGCTGTCTGGGGCGTCTGGTGGGTACCAATCCGCTGGCTGGAGAGTTCGGGGCTGCATGGCCCCTGGGCCGGGCTGGTGATGAATTGCGGCGCCTTCCTGGCCGCGGCGCTCTGGCTGGCGGTTCGCGGCATCCGGCTGCACCTGTCGGCCCGCGCGCTGGCCGGGGCGGCGCTGGTGGGTGTGGCTGTCAGCACCTATTCCACGGCGCTGAACTATACTGACGTGATCCGTGCCGTGCTGCTGTTCTACCTTGCCCCGGTTTGGAGCAAGATCATTGAATGGGCTTTTCTCGGCCTGCCCTGGCGCCGGATTTCGACAGTGGCGCTGGTCGCGGCGCTGCTGGGCGCCTATCTGGTGCTGGGCGCCGAGATGTCCTTTGGGGCGCTGAATTTCGGCGACATGGTGGCGTTGGTCTCGGGGGTCAGCTGGGCCGTGGGTGCGGCGCTGGTCTTCACCGCCAGTGCGGTCAGCGCCTATTCGCTGACCACGGTATCGGTATTTTTCGCGGTGCTGGTGTCGCTGCCCCTTGCAATCGCCGCCGGCCCGCCCGGCGTCGGTGACGGTCTGACCCTGGCCGTGCCGACGGGCATGGCCATTGGCGCGGTCTATGTGCTGCCGACCATGGTGCTGACGCTCTGGGCGGCGCAGCGGCTGGCGCCGGCGACACTGACCTTGCTGCTGACTGCAGAGATCCTGACCGGCGTGATATCCTCTGCCGTGCTACTGGCCGAGCCCTTCGGCTGGATGCAGGCCGCCGGTGCCGTGCTGATCGTTCTGGCGGCGGTCGCCGAGGTTTTGTCGGGAATGGGCATGGACCAGACGAAAGACCATTGAAATCCGCGCGCAATTGGCAATGCTGATGTCACCGCCCGCCGGGCGGTTCATATGTCAACCTCGGGCATGGCGCCTGGTTCCGCGACACGCGGGGCGGAAAGCCGAATGATGAGGAGACTTCAATGACACGGGTAGGGGTGATCGGCCTGGGCGATATGGGCTCTGGCCTGGCAAAGAACCTGATGGCGAACGGGTTTCAGGTGGCGGGGTACGACCTGAGCCCCGAACGGATGGCGGCGCTCACCGACATGGGCGGCATTGGCTGCGCCAGCACGGCAGAGGTCGGGCAGGGCGCCAGGGCGGTGTTCGTCATGGTGATGAACGGCGCTCAGGCCAGGGTGGTGGCGCTGGGCGACGGCGTGGGCAACGGGCTGATGGCGAGTATGGCCAAGGGCACGGCGATGATCCTGACGGCGACGATCCACGCGCCCGAGGCGCGCGAGATCGGTGAGAGGCTGGCAGAACATGGGCTGCACCTGATCGACGCGCCGGTATCGGGCGGGTTCCCCGGCGCCCATGGTGGCACGCTGGCGCTGATGGCGGCGGCCCCGGCTGAGGTGCTGGCAGAATATGACGACGTGCTGCAGGCTGTGTCCAGGGTGATCCACCATGTCGGCGACACCCCCGGCGACGGCCAGACGGTAAAAGCCTGCCTGCAATCGCTGATAGGCGCCATCCTTGCGGCCACTTATGAGCTTTCCGTGCTGGCCGGCAAGGCCGGCGTCTCGGGCGAGGTGTTGCGCAAGGTCATCGCCTCTACCGGTGCCGGAAACGGCATCACCGACGGCAGCCTGGAAAACATCATCGCCCGGCGTTTTGATCGTACCGGCAGCGGTATCGGTACCATGTGGAAGGACCTGACCATATCGCTGGAACTGGCCAAGGGGCTGGGCGTGCCGATGCACACCACCTCGACGGCGATGCAACTGTTCCAGGCTGGTATGACCAGGTACCCCGACGGCGACAACCAGTCGGTGGCAAAGGTGATCGAGGAAATCGTCGGAGCGGAGCTGGGGGCATGAAACTAGGAGTGATTTGCGACGGCATCAGCCGCGACCTGACCCACACACTGGATGTGATGGACGAGTTCGACCTTGAATATGCGGAACTGCAGTTCGTCTGGGACAAAGAGGTGGGCGATCACTCTGCCCAAGAGATTGCCCGCATCAAGACGCTGCTGGCCGATCACGGCAAGCCTGTCTCGTGCCTGTCGCGGCATGTCTTCGCGGGGCTGAGCACGGCGAACAAGCCCGGTGACGAGGCGCATAGCCGCCATATGGACGCGCTGAAGAGGGTCATTGCCATGGGGCAGGAACTGGACTGCTCGCTGGTGCGGATCATGACGAGCAGGAAAGAACAGATCCTCTGGGGCAAGGGCGGCGCCGAGAAGTGGAACGTTGCTCACGGTGCCTGGGACGCCATGCTGCCGCTGATCGCCCCGGCAGTCGATCTGGCCCGTGCCGAGGGCGTGACGCTGGTGGTCGAGACGGGCAACGGCACCATGGTGAATTCCTCTTACACAGGCCGTAAGCTGATCGACGATCTGGGCGCCAAGGGTGTGCTCAAGGTGCTGTGGGATCCGGCCAACAACTGCTGGTGCCACGAGCGGGCATATCCTGAGGGGTACTCGGACCTGCGGGGCGGCTACCTTGGCCATGTGCATATCAAGGACGTGTCGGTCGACACCCCGCGTGCGACTCTGGAGGTCAGACGCATGGGCGAGGGACAACTGGCCGGTCTGTTCCGCCCGATTGCCGATGCGATGCGGGTGGATGGCTATGACGGGGTGATAAGCCTGGAGAGCGTCTATCACCCCGGCGATGGCAATTTCGAGGCTGGGTTCCGGCAATGTATCGGAATGTTCCGGGAGGTGTTCGGCTGAGGCAAGGGCAGGAGGCCGGGTAAGGGTTTCGGATCGCTGACCGGGACCATGCATTGCAGCAGTATCGGCGCCTCGCGGGTCGCGGTGACGCCGCTTCCAAAGAGGCTGAAACGCAAATGTCGACCGCTGTCTTCAACGATCAGGATGATCAGCCATTCGACCAACGGCTCGAAATGACCGATGTCGAAACCGCCCGCCCGGATGTGCCCGTGGCGACCTTGCGGGCCGCGGCACAGCTGGGCAAGACGACGTAGCACAGGGTTGCCCGGGCCGCTCCACGTCGGCGACCACAGAACCAGTGCGCCCGCTCGCCCTGCTCTTGGAACAGCCGCCTCTGTGCACCCAGACGGCCCGGGCGCAGGCCGACGCCGATGCGGCTGGCCAGTTCGCCGTTGAACGGCACTGAGCCCGAATTGTCCTGCGTTGTGCGGCCTTGGTTGTGTGATCTTCCCGAACCGATACGACAACCACCAAGCTTGCACAAGATTCTGGCAGAAACACGGCGGTGTTGGAATACGGCGCACTTCCGGTCATTCCTGCCCAAAGCGATGCACAATCTCAGATTTATGCGTTAGGGTTCGATTGTTCCAAGAGTTGCGCAGCGCCATGCCAGTGGAGGAAGTTGTGACAAAATACACCCGGTGTGTACCTAAAGACGCCCTGCCATCGCTGGACCGGGTGAATACGGCGATCATCAACAGCCGCTCGGTCGAGGACATGCTGTCGCGGGCGCTGGCGGAGATACTGGACATTTTCGATTGCGACCGCGCCATGGTGACCTTTCCCTGCATTCCCGAGGCGACCAGCGTGCAGATCCGGGCCGCCGTGACGCGGCCTGGCTATGAGCTGGACAGTTTCATCGGGCGCGATAATCCGATCGATGAGAACAACCGCGGATTTCTGAACAAGATCAGTGGCAGCGACCTGGCGGTTCGCTTTGATCCGCTGTGCAATGCCAGCGAACAGCAAGGCAGTCTTGCCTGCCGCCAACTTGGTGCGCTGTCTCAATTGGCGATGCAACTGTGCCCCACCATTGGCCTGCCCTGGGCGCTGAGTTTTCATCATTGCACTGCACCCGTGGTCTATGACCGGGCGACCGAATTGTTCACTGCCATTGGCAGCCGCATCGCCGATGGTCTGACGACGCATCTGACGCTGCAGCGGCTGCGCGAGAGCGAACAGCGATACCGCGCCCTGGTCGACAGCGCGGCTGAGGCCATCGTCATCCTCGATGCCGAGGCGGTGTGTTTCGTCGATGCCAACCCGGCCGCAACCCGGCTTTACGGGCTGCCCGCCGAAAAGCTGGTCAATGGTCCCAGCCCGTTCGATCTCAGTCCTGAATTCCAGCCCGACGGGCGGCGTTCTGTCGACAAGGGGATGGC
The DNA here is from genome assembly GCA_024226455.1 of Paracoccaceae bacterium. Lineage (GTDB taxonomy): Bacteria > Pseudomonadota > Alphaproteobacteria > Rhodobacterales > Rhodobacteraceae > JAAELR01. The sequence goes on from JAAELR010000076.1 coordinate 19,873, forward strand.
CCTGATCATGGAGGCGCTTGCAGGGCGCGCACCGATCTTTGAATGGATGCATCGGCGCGCCGACGGGACCGAGGTGCCTTGCGAAATCTCGCTGGTCCGCTTCCCCGATCCCTCGCGCCAGTTGCTGCGCGCTTCGATCACCGACATCACGGAACGCAAGGCGGCCGAACGCCATCGGGCCGGACTCGAAACCCGGCTGGCGCAAGCGCAGCGGCTGGAAACCGTGGGGCAGATGACCGGCGGTGTGGCGCATGACTTCAATAACCTCCTCAGCGTCATCCTCGGCAATCTCGAACTGCTGCAGGACAATTTCGAAGGCGCGGATCAACAGGACATGATCGAAAAGGCAATCCACGCAACGCTGCGCGGCGCCGATTTGACCCGCAAGATGCTCAGCTACGCCCGCCGGGCACCTCTGGACCCGACGGTGCTGGATCTCAACGTCACCCTGTCGGAGATGGACAACTGGATGCGCCGCACCCTGCCGGCCAATATCGACATCGACCTACAGCTAGGTCCCCGGCTCTGGCCGGTCGAAGCCGACCGGGCCTCGACCGAAAGCGCTATCCTCAACCTGATCATCAACGCCCGGGATGCGATGCCAAGAGGTGGGGCTCTGACGGTGAAAACCGCCAACACCGTGTTCGACGACCGGCAGCCGAAATCGGTTGATCTGTCGCCCGGCACCTACGTCGTCTTGACGGTTCGCGACACCGGCACCGGCATTCCCGAAAACGATGTCGAGCGGGTGTTCGAGCCGTTCTTCACTACCAAGGACCCCGGCGAGAGCAGCGGTCTGGGCCTGTCGATGGTGCATGGTTTCATGAACCAGACCGGTGGAGCGGTACGGATCACGTCAGAGCCCGGTCGCGGCACCTCGGTATCCCTGTTCTTTCCCACCGCAAGCAATTTCGTCGCCGGGACAGAGCTTGCCCCGCCCGTGCGCCCCGCCGACGCGCCCGGCGGCCCGCACCGGCTGCTGTTTGCCGAGGACCAAAAGGAGGTCGCGGAAATCCTGGTGCGCATTCTGCGCAGCGAGGGGTTCGAGGTTGTCGCCGCGCCTGATGGCGACACCGCTTTTCAACAGTATTTCGCCAATGGCCCCTTCGATTTGCTGGTCACCGATATCATGATGCCGGGAACCCTGCAGGGACCTGCACTGGCAAGGGCGCTGCGCGAGGCGAAGCCCGATCTGCCGGTTGTGTTCCTTTCGGGCTATGCCAGTGGGGTGAAGCGGAAGGACAGCGCACTGCGCGAAGAGGATATCCGGGTGATGAAACCGGTAACTCGCGCCCGGCTGCTTGACGCGGTGCGTACGGCGCTGAAGCCCAAGGCCGGCTGAGACCGGCGGGCTGGCAGTTCCGGCTATCGGCATAGGTGCTCTGGGCCGCGACGCCGACGCGCGGGGTCAGAGCCGAGGCCGCCGCGTGATCGCCGGGCTGCCCGCAAGGCTGGCGATTTCCCAAGGCAGGTGCCTTGGTCCCGGCTTTGCTCGGATTGATCTCGACAGACTACTCTGAGCCAGCGCCGGATCGTCCTTCCCTGGTCGGGCGACCGTGCGGCTTGTGTTTCGATCATTGTTGGCGGGTGGCTACGCCCATGTCCTGCTGAGGACACGGGCGCTGCGCCTTACATGCCGCGGCATTCCGCAACCGGGGTGACGGGTTTGCCCGTCGCCTGGAACCGGGTTAGGTTCTCGACCGCCAGATCGCCCATCGCGGCCCGTGTCTCGACCGTGGCGCTGCCCACATGCGGCAGCAGCGTGGCGTTTTCCAACGCCATCAGTTCGGCCGGAACATTGGGCTCGTCGGCGAACACGTCCAGCCCCGCCTTGCCCAGCCGCCCGTCGCTCAGCGCCGCGATCAGCTCGGGCTCGTCCACCGCCGAGCCGCGGCCGATATTGATCAGGATGCCCTCGGGCCCCAGCGCCTCTATTACCGCGCGGTTGATGATACCCTCGGTCCCCGCCCCGCCCGGGACGATCGAGATCAGCACGTCGCAGCCGCGCGCCATGTCCGTCAGGTCGTCATAGTGGCGATAGGGCACCTCATCGCGCCGGGTCCGGGTGTGATAGACGATATCGACACCGAACACGGCCAGCTTTTCGGCAGTGGCCAGCCCGATGCGGCCAAGCCCCAGGATACCCACCGTCGATCCGCGCACAGAGCGGCTGAGAGGCGCGTTGCCCTGCTCGCGCCAGCGGCCCGAAGTCAGCCAGGCATTGTCGGCCAGCAGGTTGCGCGCGGTCGCCAGAAGCAGCATGACGGCCGTGTTGGCCACCTCGTCGTTCAACACGTCCGGCGTGTGGGTCACCATTACCCCACGCGCCACCGCCTCTGCCACGTCGACCGCGTCATAACCGACACCGAAATTCGAAATGACCCGCAGGCTGGGCATGGCGGCGATCATCTCTGCCGGCACCCCGCCATGGCCGCTCGACAGCACATAGCCGATGTCACCGCCCCGCTCCGCGAGAAACTTGTCGCGGTTGTCTTCGGGCAGGTCAAGCACCTCGAACACCGCGCCAAGCTGGCCCAGCATCCGTTCGGTCGCCGAGCCAACCAGCAGCATCGCGGGCTTGCTCATGCGTCGTCGCGTATCTTCTGACGCTGTTGGCCCAGGCCCTCGATGCCCAGTTCCATCACGTCGCCGTCGCGCAGGAACACAGGCTTGGGCTTGATACCGGCACCAACGCCCGGCGGGGTGCCGGTCGAGATCACGTCGCCCGGATGCAGGGTGAAAAGCTGGCTCAGGTGGCTGATGATCTGCGCCACGCTGAAGATCATCGTGCGCGTGTTGCCGGTCTGGCGCCGGGTGCCGCTGACGTCGAGCCACATGTCGAGGTTCTGCGGGTCGGCCACCTCGTCGCGGGTCACCAGCCAGGGGCCGGTGGGCCCGAACGTGTCGCAGCTTTTGCCCTTGGTCCACTGGCCGGAAAGATGCCCCTGGAACTTGCGCTCGCTGACATCGTTGCAGACGCAGTAGCCCGCCACGTGATCCAGCGCGTCGGCCTCGTCGACATATTTTGCCGCCTTGCCGATCACCACCCCCAGCTCGACCTCCCAGTCGCTGTGGCGCGAACCGCGGGGGATGACCACGTCATCGTTCGGGCCAATCACCGCAGAGGTGGCCTTCATGAACAGGATCGGGTGATCGGGGATCGGGTTGCCGGTCTCTTCGGCGTGATCGGTATAGTTCAGCCCGATGCACATGAACTTGCCAATGGCGCCGACGCAGGGCCCGTGGCGAGGGGTGCCGGGCACCGGGTCCAGCCCCGCCGGGTCGAGCCCGCGCAGCCGGTCGAGCGTGGCGTCGTCCAGCACTGCGCCGGTGATGTCACCCACGTGGGGGCTGAGATCGCGCAGCTGGCCGCCCGCGTCGATCATGCCGGGCTTTTCGGCGCCCGGTTCACCGTATCGAGCCAGTTTCATGTCATGCTCCTTTCCTGGCCGCAGCGCGTGAGAATTCTCCAAGATAACTCGCAGTTGCCGGGCGGGTGGTCAGTGATTGTCGCGCGGCATGTGCCGCTTTGCTATCTCGCGGTAGGCATCGGCGCCTTTCAGGGTCATGCCCTCGCTGAAGGGCCGCACCCGGTCGCGGAATATCTCTTGCCAGGGCGACTGGCTGTCGGGCATGGGCCGCGCCGGTTGCGCCGCGCGGCGTGCCGCCAGTTCTTCCTCGCTGACTGCCATGTCGGCGGTGCATTCTTTCAGATCGATCCGCACCCGGTCTCCGGTCTGCACCAGGGCTAGCCCGCCGCCCGCGGCCGCCTCGGGCGATGCGTTCAGGATCGAGGGGCTGCCGGAGGTGCCTGACTGGCGCCCGTCGCCAATGCAGGGCAGCGCGGTGACGCCGCGTTTCAGCAGGTAGGCGGGTGCGCGCATGTTGACCACCTCGGCGCCGCCGGGATAGCCGATCGGTCCGGCGCCACGCATGATCAGGATAGAGTGCTCGTCGATGGCAAGGCTCTCGTCGTCGATCAGTCTGTGAAAATGTTCGGGCCCGTCAAAAACCATGGCGCGGCCTTCGAAAGCCATGGGGTCGGCCTCGTTTTCCAGATAACGCTGGCGGAATTCCTCGGTGATCACGCTGGTTTTCATGATGGCGCTGTCAAACAGGTTTCCCTTGAGGTTCAGGAAGCCGGCATTGGCCAGGATCGGCGCCGCGACCGGCTTGATCACGTTTTCGTCTTCGCTGCGCCGCGCGCCGCAGTTTTCCGCCATGGTTCTGCCGTTGACGGTAACCGCATCCGGATGCGGCAGCAGCCCGGCCTCCAGAAGCTCGCCGATCACCGCCGGTACGCCGCCGGCGTGGTGGTAATCTTCTCCCAGATATTCGCCGGCGGGCTGCAGGTTGACCAGCAGCGGTATCTCATATCCCAGGCGCTGCCAGTCGTCATTGTCCAGCGGCACGCCCAGGTGCCGGGCAATGGCGTTGAGATGGATCGGCGCGTTGGTGGAACCACCGATGGCAGAGTTGATCACGATGGCGTTCTCGAAGGCCTGCCGCGTCATCACCCTGGCCGGCGTCAGGTCTTCGCGGACCTGCTCTATGATGCGCTTGCCGGTGGCATAGGCCATCTGGCCGCGCTCGCGGTAGGGCGCGGGGATCGCGGCCGAGCCGGGCAGCTGCATGCCCAGCGCCTCGGCCAGCGAGTTCATCGTGGTGGCGGTGCCCATGGTATTGCAATAACCTACCGAGGGCGCCGACGAGGCGACCAGATCGGTAAAGCCCTCGCCGTCGATCTCTCCGGCCGCGTATAGCTCGCGGGCCTTCCACACGATGGTGCCGGATCCGGTGCGCTGGCCCTTGTAGTAGCCGTTCAGCATCGGGCCGACGCTATGAGCGATGGCCGGGATGCCCACCGTGGCCGCTGCCATCAGCAGCGCCGGAGTGGTCTTGTCGCAGCCGATATTCAACACCACGCCGTCAATGGGATAGCCAAAGAGCGTCTCGACCAGGCTGAGATAGGCTAGGTTGCGGTCCAGCATCGCGGTGGGGCGCTTGCCGGTTTCCTGGATCGGGTGTACCGGAATTTCGATCACTGTGCCGCCGGCAGAGATGATGCCGTCGCGCAGCCGCTTGGTCAGTTCGATATGGTGGCGGTTGCAGGGCGAAAGGTCGCTGCCGGTCTGGGCGATGCCGATGATCGGCTTGCCCGACTGCAGTTCCTCACGCGTGAGCCCGTAATTCAGGTAGCGTTCCAGGTAGAGCGCCGTCATCTCGGGGTCGCCGGGGATGTTGAACCAGTTTTGGCTGCGGAGTTTGGGTTTGTCGGTCATGGGTTTCGCCTGATGTTGAGCGGGCGGGCGGGGGGCAGCCCCCCGGATCCTCCCGGGGATGTTTTCAGCCAGATGAAGGCGCCTTGGGCCGTTTCATCCCGACCATCCGCCGTCGATGAAGAAGGGCTGGCCGGTGGTGAAGGCGCTTTCGTCGCTGGCCAGATAGACGGCCAGAGCGGCGATCTCTTCGGGCTGTGCGACGCGGCCCATGGGCTGGCGTTCCACGAATTGCAGCAGCGCCTCGTCATAGCTTCCAAGGGTTTCGCCCAGCGCCTTGACCCGGTCGTGCCAACTGGGGCTTTCCACCGTGCCGGGGCAGATGCAGTTGCAGCGCACGCCCTTGTCGATGAAATCGCGCGCCACGGATTTCGTCAGTCCCACCACCGCGGCCTTGGTGACCCCGTAGGTAAAGCGGTTCGGTGCGGCGATGCGTGAACCCAGCGCCGAGGACATGTTGATTATCGAGCCTTGCCCCCGGTCGAGCATGCCCGGCAGCGCGGCGCGGATGGTACGGAACATGGAATGCACGTTGAGGTCGAAGGCGAATTCCCATTCCTCTTCGCTGGCATCCAGCACCGTGCCGTGATGCACGAACCCGGCGCAGTTGAACAAAACGTCTGGCTGTGCCCGTTCGACGCCGGCTCGCGCACTGGCATCGTCGCGCACGTCCAGCACGAAAGTCTCGATGCCGGGGTGATCGAGGCCGGCCAGAAGGTCGGCGTTGACATCGGTGGCGAAAACCTTTGCGCCCTCATCGGCCATTGCCAGCGCCGAGGCCCGTCCGATGCCCTGTGCCGCCGCTGTCACCAATGCGCGTTTTCCCGCAAGCCGTTCGTCTGACACGAGAATTCTCCCAGAATGATCGCCCGGGCTCAAATTCGGCCCGCAAAAGTGTTACCGCAAGCACAAGCGGAAGGACAGGCCTATTCGTCGGCACGGCAAGGCGATAGGGTTGCGGGCGATCTGAGTGACAGGACAATGACAGGGGCAGGGATATGCAAAACGTCTTGATCATCGGTGGCGGTGGCATGATCGGGCAGAAGCTGGCGGCGCATCTGGCCGCCAACGGGCTGAACGGCGACCGCGATCTCGCGGTGACGCTGGCCGATCTGGGGTTTCCCGTCGCCGGCGCGCCGGGCGCTCATGTGCGGGCCGATGTCGCCGAGGCGGGCACCATGACGCGGCTGGTGGCGGGCAGGCCAGAGGTGGTCTTTCACCTCGCCTCGGTGGTCTCTGGCGAGGCCGAGCAGGACTATGCCAAGGGCTGGGCGGTCAACATGACGCCGATGTGGGAGCTGATGGAGGCGCTCAGGGCGCATCACGAGGCGAGCAACGGCCACTATCGTCCGCGCGTTGTGTTCTCGTCCTCGATCGCCGTATTCGGCGGCCCGTATCCCGACAAGATCGGTGACGAATTCCTTTCCGCGCCGCAAACCAGTTACGGCGCGCAAAAGGCGATTTGCGAACTGATGCTGGGGGATGCCAGCCGCAAGGGCCTTGTCGACGGTGTCTCCATAAGGCTGCCGACGATCTGCGTGCGGCCCGGGCTGCCCAACAAGGCCGCGAGCGGGTTCTTTTCCGGCATCATCCGAGAGCCGCTGAACGGGGCCGAGGCGGTGCTGCCGGTCGAGGACAGCGTGCGGCACTGGCACGCGAGCCCACGCTCTGCGGTGGGATTCCTGACCCATGCGGCGGGGCTCGATACGGCGCTGCTGGGGGGGCGGCGGGCGCTGAACATGCCTGGGTTCTCGTGCACCGTGGCAGAGCAGATAGAGGCGCTGCGGCGGGCGGCAGGAGATGAGGCGGTGGCGCTGATCCGGCGTGAACCGGACGTGGCTGTCGCGAAGATCGTCAGCGGCTGGCCGCGCGATTTTGAGCCCCGACGGGCGCTGGCGCTGGGGTTCCGCTCCGAGCCCGATTTCGATGCGATCATCCGGGTCTACCTGGAGGACGAACTGGGGCAGGGCTGACCGGGGCGTTTTGGTCTGACCAAATGGTTGCGCATGGCCGGATTTGGCGGGATAGTGCTGCGACTTCCAGGCGGGCTGAAGCCCGCCCTTCGAAAGGTTGAACCGTGATGGATTATGTCCGCCTCGATCCCGCTGACAATGTGGTGACCGCCACCCATGCCCTGCCCGCGGGCCATGCGGTCGAGGGGGTGACCACGACCGCGCCGATCCCGGCGGGGCACAAGATCGCCACCCGCGCCATCGGCAAAGGCGAAGAGGTGCGCAAATACGCCCAGTTCATCGGGCTGGCCCATGCTGGCATCGCGCCGGGCGATCATGTGCATAGCCACAACCTCGACTTTCGCGCCACCGAGGTCGCCTATGAATTCGGCAACGATCTGCGACCCGTCGCCCCGGCCACGGCCCGCGACAGTTTCATGGGATACCGGCGTGCCGACGGGCGTGCGGGAACCCGCAACTTCATCGCCATCGTCACCTCTGTGAACTGCTCGGCCACCGCCGCCCGCCGCATCGCCGAGGCGTTCGGACCGGAAGAATTGGTGCAATACCCGCATGTCGACGGGGTCGTGGCCTTCGTGCATGGCACCGGCTGCGGCATGGCGGGCGACGGCGAGGGGTTCGAGGCGCTGCAGCGGGTGATGTGGGGCTATGCCAGGCACCCAAATTGCGGCGGCGTGCTGATGGTGGGGCTGGGCTGCGAGATGAACCTGATCGACTGGCTGCTCGAGACCTACGGGTTGCAGCAGGGCCCACTGTTTCAGGCCATGAATATCCAAAGCGTTTCCGGTCTGCGCCGCACCATCGAACTGGGCATCGACAAGGTGCGCGCCATGCTGCCCGAGGTGAACCAGGCCCGGCGCGAGCCCTGTCCTGCGTCGAAACTGATGGTGGCGCTGCAATGCGGCGGCTCTGACGCCTGGTCGGGGGTTACGGCTAATCCGGCGCTGGGATACGCCTGCGACCTGCTGGCGGCCCAGGGCGGCACCGGAGTGCTGGCCGAGACGCCCGAGATCTACGGTGCCGAGCATCTGCTGACCCGCCGCGCGACGGACCGGGCCACGGGCGAAAAGCTGGTGAGGCTGGTGGAGTGGTGGAAGGACTACACCGCGCGCAACAATGGCTCGATGGACAACAACCCCAGCCCCGGCAACAAGAAAGGTGGCCTGACGACCATTCTGGAGAAATCATTGGGGGCTGCGGCCAAGGGCGGCACCTCGCCCCTGACCGGGGTCTACAAATACGCCGAATCGGTGACCGCCAAGGGATTTACCTTCATGGACAGCCCCGGCTACGACCCGGCCAGCGTCACCGGTCAGATCGCCGGCGGCTGCAACATGGTGGTGTTCACCACGGGGCGCGGGTCGGCCTTTGGGTCGAAACCTGCGCCGACCATCAAGGTGGCGACCAATTCCACCATGTATGCCGCCATGACCGAGGATATGGACGTGAACGCCGGCGACATGCTGGACGGTTCGGTGTCGCTGGAGGACAAGGGCCGCGAGATCTACCAATTGATCCTGCGGGTGGCCAGCGGTGAGGCGTCCAAGTCAGAGGCGCAGGGGCTGGGCGACTACGAGTTTGTGCCCTGGCAGATCGGTGCGGTGATGTAGGCCCCATGGCGATCGCCCTGCCCAGAGAGGACCGCACGGCACTGGGCGTGGCGGTGATGTGCCTTGCGGTGGCGTGTTTCACCTGCATCGACGCCTCGGCGAAATGGCTGATCACCGCGGGGCTGGCGCCTTTGCAGGTGGTGTTCGTTCGCTATGCGGGGCATTTCCTGATCTCGGTGGCGATCTATGGGCCGCAGGGCGGTATGGGCGATTTCCGCAGCCGGGCGCCGCGGCGGCAGGCATTGCGCTCGGGGTTTCTGTTCGGGGGCACCATCTTCAACTTTTTTGCGCTGCAGCATCTGCCGATCACCCTGACCACGACGATCTTCTTTGCCGCGCCGATCCTGGTGACGCTGGCGGCGATTCCGGTGCTGGGCGAAAAGGTGGGCATCCGCCGGGTGCTGGCGGTCTGTGCCGGGTTCGCCGGCGTGATGATCACGGTACAGCCATGGGGGGCGGGGTTCGACCCTGCGATCTTTTACTCGCTGGGCGCGCTTTGCTGCGCCTCGGGTTATTTCGTGATGACGCGCATGCTGGCGGGGGTGGAATCGAACGCCACTTCGCAGCTCTGGTCGGCGGGGTTGGCGACGGTATGTCTGGCGCCCTTCGGCATCGTGCAATGGGTGGCACCAGGCGATGGCCGGACGCTGCTGGTCATGGCGCTGATCGGCAGCTTCGGCGCTTTCGGCCATATAGCCGCGACATTCGCGCACCGGATGGCCGACGCCTCGATCCTCGCGCCCGTGGTCTATATCCAGATCGTGCTGGCCGCGGTGGCCGGGATCGTGCTGTTCGGCACCTGGCCCACGGTGTGGGCGCTGGGCGGCGGTCTGGTCATCATCGCCTCGGGGCTCTACATCTGGTACCGGGAACGGCAGAAGGCACGAGTGCTTCGCAACAGAGGGCATTGATATGAACAAACCCACGATCGGATTCATCGGCCTCGGCCTCATGGGTGCTGCCATGGTCGGGCGGTTGCAGGACAAGGGTTATGAGCTGACCGTGCTCGGCAACGTGTCTCGTGCCGGGGTCGAGGCAGCGGTGGCGCGTGGCGCGGCAGAGGCGTCCATCGCGCGCGATGTGGCCGCGGCGAGCGATATCGTGATGCTGTGCATGGGGACCTCGGACCAGGTCGAAGGCCGGATGCGCGGGCCGGACGGCGTGATTGCCGGGCTGAAACCCGGCGCGGTAGTGATCGATTTCGGCACCTCGCTGCCGGATTCGACCCGGACGCTGGGCGCCGAGGTGGCGGCCGCGGGCGGTACCTATTTGGACGCGCCGATCGGGCGCACACCGATGCACGCCAAGGACGGGTTGCTGAACCTGATGTGTTCCGGCGACAAGCCTACGTTCGATCGGGTTCAGCCGGTGCTCGACGATCTGGGAGAGAACGTGTTTCACCTCGGTGCGCTGGGCGCCGGGCACACGATCAAGCTGATCAACAACTTTTTTGCCCAGGCGGTGGCCAATTCGATGGCAGAGGCCTTTGCCATGGCCGACAGAACCGGTGTCGAGCGTCAGTCGCTATATGACGTGATGGCGGCGGGGCCGCTGAAATCCGGCATGATGGACTTCATCAAGGCCTATGCCATTGATGGCGACCCGCAAATGCTGGCCTTCTCGATCAGGAACGCCCTGAAGGATGTCGGTTATTACCGGCAGATGGCGCGGGAGGCCGGTGCCCCCAGCGTCATGGCCGAAGGTGCCTTCGCAGCGCTGAACGAGGCTGACGCACAGGGCCGCGGCGAGGATCTGGTGCCGCAGATGGTGGATTTTTTCGTCGGGAGGTTCGCAGGCTGAACGGGCGAGTTGCGGCTGGCACCGCCCCGGCCGGGTGTTGCAAATGCACAAGCCAGGCGGCGGCTTGGCCGTTTGGATCCCCGGAACCGGGTCGTCGCATTTCTGCAAACCCGCCCGGCAAACGGCGCATCAGGGCGGTCTCAAATGTTCGAAATGCACCAGAAAAGCGCCTGTGGACGGATTGCCGCGGTGTGACCCGGGTGAGGCCGGGATTGTGCGAAATCGTCATTGGCGTCAACCGGGTCAGGCGAGATGACCGGACCCGACGCTGTGGATAACCTGGTGGAACATGTCAGGGCGCGCCTATCCTTGCGGGCCTGGTGGCGAACCGTCCCGGCAGGCTGACCTTGCTTAGTTTCGGATCTTCCGCCGGCTCGGCAGACTTCGTCGCCATGCCGGGCCGGACCGACCGCAGGCCAACCGGTTGAGGTGATCCGGTCAACTGGGCGAATTGGTAAGGTTTCCGACTCGATTTTAGGCTGAATTGGGGGGTTTCAGCTTTAAGAAGATCAAGGCCCTATGCGCACGCGCAGAAGATTTCTCTGGTGCGGTGCAATCCTTAGCGAATCTTGTTGGAGCCGGGCGAATAGGTCACGGAATCGGTCGATGTGAGATGTTCCCTGCCCGACGGGGCCTGAAATGCCACTAAAACTGTTGCAAACCCCTCTCAGGCATCTACTCTGCCGCCTTGCGGGGGTGTGGACAGGCTGGCGCGCCGGCTGGACGGAGCCCTCAACACATGAAGAGTCAGACGACCAAAACGGGAGGAACAACCAAACATGGAACGCCGTAACTTTCTGAAAGCCGCAACCCTTGGGACCGCGGGCGCAGCCCTTGCCGCTCCGATGGTGAACGCGCAGAACGCCAGAACCCTAACCATCGTGTCGACCTGGCCGCGTGACTTCCCCGGCCTCGGCCTTTCGGCCCAGCGGTTGGCTGCGCGCATTACCCAAGTGTCGAACGGAGCCATCCAGACCGAGTATTTCGCGGCGGGCGAGCGCGTCGGCGCGTTCGACGTGTTCGACGAAGTGGCCGGTGGCAACAGCCAGGCCTATATCGCAGCCGACTACTACTGGGGCGGCAAGCACCCGGGCTTCAACTATTTCACTTCCGTGCCGTTCGGCATGACCACCCCGGAATGGAACGCCTGGATCAAGTTCAAGGGCGGACAGGAACTGTGGGACAAGATATCCGGCGGGTTCGGCCTCAAGGCGCTGACCTGCGGCGGCACCGGCGCGCAGGCGGGCGGCTGGTTCAATAAAGAGATCAATTCGCCTGACGACCTGCAGGGCCTGAAGATGCGTATCCCGGGCCTTGGCGGCACCGTGATGTCGAAGCTGGGCGTGTCGACGGTGTCGCTGCCGGGCGGCCAGATCTACGAGAACCTGGTTTCGGGCGCTGTCGAAGCAACCGAGTGGGTCGGCCCCTATAACGACTACTTCATGAAGTTCTACGAAGCGGCCAAGTACTATTATACCGGCGGCATGCACGAGCCCGGCGGCGGCCTGGCCTTTGGCATGAACAAGGCATGGTGGGAAAGCCTGAGCGAGTACGAACAGGCGGTCCTTGAGGCCTGCTGCATGGAAGAGAACGCGGCCCAGCCAGAGGAAGCCGCTGCCAATAACGGTGAATACCTTGCCCGCCTGATCAACGATCACGGCGTCGAGGCGCGCCAGTTCAACGACGAGGTTTGGGACGCCTTTGGCGATGCCGCGGTGGAAGTGTTCGAAGAGACGCGCGATCACTCGCCGCTGGCTGCGGAAATCAACGATGCCTATCAGGCGGCGCTGCGCGAGATCGGCGGCTGGCGTGCTGCGGCAGAGGTCGATTTCTCGCAGCAGCGCAACCGTGTCCTGGGCATGATCTGAGCCTTGGACCTCAAGCGATAGAAGTGACGGGAGCCGGCCCCAAGGGTCGGCTCCCGCTTTGCGACAGGCTTTCGCTTCGCGATCAAAGCCTTGCGCGGAAAAGAGCGGCAGGCGCCGTGGAACGAGGGCGCCGAGGGCCAGCCGGGGGAACACATGAGCACCACGTCCGACACAGTGGAACCGTCGCCATTTGGCCGCCCTGCGCCCGTAATGCGCATGTTCGGCTGGGGCATGCTGGCGGTTCTGGCGGCCTTCTTCGTCAACAACATCCTGATCGTGGGCTTCGGGTTTCCCACATTGGGCGGGATATTCGAGGCCAATCTATGGTCCTGGGTGGCGGCTCTGGTCTATGTGGTCTGCCTGATTGCCGCAGCGCTATTCGTGATGCGCACCCCTGACCGGGCGCTGCGCTATGACGCCAGGAAGATCAGCAGTTTCAACGCCTGGCTGATCCGCGGCTGCTTTTACACGGTGCTGTTCACCGGCTTTGTCGACGCCGCTATCGCCTTTCTCCGGGTCGAGGGGATGCTGCCTTCTCTGTTCTCGGAAAATCTCGCCAAAGAGCTTATCCGCGCCCGCTTCATCGGTCCCTGGATCCACATGCCGTTGGCTATTCTCGGCTTTACGATAGCGTTCTTTTCACGCTCGCTGGGGTTCATCTGGCTGGCGCTGTTGATCGTCGTCGCGGAACTGCTGATCGTGTTCTCGCGCTTCGTCTTCTCTTACGAACAGGCGCTGATGGGCGATCTGGTGCGATATTGGTACGCCGCGCTGTTTTTGTTCTCGTCCGCCTACACGCTGCTGGAAGAAGGTCATGTCCGCGTCGACGTGCTCTATGCCGGGTTCGACACGCGGCGCAAGGGCCGCGTGAACGCCATCGGAGCGATCATGCTGGGCATGACCACATGCTGGGTGATCATCCTGATCGGCATGGGCAGCAAACAGGCTATCGTCAACTCGCCGGTGGCGAATTTCGAAGTCAGTCAGACCGGTACCGCCGGGATGTTCATTAAGTACCAGATGGCGGCCTTCCTTGCGATTTTCGCCATCACTATGCTGATACAGTTCACCAGCTACCTGTTCGAGGCCGTCGCTGACGCGCGGCGAGAGCCCGGACATGTCGAACACGATCCCGTCGGGCACTGAGGTCAATCCATGGAACTCTTCTTTCTCGCCATTCTGATCGTGACCATGGCCACGGCGCTGGGCTCGGGCTTTCCCGTCGCCTTCGCGTTGCCCGGCGCGGCGATCATTTCGATCGTGCTGGCCGCCCTTGCCGGCCTTGCCTTCGGCGGCGGCATGGACGCCTTTTTTCACTCTGGCGGACCGTCGCAATGGCTGACCGCGGGGGTAACCAACCTGCGCGGGGTCTATTGGGAGGTCGAGCGCGACACGCTCATTGCCATTCCACTGTTCATCTTCATGGGCATCATGCTGCAGCGATCGAAGATCGCCGAGGACCTGCTGGTCACCATGGCGCGGCTCTTTGGGCCGGTGCCAGGTGGCCTGGGCATCTCTGTGGTCTTCGTGGGCGCGTTGCTGGCCGCCACTACCGGTATCGTCGGCGCCACCGTGGTGGCGATGGGCCTGATCAGCCTGCCCGCGATGTTGCGCAACAACTATTCGCCCAGTCTCGCCACCGGCACCATCGCCGCCAGCGGCACGCTGGGCCAGATCATCCCGCCCTCGATCGTGCTGATCATCCTGGCCGACCAGTTGGCCAGTGCATCCGACCAGGCCTCTACCGCGCGCAAGGCGCTGCACAAGGAGGCTACTGGTGAACTGAGCATGCCGAGTGTCTTCGACGTTGCCTCGACCAGCGCGGGCGAGATGTTTTTGGGCGCTTTCGTGCCGGGCATCGTGCTGGTGCTGCTCTACATGGTCTTTATCCTGATCTATGCAACGATCCGTCCCAAGGTCGCCCCGGCGGTGCCCTATACCGGAGAACGCAACCTGCGGTTCTGGGGCAACGTGGTGCTGACGCTGGTGCCGCCGCTGACGCTGATCTTCCTGGTGCTGGGGTCCATCATCGCCGGCATCGCCACGGTGAACCAGGCCGGTGCCATCGGCGCGGCGGGTGCGCTGATCATGGCGGGCTACCGGCTTACCGAGAACTCGCGCACCACATTCTACCCTGCGATCATGGGGATCGTCGGGCTGGCGCTGATCGCCTTCGCGCTGGCGACCTACAACATGAACGTCAAATCTCTCATCGTCACCGGAGGCGACATGACCGGCATCTGGATCGGTGTCACCGCCGTGGGGATGGTGATGGCGGCGCTGGTCTGGTCAGGCTTCAGGGTGCTGCGGATCGAGGACACCCTGCGCGAGGTGATGGTGGAGACCGCCAAGACCACCTCGCTGGTGTTCATCATTCTGCTGGGCGCGGCGATGCTGACCGCCGCCTTCCGCGCCTTCGGTGGCGAGGAACTGGTCAAGGACTTCCTCAACTCGCTGCCGGGCGGGTTCTGGACCCAGTTCATCATCGTGATGGGCGTCATCTTTGTCCTGGGCTTCTTTCTCGATTTCATCGAGATCGCCGTGGTCGTGGTACCCATAGTGGCGCCGATCCTGCTGGCGGACCCAGAGGCGAACATCACCGCCGTCTGGCTGGGCGTGATGATCGGCCTGAACATCCAGACCTCGTTCCTGACGCCGCCGTTTGGCTTTGCGCTGTTCTATCTGCGTGGCGTTGCCCCGGCGATCGTCAAGACGGTGCAGATCTACAAGGGCGTCGTTGCCTTCATCTGCCTGCAGCTTCTGGCGCTGGGCATCGTCGGCTACTACCCGCAATTGGTGAACTATTTGCCCAACCGGGTGTCACTGCTTGGCGATACCGCGCCGCCGCCCCGGAATCCGAAGATGCAGATCTGCCTGGAGGATTACGTGCGCGACAAGCTCCAGACCGACCGCGGCAGCGTCACGTCGGCTATTGCCGCGGCCCGTGGGCTGGACCTGTCGGCGTTGCCGGAGAAGATCGCCAAGGGGCTGAGCCAAGGCTTTGACGACGCCGAAACCGCGCTGGGTTCGGTCGATGCGATCTTTGCGGCCCAGGACGAGGTCGAGGCGGCGACGGGCGAGTACCGCCCACAGTTGCGCCTGGTGCGCAATCTGCAAAAGCGCATGCGCAATCTGGAAGCAGAGGCCAAGGAACTGCTCAGGCAGGCTGGTTTCCTGAACGCCGAGGCAGATGCCGACAGGCGCGCGAAACTCGAGGCACATGCCGCCGAGCTGCTGCAGGAACGCGACGGGGTGGCGACCGGGATTCCCGACAGCTGGGAGGCCACATATGACACGTTCAATGCGCTTGTGACCACAGAGATGAAGGCGCGCAGCACCTATCGGCGGGCTGGCGACGGGGCCTATGAATCGGCTGCTGAATTCCTTTCCATGGTCGATGCGAACCCGGGCTTCTTTGCGCTGGAGGCCGATCTGGCCGGGCTTGAAGAGGTCATCGCCAGCGGCGAGCGCGCCGAGGCCGAAGAGGCGGTGAACGTGCTGTCCAAGGCGTTCGGGGGCGTGGCGGGCGCAAGCGATCTGCGCTCGGCGCTGAGCAAGGCCAAGCGGTCGCTGCGCGAGGGCAAGGAAGACCGCGAGAAGGCGGCCACGGAATACGCCAAGGCGGTCGCCAAGTTCGGGGAACAGGCCGAATGGCGCCGTGCTGCCGAGGGCGAACTGACGGCAGGCCTTCAGGCCTATGCCGCCGCAATCTCCGACACCATCGGCTCGCGTCAGCAGGAACGCCTGAACCGTGACCAAGCACTGTTCATCTCTGCCTGCAACGCCGGGCACCGGGACATCTCGCTGAACTTCTGATCGCGGAAGGCGGCACCCGGGCCTTGTGCCTGCAGGGGCAGCGGGATCGGCCGGGACCAGCCTGGCCACCTGGGCTCGTGCCAACCCGGCAATTACCGCCTGCCCGGATCAACACGAATGGGCGTTAACCTGTCTGGATATTGTGTCTGCACAATTGTCGGACTTCTGTCGGACAAGCGTCGGACTTGCGTCGGCCCCACCGGGGGCAGGCCCCGCGTTAACGAGTTGGGGCGGGGTGAACCCCGGGGTCGCCCCCCCCCCCGTGAGATGGGTTGAGGAGCCGGGCACCGCCGGATGATGGGTTGGGCGCCCCAAACGGGCCGGAATCCACCCTTGCTTCATACGAAGTGAGTCATTGTTTTTCTGCACTACCAAGTGATCTTTTGATCTCAGATAACTCTGTATCGCTCAGAAAAGGCCAATTTCCGGGTAATTACTCACCCCCACCTTTGTGGTTTTGGGTCAGGCCAGGGTGGTTTTGATGGTTTCCCATGAGGATTGGCCGCGTAGCTTGGCGGTGTCGGCGACGGATCTCACGGCGCAGTCGCCCTGGGCGGCCCACATGGATCGGAAACCATTGGTGACTTTGCGCTGTGTCACGGAAGGTCGCAAGGCGCGCTCACAACCATTGTTGGTGACCTCTACTTCG
>JAAELR010000077.1 GCA_024226455.1 Paracoccaceae bacterium
CAGCCATTTCTTTACACTAAATCAAAGCATTATGCCACCGCCGTCAGCCGAATTGCGCGTGCCGGTGAATAATCCGGGTTAGGGAGTGATACCGCAGACAGATTGTGGAGCGCCGCGTCTGGACGGACCGACCTTGTGGCATTGCGCGATTTGCTGGCCGGATCCGCCTGCGGCTGAACGCTAGCGCGCGGGCAGATCGCTCTGCCCGCGCTTGCAATCCCCGTGAGCTTGGGGTGGGGTCTATGAGGTCATGTCATAGGCCCGCTCGCCGAATTGTGACAGGTCGAGCCCGTTGGTCTCTGTCTCTTGGTCGACCCGCAGCGGGGTGACCAGTGCCACCAGCTTGACCAGCACGAAGGTGGTCACCACCGTGAAGATGCCGACGAGCGCAAGGCTGCCCAGTTGCGCGGTCCAGCTGGCGCCGTTTGCGAAGCCGGCCATATTGAAGACCGCGATCATCAGCGTGCCGAAGATGCCGCCCACCCCATGCACCGCGAAGACGTCCAGCGTGTCGTCTATCCGGGCGACGTTGCGGATCAGGTTCACCGCTTCTTGGCACAGGATGCCGGCAATGGCCCCGATGATCAGCGCCTCGATGGGGCCGACATAGCCCGAGGCCGGCGTGATCGACGCCAGCCCGGCGACGGTGCCGGTCACCAGGCCAACCAGCGAGGCACGGCCGTACTTGATGCGCTCCCAAAGGGCCCAGCTCAGCGAGGCGGCGGCGGCAGAGATATGGGTGACGGTCATCGCCATCGCGGCACCGCCATCGGCGGCCAGTTGCGAGCCGCCGTTGAAGCCGAACCAGCCGACCCACAGCATCGCCGCGCCGATCATCACGAAACCGGGGTTGTGCGGCGGCGTGGTGCGGTTGCGACGCGGCCCCAGCACGAAGGCAACTACCAACGCGGCGAGGCCTGCGGTCTCGTGCACCACGATGCCACCGGCGAAATCCTTGACGCCTGTGGCGCCGAAAATGCCGTTATCGGCCAGCATGCCGCCGCCCCAGATCCAATGCACCACCGGCGCATAAACCAGCAGCATCCATAGCCCCGAGAAGGTCAGAACGAAACCAAAGCCGATGCGTTCCACATATGCGCCGACGATCAGTGCCGGAGTAATGATGGCGAACGTCATCTGGAAGGCAAAGAACAGCACTTCGGGCAGCGTGGTGTCGGCGCGCACGCTGTCTGCGTCGATGCCGTTGAGAAATGCCAGGTCCAGCCCGCCCCAGATGCCGCTTGTTGCCGGGCCGAAGGCGATGGAGTATCCGGCGACCAGCCACAGGATGCTCATCAGGCAGGCGATGGCAAAGCAGTGCATGAATACGCTGAGCACGTTGCGGGCGCGCACCAGCCCGCCATAGAACAACGCCAGTCCCGGCAATGTCATGAACAGTACCAATGCCGTCGCCACAATGATCCAGGCGGTATCCGCTCCGACCATGTCTGTCCCCTTTTCGGATCCTGTTCGCGTTGCCGCCCAAGAACGGCCACACGGCCGCAATGCAAAGCGGCAATAGGCCTAATACAAGGGCCAAGGGGGAATTGCCTGATTTCAGGGCGCTGATTTGAGGGGCGTGCCGGTTTTTTAGGCAGCCTCAGGACAGAGCGGCCAGAAGCAGGTCGAGCGCGTAGTCGACCGTGGCCTGTCGCACCTGCGTGCGGCCAAGGGCGCCGAACTCGATGGTTTCGGTCCTAGTGGGATGACCTTCCTGCGCGAGGCCAAAGCAGACGCGACCTTCGGGCTTGCACTCATTTCCGCCAGGGCCGGCTATGCCTGTCACGGAAATGGCGATATTGGCGGCAGAGGATTCCCAGGCGCCTTCGGCCATTTGCATCGCCACCTCTTCGCTGACCGCACCATGGAGGTTCAGGACCTCGGTCTGCACGCCCAGAATGTCTTGCTTGGCGGCGTTGGAATAGGTGACAAAGCCGCGGTCGAAGACGTCCGACGAACCGGCCACATCCGTTATCGCCCCGGCGACCAGCCCGCCGGTGCAGCTTTCGGCGGTGGCGATGATGGCGCCGCTGGCTCTGGCGCGCGCCAGCAGGGTTTCAGCTCTGGTCAAAACCCAAACACTCCATGTGACAACCATGCCAGAACGCCCACGCCTATGGCGGCGAAGATCCCGGCGATGATATCGTCCAGCATCACGCCCAGCGCATCGTTGCGGCGGTCGGCCCAGCCTATGGGGCCGGGTTTGCGGATGTCGAACACACGAAACAGCACGAAGGCGGCGATGATGCCGGGATAGAGTTGCCAGAACCCGACACCGGCATGCCCGGCGCCCAGCGACACCGGCAAAAGAGCAATGAACACGCCGGCGACCTCGTCGATGACGATCTCTCCGGGGTCGTGATCGTCCTTGCCGCGGGTCGCCTCTGCGGTGGCCCACCATCCGCCGAGGCTGACCAGCACCGCCGCCGCCAGCAGCGCCGGAAAGCCGCCCGCCAAGTGGATGATCCAGGCCGCCGGGATCGCCGCGGCGGAACCCCAGGTGCCCGGCGCCCAAGGCAGCAGCCCGACATGGAAGAAGGTGGCGAAGAACCGGCTCATGGCTTCACCAGAGCGGCCGTGGCCATGGCGGCGATGCCCTCGCCGCGACCGGTGAAGCCGAGCTTTTCGGACGTGGTCGCCTTGACCGAAACCCGGTCTGTCGACAGGTCGGTTATCTCGGCAAGTCTCTCTGCCATTTCAGTGGCATGCGGGCCGATTTTCGGGCTCTCGCAGATCAGCGTCAGGTCTATATTGGCGATACGGAACCCGTCCCTGGCGGCCAGCCCCGCGGCGTGTTCGAGAAAGATACGGCTCTCGGCCCCCTTCCATTGCGCCTCGCTTGGCGGGAAATACCTGCCGATATCGCCCATCGCCAGAGCGCCATAGATCGCGTCGGTCACCGCGTGCATGCCGACATCGGCGTCGGAGTGACCCTTGAGGCCCGCGTCATGTGGCATGCGCACGCCACACAGCACGACGTGGTTGCCCGGGCAGAAGGCGTGCACATCGAATCCGTTGCCCAGCCTGATATCCATTCCGCCCCCCATCAGCATTTCGGCGCGGGCGAAATCGGCCGCCCGGGTCAGTTTCAGATTGCGTACCTGTCCTGGCACCATGGCGACCTGCAACCCCGCGGCGCGCGCAACTTCGACATCGTCCGCCGCGTCGCCCGTGTGGCCGCGGTGGGCCGCAAGGATGGCGTCGAACCAAAAGCCTTGCGGCGTCTGGGCGCGAAAGAGACCTTCGCGGTCCTGTGTGCCGGTGACCATGCCTTCGGTCCCGCGCCACAGCGCGTCCGTCAACTCCAGCGCGGGTGCAGCACCCGGTGCGACGTCGAGCGCATCCAGTATGTCGGCGATGATCAGCTGGCTGACCAGCGGGCGAGCCACGTCATGGATCAGCACGCGGGCCACGTCAGAACTCTCCAGCGCCTCAAGCCCGGCCCGGACCGAGGCGGCGCGAGTCTCGCCGCCGGCCACTGCCAGCGTGTCGGGATAGTCGGCTCCGCGAAATAGCTCTGCGGGGTGCAGCACCAGAACGATCCGGTCGACATCGGGTGCTGAACGGAAGGCGCCGATCGTGTGATCGGCCACGCGCCGGTCGCCCAGCACCTGCCATTGCTTGGCCACGTCGCCCCCGGCCCGCAGTCCGCGGCCAGCGGCGACGATGACCGCGGCGGTGATCCCCTGGCGTCCCATGCGGCCTGTCTAGGGCGTGCAGAGAGCAGACACAATCCGTGCGGGACTGCGAAGCGCAACTGCCCGAGGGGGTCGCGCCGATCCGGGAGTGCCGTGATACCCCGGGGAGGCCGAATTGCCATTGCCCCTGCGCTGGGCTACATCCGCGGCGAACGCACAAGGATTAGGCACTTGCCTCTTCATCTGGCAAATATCACGCTCGACCCGCCGGTTCTGTTGGCGCCGATGGCTGGCATCACCGACCTGCCGTTTCGGCGGCTGGTGGCTGGCTTTGGAGCAGGGCTGGTGGTCAGCGAGATGGTGGCGTGCCAGGAGATGGTGCAGGCCAAGCCCGGTGTGCGCGAACGGGCGGAATTGGGCTACGGGCTGGAAAACACTGCCGTTCAGCTTGCCGGGCGGCAGGCGCACTGGATGGCAGAGGCTGCGCGGATGGTCGAGGCAAACGGCGCCAGGCTGATTGACATCAACATGGGCTGCCCGGCGAAAAGGGTGGTGGGCGGCATGTCCGGCTCGGCGTTGATGCGCGATCCCGATCATGCCCTGCGACTG
This sequence comes from Paracoccaceae bacterium, assembly GCA_024226455.1. Taxonomy (GTDB): domain Bacteria; phylum Pseudomonadota; class Alphaproteobacteria; order Rhodobacterales; family Rhodobacteraceae; genus JAAELR01. The sequence continues at coordinate 4,248 of JAAELR010000077.1, forward strand.
ATCGAGGCGGTGGTCGATGCGGTTTCGGTGCCGGTGACACTGAAGACGCGGCTGGGCTGGGACGAGAGTACGCTGAACGCCCCCGATCTGGCGCGCCGGGCCGAGGGCGCCGGCGTGCGGATGATCACCATCCACGGACGCACCCGCTGCCATTTCTACAAGGGCCGGGCCGACTGGGCGGCGATACGGGCGGTCAAGGATGCGGTCGGCGTGCCGGTCATCGCCAATGGCGACATCTGCAGCGCCGCCGACGCGGCACGGGCGCTGCGCTTGTCGGGCGCCGATGGCGTCATGGTCGGGCGCGGCGCGCAGGGCGCGCCATGGCGGCTGGCCGAGATTGGCGCCGAGGTTTTCGGGGCGCAACGCCCGGTAGTTCCGCAAGGCGTGGCCTTGGCCGACATGGTGGCGCAGCACTACGAGGCGTCGCTTTCCTTCTATGGTGTGGCACTTGGGGCCAGGGTGATCCGCAAGCATCTGGGCTGGTACATGGACCGCGCCGCCACCGCGCCACCGCTGCGCCGGCAGGTCCTGACCGCCTGGCCCGCAGAGGTGTTGCGCCTGTTGCCGCAGGCGCTGGAGCAACGAGACGAGGCCGCCGCATGATCCCCACTGCCGAAACCATCTGGGCCTCCCTGCCGGTGCCGGCCTTCATCCTTGATGCCAAAGACCGCATCACCGAAGCCAATCCGCCCGCCGAACAGTTCCTCAACGCTTCGGTCCGTGTCATCCGGGGTCAGCCGGTGTTCGACAGGCTCGCGATCAACGCGCCGCTGGAACAGGCGTTTGCGCGGGTCCGGTCCGACCTGTCGCCGCTGTTCGTCAACACCGTGGATGTCTCAAGCGGCAATGCGGCACCGGTCAGCTGCAACATCCAGATCGCCCCGGTGATCGGCTCGCCCGGCCAAGTGCTGCTGATGATGGAACAGCGCCAGATCGCCGACCAGTTGGGCCGAGCGCATTCGGTGAAGAGTGCGGCGAAATCCGCCATCGGCATGGCCGAGATGCTGGCCCACGAGATCAAGAACCCGCTGGCCGGCATCACCGGAGCGGCGCAACTGCTGAGCATGAACCTGCCCCCGCAGGACCAGGAACTGACCGACCTGATTGTCGCCGAATCGCGCCGCATCGTGACGCTGCTGGACCAGATCGAGCAGTTCGGCAATCTCGCCCCGCCGGAACGCCGCCCGGTAAACATCCACGACCTGCTGGACAGGGCGGGCAAGTCGGCGCAGGTGAGTTTCGCCGCCGGCATGCGGATCGTCGAGGATTTCGATCCATCGCTGCCGCCTACCTTCGCCGACGCAGACCAGATGCTGCAGGTTTTCGCCAACCTGATGCGCAACGCGTCCGAGGCAGTGGGCGGGCAGGGCGGTACCATCCGGCTGCGTACATTCTACGACATGTCGCTGCGCCTGCGCCGCAAGGACGGCTCGGGCGGCGCGCTGCCCTTGCAGGTAGAGATCATCGACGACGGTCCCGGCATCCCGCCCGAGATTGTTGCTCACATTTTCGATCCGTTCGTGTCGGGGCGCGAAAACGGAACCGGGCTGGGGCTGGCACTGGTTGGCAAGATCATTTCCGACCACGGCGGCTGGATCGCGGTCACATCGGTGCCCGGCCGCACCGCATTGCGCATCTCGCTGCCCGTGGCCCCAAAGGAGGAATAGATGGACGGCACCGTACTTGTCGCCGACGATGATCGCACCATCCGCACCGTTCTGACCCAAGCGCTGACCCGGGCGGGCTGCAAGGTCCATGCCACCAGTTCGATGGTCACGCTGATGCGCTGGGTCCAAGAGGGCAAGGGTGATCTGGTCATTTCGGACGTGGTCATGCCCGATGGCAATGGGTTGGATGCGCTGCCAAAGATATCACAGTTGCGCCCCGGCCTGCCGGTCATCGTGATTTCAGCGCAGAATACAATCATGACAGCGATCCAGGCCGCCGAAAAGGACGCATACGACTATCTGCCCAAACCCTTCGATCTGCCCGACCTGATGAAACGCGCTGCCCGGGCGTTGGAGATCAAGCGTCGGCTGCCTGCGGCCAGGGCGCCGGTCGGGGTGCTGCAGGACGATCTGCCGCTGGTGGGCAGAACGCCGGCGATGCAGGCGCTCTATCGGCTTGTTGCTCGGGTGATGAATACCGACCTGCCGGTACTGATCACCGGCGAATCGGGCACCGGAAAATCGCTGACCGCTCGCGCTATCCACGACTTTTCCGACCGCCGCACATTGCCCTTTGTGGTTGCCTCTGCCGGCGATCTGGTCAGCATGGAGGGCCCCGCCACGCTGCTCAGACGGGCCCGCAATGGCTCTCTCCTGTTCGATGAGGTTGGCGATCTGAGCGAAGAGGCACAGGCCCGCATCGTGCGCATGCTCGACAGTTTCACGGACGATGCGCCGCGGGTGATGGCCTGCAGCCAGGCCAATCTTGCCGCGAGGATGGAAAAAGGGGGCTTTCGGCAAGATCTTTTCTTTCGGCTGAGCGGTGTGACGGTGAGCGTGCCTTCCTTGCGCGAACGGGTCGATGATATTGTGCTACTCACCGAGCATTTCCTGAACCGGGCCGAACGTGACGGCCTGCCTTTGCGCCGTTTCGCGCCGGATGCGATGGAGTTGATCCGCGCCTATTCCTGGCCCGGCAATGTGCGGCAGCTGGAAAACACCATCCTGCGGCTCACCGTGACCTCGGCCGAGGAAGAGATTGGCCGCGGCGAGGCAGAACAGGTGCTTGGCACCCAGCCCGCAATGGAACCGCAAGGGGGCGGTGACGGCGACCGTCTGGGAGCATCGGTCGGGCGCCACCTGCGCCGCTATTTCGACCTGCATGCCGGGGCGCTGCCGCCACCTGGGCTCTACACCAGGATACTGCGCGAGGTGGAACTGCCGCTGATCGAGATCGCGCTGGACGCCACCGGTGGAAATCAGGCCAAATGCGCCGATCTGTTGGGCATCAACCGAAATACCCTGCGCAAAAAGATCACAGATCTGGATATCCGCGTGACACGCCGTCGCAAGTTGATGTAAAAGAGCAACAATAGAGTGGCAAGGCCGCCTCAGCGGCGGATTGGGCCACCGGATATGGCGGTAAGGGCACACTGCGTGCCGAGGTTCGAGGTGGGGTTGCCGTGATGATGGCCGTCCAAAATCTCAGTTGGGAACGATTGAGCAGGCTCCGCAGGCAGCGGAAGGTTCAGAACGCCACCACGCTGGGGGTGGTGGTTCTGGGGCCTGTGCTGGCGGTTGCGACCTTCCTGGTGCTGGGTCCGTTCGACCAGAGCGCCGGTTCGCGCTTGTTGCGATTCGTTCTGCTGGCCGATCTGGTCTATGTTCTGGTGCTGGCCACACTGGTTCTGCAGCGTGTGGTCGGCATGATTGCGGCGCGCCGGGCGCAGTCGGCAGGTTCCCGCCTGCACCTGCGGCTAACCGGGGTCTTCGCCATCGTGGCTCTGGCCCCGACCGTTCTGGTCGCTATTTTCGCCGCCATCACCGTCAATTTCGGCCTCGAAGGCTGGTTTTCCGATCGGGTACGCACCGTTCTGCGCTCGTCCCTGGTCGCGGCCCAAACCTATGAGGAGGAACACCGCCAGGACCTGCAAAGCGATGCCGAGGGGCTGGCGGCCGATTTGGACGGACTGCGCAAGGCGACCTTCTTTGTTTCCGACGGTCAGCTTCGGCAATTGCTGACCCAGGGCCAGGCCCAGGTTCAGCGCGGGTTGCGCGAGGCATTCGTCATTGACGGGGCGGCTGAGATCCGGGCCCGTGGCGAACGGTCCTACCTGTTCGACTTCGAAAAGCCCTCCGATGACCAGTTGGAGAGTGCCCGCCAGGGCGAAACGGTGGTGATCCAGGACTGGGACCTCAACGAGTTCCGCGCCATCGTGGCCCTTGCCGAATACCCCGACCGGTTCCTATATGTGTCGCGCGATGTCGATGGCGAGATTCTTAGCCTGCTCGACGACACCCAGGAGACCGTAGCGCTTTATAACCAGCTAGAAAGCGAGCGGGGCCGCATCCTTTTCGAATTCGGCCTGCTCTACCTGGGTTTCGCGGTGATTTTGATCCTTGCGGCGATCTGGCTGGGCCTTTGGTTCGCCGAGCGACTGTCGCGCCCCGTGGGGCAACTGGCGGGGGCCGCGCAGCGGGTCGGGGCCGGCGATCTGGATGTGCATCTGCGCGAAGAGCAGGGTGACGACGAGATCGCCATGCTGGGGCGGCTTTTCAACCAGATGACGCGGCAGTTGAAGGGCCAGCGCGACACGCTGTTGGAAAACAACGCCCAGATCGAACGCCGCAGGCGGCTGTTCGATTCGGTGCTGAGCTCGGTGACGGCGGGCGTGGTCGGGCTCGACGCCGGCGGCGGCATCACCTTTGTCAACCGTTCTGCCCAGCGCCTGTTGGGGCTGCCTGTGGGCGTACACGAGGGGCGGCTGAGCGACATGGTGCCGGAGTTCGACGCGCTCTTTGACCGTCTTACTGCCAATGCCGGAGAGGCGGCGCAAGAAGAAATCAAGATGACCCGCCACGGCAAGCTCGAAAATCTGCTGGTGCGCATGGCCACGCGGCGCGCCGATGACGGCAAGCTGGAAGGCTATGTTATCGCCATTGACGATGTCACCGATCTGGTCAGTGCCCAGCGCATGGCTGCCTGGGGCGATGTGGCGCGCCGAATTGCGCATGAGATCAAGAATCCTCTGACGCCGATCCAGCTCAGCGCCGAGCGTCTGAAACGCAAATACACGCCAATGCTGGACGAGCAAGAGGCCGACGCGCTGACCCAGATGACCGATGTAATCGTGCGCCAGACCAACGACCTGCGCCGCATCGTCGACGAGTTCTCGAAGTTCGCCCGTATGCCAGAGCCCGACCGGCGCTTGTGCGACCTGGCCGGGCTGGTACGCGATGCGGTGGTGCTGCAGGAGGACGCCCAGCAAGAGCGCGTCATCGTTGCTGCCGATCTTCCACCCGGCGAGGTCTGGGCGGATATCGACCAGACAATGATCAATCAGGCATTGACAAACCTAATCAAGAACGCCGGGGAAGCCATTGAAAGCCATCGGGAAAAGCACGGCATGCCGAGTTTTCCGGGCGAAGTTCAGGTAGCGATGACCTCCAGCGCTACCGGTGTCCTGATCACCATATCAGACAATGGGGTCGGACTGCCCATCGACCGGGCGAAACTGTTCGAACCCTACGTGACGACGCGTGCAAAAGGCACCGGGCTGGGCCTGCCGATCGTCAAGAAGATCATCGAAGAACATGGCGGAACGTTGCGGTTGACCGCCGCCGAGCCATTCGCAGCTGGCGCGCATCGTGGCGCGCGGGCGGAAATCCGGTTGCCGCTGGCCACGACGCCAGCGCGAAAAACACCTGAAAAACTTGCAGTTTAGGGGCGTGGTATGGGCGATATCCTGATCGTGGACGACGAGAAAGACATTCGGGAATTGATCTCGGACATATTGAAGGACGAAGGCTATACCACCCGGCTTGCGGCCAATTCCGACAGTTGCATGGCGGCGATCAACGATGAGGCGCCAGCGCTGATGATCCTTGATATCTGGCTGAAGGACAGTCGCATGGACGGGATCGACATCCTCAAGGCGACCAAGCGCGACAATCCGGGCATCCCGGTGGTGATCATCTCGGGGCACGGCAATATCGAGATCGCCGTCGCCGCGATCAAGCAGGGCGCCTATGACTTCATTGAAAAACCGTTCAACATAGACCAGTTGATGGTGGTGATCGGGCGCGCGATGGAAACCTCGCGGCTGCGTCGCGAGAATGTTGAGCTGAAACGCCGCGACGAGGCGCCGACCGAGGTGATCGGTGCAAGTTCGGCTTTCAAGTCGTTGAAATCCAATCTCGACAAGGTGACCAAGTCAAACGGTCGCGTGATGCTGACCGGCCCGGCCGGCTGTGGCAAGGAGGTCGCCGCGCGCTATGTGCACGCCAATTCGAACCGGGCACAGGCGCCCTTCATCACGGTCAACTGCGCCTCGATAGAGCCCGACCGGGTCGAAGAGGTTCTGTTCGGCCGCGAAAGCCCCGAGCGCGGCGTCGAACAGGGTATGCTCGAGCAGGCCCATGGTGGCGTGCTCTATTTCGATGAGGTCGCTGACATGCCTCTCGGGACCCAGTCCAAGATTATTCGGGTGCTGGTCGAGCAGCAGTTCCAGCGTGTCGGCGGCTCTGACAAGGTACGCGTCGATATCCGGGTACTTTCCAGCACCAACAAGGAGTTGCAGGAGGAAATCGAGGCGGGTCGGTTCCGGCAGGAACTGTATCATCGGCTCAACGTGGTACCGATTTCGGTTCCCAGCCTCGAGGACCGCCGCGAGGACATCCCACGGCTGGCCGAGCATTTCATTGCCACGTTCAACAAGGTTCAGGGGCTGCCCCTGCGCGACCTCAGCGAAGAGGCAGCGGCATTGCTGCAGACCATGGTCTGGCCTGGCAATGTGCGGCAGCTGAAGAACGTGGTGGAGCGTGTGCTGATCCTGGGCGAGGGCAGCGGGCCGATCGCTGCGCAGGAACTGCCTCAGACCGAAGAGCCGCCCAAGGACGAGGGCCGCATCGTTCTTGCCGGCAGCCTTGCAACGCTGCCGCTGCGCGAGGCTCGTGAGCTTTTTGAGCGCGAATACCTGCTGACCCAGATCAACCGGTTCGGCGGCAATATCAGCCGCACCGCCAGCTTCGTCGGCATGGAACGCAGCGCGCTGCACCGCAAGCTGAAATCTCTGGGCGTGGTGACCTCGAACAAGTCGGGAACCCGTGTCGCCCATGTGGAAAGCGCCGAGGTCAAGAGTGCCTGAGCGGTTCTGGGGTGTGACCCAGACGCGATACGCGTCATTGACCGCGACTTTGCGTTCTGCCAATCGTTAGGCCCGAAACGGCTGGAACAGGCTACCCATGAAGGTCATCATCTGTGGTGCGGGTCAGGTCGGCTGGCAGATCGCGCGGCATCTCTCGGGCGAAAAGAACGACGTCATCGTCGTCGACAACAACCCCGACCTGGTGCGCCGGGCCACCGATACGCTCGACGTGCAGGGCGTGGCGGGCTTTGCCAGCTATCCCGACATTCTGGAACGCGCCGGGGCCGAGGATGCCGACATGGTTATCGCCGCGACCTATTCGGATGAGGTCAACATGGTCACCTGCCAGGTGGCGCATTCGGTCTTCGGGGTGCCGAAAAAGATTGCCCGCCTGCGCAGCCAGTCCTATCTGACGGCAATCTATTCCGATCTCTACCGGCGCGACCACATGCCCATCGACGTGGTGATCAGCCCCGAGCGAGAGGTGGCCGACGCCGCCCTGCGCCGGCTGGCATCGCCGGCGGCCTTCGACACTGTCGCCTTTCTCGACGGGCAGGCGGAACTGATGGGCATCATGCTGGATGAGGATTGCCCGGCAATAAACACGCCGCTGCGGCAACTCAGCGACCTGTTCTCGACCCTGCGCGCCATCGTCGTGGGGGTGCGCCGCAAAGGCACTCTCTTTGCCCCCGAGGCGGGCGACCAGCTCTTCGTTGGCGACGAGGTCTATGTCTTTTCGCACAAGGAGGACAGCGAACGTGCGCTGGAGATCTTCGGCAAGACCGTCACCAAGCAAGAGCGGGTGGTAATAATCGGCGGCGGTAATGTCGGGCTGGCGGTGGCGCAAGCGCTTGAAACCCGTGCGGGCCGGATCCGAACCAAGGTGATCGAGAAGAACCGAAAATCGGCCGAACGGGCGGCGGACGCGCTGGAACGCACCATTGTGCTGCATGGCGACGGTCTGAACATGGAACTGCTGAACGAGGCCGCGATAGAGCGTGCCGACGCGGTTCTGGCGGTGACCGACGACGACAAGACCAACATCCTTGCCGCCGTGCGCGCCAAGTCCGCCGGGGCGAAGATGGCTATCTGCCTGGTCAACGATCCAACTCTCACCTCGCTGATGGGGCCGATGGATATCGACGCTCATATCAATCCGCGCACCACCACGGTCAGCTCTATCCTGCGCCATATCCGGCACGGCCGGGTGCGGGTGGTCTACTCCATCGGCGACGCCGAGGCGGAAATCATCGAGGCCCAGGTGCTGTCGACCTCGCCGATCGCCGGCCGCTACCTGCGCGATGTGGATTTTCCCGAGGGCGTTCTGGTCGGTGCGCTGCTGAAGGACGGCAAGGTGATCCGCCCCACCGGCCGCACCCGGGTCGACGAGGGCGACGTGATCGCGATATTCGCCATGGCCAGCGACGTGCCCGAGGTCGAGCGGCTGTTGCAGGTCACGATAGATTTCTTCTGATGCCAGCCCTCGTGAGTACCCCATGCCGGCCCGGCTGCTGAATCTGCCGCTGATTGTCATCCTGATGGGGATCGGCGCAGCGGCGATGTACCTGCCGACGGCATATGCGGTCATCGACCGCGACTGGCAGACCGCAAGAGCGTTTTTCTATTCCGGTTCGATCTTTCTTATCCTCGTCACCATGTTGGGCATCGCAACGGCCAATTACGCCCCGCGGCGGCAGGCCCGAGATCACCTGATGGCGCTGCTGGCGGCCTTTGCAGTGCTGCCGCTGATGCTGGCGGTGCCGCTGCGCGAAAGCGTCGGCAACACCAGCTTTCTCAATGCCTATTTCGAGATGGTGTCCAGCCTGACCACGACCGGTGCCACAGTGTTCGAAGACCCCGCCAGGCTCGGCGGTGCCGATCACCTGTGGCGCGCGTTGGTCGGCTGGATGGGCGGGTTCCTGATCTGGGTCGCGGCGATTGCCATCCTCGCCCCACTCAATCTCGGCGGGTTCGAGGTGATGGGACCGCCGGGCGACGACACCGGGGCCGGGGCCGACAGGATCACCGGCGTCGCTGACGCACCCATGCGCGTGCAACGCTACGCGGCATCGCTCATCCCGGTCTATGGCGGGGTGACGCTGGTGTTGTGGGTCGCGCTGATGGTCGCGGGCGACGGCACGCTGGTGGCGCTGTGCCACGCGATGTCGACGCTTGCCACCAGCGGCATATCCCCGACCGGAGGGATCTCTGGCGGCGGCTCGGGGCTGATCGGAGAGGCCATGGTCTTCGCCTTTTTCGGCTTTGCCCTGTCGCGCCGCACCTTTGCCCGCGACACCGGCGACCGGCGCGCCCGCCGTGGCCTTGTCGACCCCGAGATACAGATGGGGCTCTATCTGACCGTCGGCGTCGCGGTCTTGCTGTTCCTGCGCCATTGGGTCGGTGCTTTCGAGGTCGAAAGCGCTCAGTCGCTGAAAGATGGCCTTTTGGCGCTCTGGGGCGGGGTCTTCACGGTTCTGTCCTTCCTCAGTACCACCGGTTTTGAAAGCACCGCCTGGGAAAGCGCGCGCGGCTGGTCGGGGCTGGAAACCCCCGGGTTGATCCTGCTGGGGCTGGCGATGATCGGCGGCGGGGTCGCCACCACGGCGGGCGGGGTCAAGCTCATGCGGGTCTTCGTGCTCTATCGCCACGCTCAGCGGGAACTGGAACGGCTAGTGCATCCCAATTCTGTCGGCGGCTCGGGCAGTCGTGCCCGGTATCTGCGCCGGCAGGGTGCCTATGTCGCCTGGATATTCTTCATGCTGTTCGCCGTCGCCATCGCCGCGACCATGCTGGCCCTTTCGCTGACCGGGCTGACATTCGAACCCGCCGTGGTTCTGACGGTCGCGGCGCTGTCGACAACCGGCCCACTGGCCGGCGTTGCGGGCGAGGTGCCGCTCAGCTATGCGACGCTGCCCGGCGCGGCCAAGTTGATCCTGTCGGTCACCATGGTGCTGGGCCGGCTTGAAACCCTGGCAATCGTGGCGTTGCTGAACCCGGGGTTCTGGCGGGGCTGACAGACAACAGGGGCACAGCTTCAGTTTTGTTAACGAAGCTCACGAAATGCAACAAAATGCCGACTAACCTGCCTAAAAGGACAGGTAGGGCAGCCAAAAGCGCGAAATTATGCAACTGTGGCGTGGACAATGGGGCTGGAAACTCACTATTCAGAGTTACATAGTCACGAGACATGCGAACCAGCGAAACGCTGTGGGGCAGACAAAAACAAGGACGAGGGAACAATGGCTGCTGACAAGCAGAGTTTGCAGGATGCATTTTTAAATCACGTTCGGAAGACCAAAGTATCCGTCACGATTTTCCTGATCAATGGGGTGAAGCTGCAGGGCGTGATCACCTGGTTTGACAATTTTTGCGTGCTCTTGCGCCGGGACGGGCAATCGCAACTTGTGTACAAACACGCGATTTCGACGATCATGCCGGCACAACCGATCAATCTCTATGATGGCGAAGAGTAGCGTGTGACCGAAACGCGCGGCGCGGCTACCCGCGCCTGGGTACTACACCCTGATATATCATCCGAAAAACAACGCCGTGCCGCAGGGCCTGCGTTGCAAGAGGCTGTGGCCCTGGCCGCTGCGCTGCCTGAGCTTGAGGTTATCGGGTCCGGGGTGGTGCGGCTAGCGAAAGCCCAGCCGGGGCTTTTGCTCGGCTCTGGCAAGATCGAGGAACTGTGCGAAAGGCTGTCTGCGGCAGAGGTGGATCTGGTGCTGATCGACGGGCCGGTGACTCCGGTGCAGCAGCGCAATCTGGAAAAGGCATGGAAGGTCAAAGTGCTCGACCGGACCGGGCTGATCCTGGAGATATTCAGCGACCGCGCCCGCACCCGCGAGGGCGTGCTGCAGGTCGAAATGGCCGCGCTTTCTTACCAGCGTACCCGGCTGGTGCGGGCCTGGACGCATCTGGAACGCCAGCGCGGCGGGCTGGGGTTCGTCGGCGGACCCGGCGAAACCCAGATCGAAGCGGACCGCAGGGCCATCGACGAACAGATGGCACGGCTGAAACGGCAGCTTCACAAGGTTGTGAGGACCCGAACCCTGCATCGGGCGGCGCGCAAGAAGGTTCCGTTCCCGGTGGTGGCTTTGGTCGGCTATACTAACGCCGGAAAATCGACGCTGTTCAACCGGCTGACCGGATCGCAAGTGATGGCCAAGGATATGCTCTTTGCCACGCTCGACCCGACCATGCGCGGGGTGACGCTGCCCTCGGGGCGCGAGATCATCCTTTCCGACACGGTGGGCTTCATTTCGAACCTGCCGACCCAGCTGGTCGCCGCTTTCCGGGCGACTCTGGAAGAGGTGCTGGAGGCCGACCTGATCTGCCATGTCCGCGATATCAGCCACCCCGGAACCGAGGAGCAGTCGGCGGATGTGGAGGCGATCATGACCGAGCTGGGGGTGGACGAGGCGACGCCCCGGTTCGAGGTCTGGAACAAGATGGACCTGGTCGGGCCAGAGGAGGCCGGGGCGCTGCAGGTGCAGGCGGCGCGGCGCGAGGATGTGTTCCCGGTCTCGGCGGTGACGGGCGAGGGGATAGAGGCGTTGCTGGAGGCGGTGTCGGAGGCGTTGCGCGACGAGACCGTGGAGCGGGTGCTGGATCTGCCGTTTTCGGCCGGAAAGGCGCGGGCCTGGCTGCACGAGCAAGGCGTGGTCGAGACCGAGCGCCAGACAGAGGACGGGTTCGAAACCAGCGTCCGCTGGACCGCCCGGCAGGAAAGGCGGTTTCGGGATTTGTGAGGGATGTCCCCATGGGGACACATGGGTAACATCTTGATATCGCATGTGATAACGCTAATAGTTTTTTGAAACACGGCGGCTATGGAAGTCATCCGCCTGTGGTCCTGCGCTGGACCGCGGCGGCAATGTTCGAGACCAAGAAGGGCTTCCGCCGCATCAAGGCCTGCAAGCAGTTACCCATTCTCAAGCAGGCTCTCATTGAGCATCGCCAAAAGGGCCAGCTTGACCAGATCAAGGACGCCGCATAACCTTCAATCACGCAGCGCCGCTCAGGCGAGTTTCAACAAACAGTGGAACATTCCCTTTATGAATACATTTTTGGCCTCTCTCTCGGCTCCGGTTTTGCTGAGCGGGACGAAGCCCAACTCGTCGATTATCAGCAGTTTGACCTTGGCTAGGTGGCGCTGCAAACGCAGCATGCGTTTCTCATCGCGGGCCTCCATCAGTTCGTGAACCAGTGAGGCGGCTGTGACGAAGCTGACGGGCAGGCCCTTTTGGCAGGCGGCCAGCCCCAGCCCGTGTGCGATATGGGTTTTGCCAGTGCCTGAGGGCCCGAGAGCAATCACATTCTCCTTGCGTTCAGTCCATTCGCAGCGGGCCAGTTCCAGCACCATCATCTTGTTCAGGCTAGGGATGACCTTGAAGTCGAAGCTAAGGGCAGCAACATCCTGCTGTTTGGCCCACCAGGCGTGGGCAAATCGCATCTCGGCTCAGCCATCGGGCTCGCACTTGTCGAGCAAGGCTACCGTGTCCTTTTCAGCCGCACCACCGATCTGGTCCAGAAGCTCCAAC
>JAAELR010000078.1 GCA_024226455.1 Paracoccaceae bacterium
CGATATCCCGAGAATCCTGCCACAAGCCGCACGATCGCCCAAGCAGGCAGTCTCGGAAGTAATTCGAGCGAGGAACACTGCTGGTCACCGCAAGGCAAGTAATGCGCAACTGCGACAAACAGCAAGAGTAGCAGCAACGGTGATAGCAACACACAAGCAGTACCAGCACAACAACCTTCCTCACAACACTCCAGAGGGCCTCTTTCAACGACAAGGCAGTCCGAGCGGTGCGCTCCCACGGGTCGGCGGCACGGCTACCCGTGAGCAAGCGAAAGCTGCCAAGCGGCAAAAGTAATGTCACCGCCAACGCGGTTGCAACTGCCATTGATTCATGGCTGGCCGCCGAGCAAAAACGATTCACCGCCACGCGACACGGGAGTCACTGCCCTCGCGGTGCCCTCACCGCCAACGCGGTTGGTGTGCTCAGTGGGGGTAGGCGGTACTCTTGTACCAACGGTACGTGCCCCTCCCCCAGCTCCCGCCTTTTCCACTATACGGCGGCTCCGTCGGCGCCTGTGCGGGCAGCACGCGCAGCCCGCACTTCCCCGTCTTGTAGTCGGGGTGGAACGCGACGCGCGTGCCGCCAAGCTGCGTCGCGACGAAGTCCCAGACGGGCGCCTGCGTGCCTGCGGGGATGGCTGGTCCTTGGCCCTTGTTCGCGGCGAAGTGCCGCTTGTGGTCGTAGCTTCCGACCTCGTATTCCACCGCCAACGCGGTTAAGCCGTCCCCTACGACGCGCAGCTGGGTCTCGTAGGGCATCGCCGCCAGCATCTGCCGCCAAGACCACGGCTGCATCTGCCCCTCCATGAAATCGAAGCCCATGGTCTGGCCCTCGTGACGAAACATGACGCCCACGTTCCAGACCTCCTGCGTCAGGAGGTTCGCACCAACGCGCATCGGGCAGCCAGGGGGGTCCTCCAGCAGCTGCCTGAACCACTTCAGAGCGACATTGTTGAGGTGCTTGCTCTGGGTGATCGCGACGCCCTGGAGCCCCGCCACCGTCACCAGCGGCCCCGCCAACGCGGGTGCGGGCTCTGCGGGCGCCGCCGCGCACCCCACGAACGTGGGTGCGGGCGCAGCCGACCCCGCCGCCACCCCTGCGACCCACTGTGCAGGCGGTGCCGCCAACGGCATGTTCCTCGCGGCTGGTGGGGCGGGCTGACCCACCCGCCCGCCCGTCGACCCCGAGCCCGACCCCGACAGAGTCGAGTGCGACGACCATGTCATCGTCGCCGCCCCTGGTACGTCCACGTGGCTCCATGTCCATGAGGCTTCGCTTGCCGCCCTCGGCGACGGAGACGGCGGTGGCCCAAGCACCAGGGCTGGGGGCGACGGCGGCGGCGGCACGAAGACATACTGGAGCGGTTCCGCTGCTGGTGGCCGCGTGCCGACGATCGACGGCCCCGCCAACGCGGGTGCAGTAGCAGCCTTGGGAGCGACTTGATGCGACACCGCAGCACCGACAGTTGGGATCGTCTCCGCTGGTGTCGGCGCCGCCGCCACACCTTCCGCGAACCCACGCGGCACTGCAACACCGACAGCTGTCCCCGCCAACGCGGGTGTCGGAGCCACCATACCTCCCACCGCCAACGCGGGTGTCGGAGCCACCTTTGGCAGCGGAGAG
>JAAELR010000079.1 GCA_024226455.1 Paracoccaceae bacterium
GGACACGCCCGGCACCTGACGTGGAAGTTTCGCGGGTCGCGGCACAGACCGAATGCGTGCCAGCGTCAGGCCGCGGCACCTCTCACATCAGCCGCAGCGCCACATAGGGCGCCAGGTTGAACACGATGATCAGGATCTTGTATTGCGCCAGATACTGGAAATACTGCTCTGCCAGCACCAGATGCGGCAGGCCGAATAGCGCCCCATGCACCCGGCTCGTCAGATCCCTCATCAGGATCAGCGCTATCGTCGCCAGCAGCAAGAGCGCCACGTTGATCGCCGTACACCAGGCCAGAAAGACGGTCAGTTGCTCGATTGTCATCGCCTTGTCCTTTCGGTTCGTTGCCGAACCAATCTAGGCACCATGGCGATGTTATCCAAAAACAAGGCCCCCGGGCATGCAGCCGGGGGCCTGACAGGTCCTTGATCTTCAGCCGCGGAACGCGTCCCGCTCACTTGTCGTCTTTGCCGTCCTCGCCGTCATCGCCCTCATCGTTGTCCTCGATGTCCGGCTGCTCGCCCGACGGCAGGTTGAAAAAGCTGTCGGCGTCCGGCACAACGCCCATGCGGTCGTCCTCGTCGTCGCTGTCGGACAGCGAAAAGGTCTCCAGCCCCGAGATCGCCGACGGAATGCGCGGCTCGCTTTCCATCTCCAGGCTCTGTTCGGTCGAGACCAGCTTGCGTCGCTCGTCATCCGACATGACAGAGCCATCGGCCTCTTTCTTCTTGGCCGCCTTCTGCACCGCGGCGTCCAGTTCGGACTGTTTGGTCAGCCCCAGCGCCACCGGATCGACCGGCTGGATGTTAGAGATGTTCCAGTGCGTGCGTTCGCGGATCGCCTGGATCGTCGGCTTGGTGGTGCCGATCAGTTTGCCTATCTGACCGTCGGAAAGTTCTGGGTGGAACTTCACCAGCCACAAGATTGCCGCCGGACGGTCCTGACGCTTTGACAGGGGCGTATAGCGCGGGCCGCGGCGCTTTTCCTCGCCGACGGCGGCGGCATAGAATTTCAGCTTCAGCTTGTGCAGCGGGCTCTTTTCGGCAGCGTCGATCTCGTCTTGTACCAACTGGTTGTTGGCGATCGGGTCGAACCCCTTGACGCCGGCGGCTACGTCGCCATCGGCGATGCCCTGAACTTCCAGCTCGTGCAGCCCGCAGAAATCGGCGATCTGCTTGAAGCTGATCGTGGTGTTGTCCACCAGCCAGACGGCGGTTGCCTTGGCCATGATCGGTTTCGCCATGTCGCGCTCTCCTTACGATGCCCTGTCGCCTTGCGGCTTGGGGGCGTGTTCGACAAATACGTGCCTGACCGGGGAAATCCGGTGGTCCGGCTGGACCCTTTCCGCGATTTCAGGGAAGTTGCCGGAATATATAGCCCCCCAACGGCCCAAGGAAAAGACCTAATGCGCTGGCTCGCCACCCTCATCCTTTCCGCCACGCTTGCCCATGCAGAGGGCGAGAAGGCCGGCGAATTCGACTATTACGTGCTGTCGCTTTCCTGGTCGCCGACCTTCTGCGCGCTGGAAGGCGAGGCGCGCGGCAACCCGCAATGCGACCGGGCGCTCGGCTGGGTGCTGCACGGGCTCTGGCCGCAATTCGACCAAGGCTGGCCCAGTTTCTGCCGCAGCACAGAGCGTAACCCAACGCGCGCCGACACCGCGGCGATGGCCGATATCATGGGGTCGTCGGGCTCTGCCTGGCACCAGTGGAAGAAACACGGTCGCTGTTCTGGGCTCAGCGCCGACGACTACTTTGCGCTGGCCCGGCTCGCCTTTGACACGGTGACCCGCCCGGCGGTGTTGCGCAAGCTCGGCAAACCCGTCGAGGTTCCCGCTGAGGTGATCGAATAGGTCTTCCTCAAGGCCAACCCAGGTCTGTAACCGGACATGCTCACCATCACCTGCAAGGCGGGTCGCATCCAGGAGGCCCGCCTGTGCCTGACCCGCAGCCTACAGCCCCGCGTCTGCGGCGCCTAAGTGGTACGCGACTGCCGGATGCCTGACGCGCTTCTCGATCCGGTTGACTGACACCTTACAGACCGCCCCGACCGCCGCGGACAGCATAGCGGCGGTTATCTCGTTGTCAGTGGGTCCACACCGTGCGCCGGTTGGTGGCGAAGTTGTCGCCATAGCCGCCTGGCCGGATATTGGCCTTGCGCTCTTTCGGCTCTGTCACCACCGCGTCGATGCCATTCTCTTCGGCATAGCCCAGCGCGGCCTCCTTGCTGTCGAAACTCAGCCGCACCTGTGGCTGAGTATCGACGGAGCCGGTCCAGCCCATCAGCGGATCGACATCGCGCGCGTGATCGGCGGCGTATTCCAGCACCCAGGTCCGGCTCTTTGCGGTGCCGGATGACATGGCGGTACGGGCGGGCTGATAGATGCGCGCGGACATGTGTGGTCTCCTGTCTTGCGCGCCCTGTATCGCAGCAACTGCCCGTGGCATGCAAGCCGTCAAATCGCCCCTGTTCCGGGGGGAGCCGGAGGCCGGCGGCATGCAGTGGAGCGAGGGGTGGGTGGGTCTGTGCATGCCGCCGTTAGCCGGTGTTGAGTGGCTATGGAAACACGTTAAGCGGGAATATCTTGGGGATCAAGCCGAAAATTGGCCTAGAGGTTGAATCGTTGGCTTTACTGGTAACGAGTGGAAACAGTGGCGATGCCAGACCCGGATTGTGTACGACAACCACTATGTTTAGGCTCGCCCTATGGCAGAAGAACCGACACAGGGCTGGGTCTGGATCTCTAGCGAGGCCTCGCGCGCGGCGGGGCGGGTCTCTGTGGTTGCGGTGGCCGAGACACTGATCTGTGTGGCGCTCTACTGGCTGCTGATCCTGTACTGGGGCGTGACCTGGCACCACTGGATGATCGTGGTGGCGACACCGCTGGTGTTGATGCGGTCAAGGGCGTCAACCTCAAAAGGAGTGCGGTGGTTTTCGGCGTTTGAAGACTCTGCGGAGAGCAAGAAAGAGAATTCGATTTGTAAGTGGCGGATTTCCATTTTTTCCTCTTTTGTGTTAATACTAATCATATATTTCTCGGGAGGAGCCAAATATTACTTACTAAACAACCTATGGTTTGAGGTTTTTTATTCCGTAAATTTAGTCACCTTCGCAGGATCTACATTGTATGGCCCGAAATTCTTAACCAGACCACATTCACTA
>JAAELR010000080.1 GCA_024226455.1 Paracoccaceae bacterium
ACGGCCACCAAGACCACCACCAGAGCCGCAGCCAGTAGGCCAGCTTGTGAGTCCAGATCCAGAACAGATTGCGCTCATCCACTTTGATCTTGGCTATACCCTTCATGCCCGGGCGCAGGGCGCTCGACGGGCTTTCGAGGGCGGCCTCGACCCGAAATACGTTCTTGCCCTCCTCGGCGCTGGCCACGGGCGTGATCTTCTCGACTCTCACGGTCAGGGGTTCGCCGGGGAGCCCGGCCAACGCCAGTGCCCCGCTCTGCCCGACCTTTAGACTGGAGATGTCGCGCTCGTCGACCCGGAGAATGACCCGGTAGCTGTCCAGCGGGGCGACCTCAAAGAGCACCTCTCCACGGGAGACCGGCGCACCGAGTGACTGGCTCAAGTCCCCGGAGACGACGACGCCGGCAAAAGGCGCGCTGATGTGGATGCGGGTGAGTTGTTCGGACAGCAGTGCAATGCGTGCCTCGGCCTGCTCCACCTGGGCGCCGAGGATGCGCACCCGGGCCCGATCACGCTCGGCCAGGGCCTTGCTATATTCGCGCAGGTATTTCTCCCGCTCCCCTTCCCACTGGACCTTTTGCAACCGCAGGTCTTTGTCCTCCAGCGCGGCCAGGGGCTGGTGCTCGCTGACCAGGTCGCCGGCGCGCACCTGGGTGCTGGCTATGTAGCCGTCCTGGGGCGCGGTGATGGCCCGTTGCACCGAACCCTCCAAGACCGCCAGCGCCGTGATGCGGTAATTGCCGATGGCGAAGACGAAGAACAGGACCAAGGCCGACAGTGCCAGGGCCGTGGTCTTGAGGACCAGGTGCCCGGCACCGAGGAGATCGCCGGCGAATCCGCGCACGGCGTCCCATACCTTGGCGGTGATCCAGCGATCCTCGCGCCGTTTGGCCTCCAGCACCGGTCCGATCAGGGTGCCGGCGTGCTCACAGAGCCGGACATCATCGGCAGTGAAGGGTTGGTCGTCGCCGCGCTCCAGGGTCAGCGCCCCGATCATGCGGCCGCTGTCGCTTAAGGGGATGGTGCAGACGGCCCTGGTCCCGTGCTGTTCCATCAGTTGTTCCTGGCTCCGCGTGACCAGCGGCACGCCTTGCTCTGATCGCGGCAGGAGCAACGTCTCCTGTTGATCGATCGCTTCGTCCATGGCCACGCCCAGCGCCCGGATCAGGCCGCTCTTTTTGTTGAAATTGGCGGTGTGGGACAGGGCGCGCACCTGGGTATGGCGGCCCTTGCGGGTGCCAAAGGAGACCCGTTCGCAGTGCAACATCGTCGCGATCTCGGTGACGACGGCGGTGGCGGCGCCAATAAAACGCTCTTCCTGCAACCCGGTGGCGAGCAGTTCCAAGACGGCGGTCAAACCCTGGTGGTGCGGCGCGTCCAGGCTAAGGCGCCGGTGCCACCAGGCGCAACCCCATTGCAGCAGGCGCATCACAGCCCGAAGCCGGGCATCGCCTTCGTGGACGACTTCGATGGCGACGACCCCGCGCAGCTCCTCACCGATCAGTAGCGGGTAGGCGAGCGCATCCAGGCGTGAGGAGTCCTTCCCCTGATCCACTCGGCGATGATGCGCAGCCCCGCGCCGCTCCGCCATGGCGAGCTCGGCGATGGCAGCCAGAGCCGGGCCGCCGCCGCTCCCTTCGGGCCAATAGGTCAGGGGGACGAATGGCCCGTCGCTGGGGCCGAAAACCACAACTGCATCCGTCACCCCGCCGATCAGGCGGCACTGCAGGTCAAGCCAGGCAGCGGCAAAGGCCGGCAACGAGTCGGCATCGGACAACCGCGACCAGGCCGCGATATCGCTGAAGTCGGAAAGCTGCTCGGCCCCCACGATCGGCGTGCCCGTAGATGGGGATCCGGCCGCTATTGACGAGGAATCGCCTTCGGCATCGCGGGGGACCCACGGTGCTTGTTCGCTCAACCCCATGGTACCACCCGCTCACCCGTTGCCACGCCGAGCATGGAGTGGCTTAATGAGTCGGCGGCACGCTGTCCCCTTCCGCGTCTTGCGGC
>JAAELR010000081.1 GCA_024226455.1 Paracoccaceae bacterium
CCCGGCTTCGGGCTGTGATGCGCCTGCTGCAATGGGGTTGCGCCTGGTGGCACCGGCGCCTTAGCCTGGACGCGCCGCACCACCAGGGTTTGACCGCCGTCTTGGAACTGCTCGCCACCGGGTTGCAGGAAGAGCGCTTTATAGGCGCCGCCACCGCCGTCGTCACCGAACTCGCGACGATGTTGCACTGCGAACGGGTCTCCTTTGGCACCCGCAAGGGCCGCCATACCCAGGTGCGCGCCCTGTCCCACACCGCCAATTTCAATAAAAAGAGCGGCCTGATCCGGGCGCTGGGCGTGGCCATGGACGAAGCGATCGATCAACAGGAGACGTTGCTCCTGCCGCGATCAGAGCAAGGCGTGCCGCTGGTCACGCGGAGCCAGGAACAACTGATGGAACAGCACGGCACCAGGGCCGTCTGCACCATCCCCTTAAGCGACAGCGGCCACATGATCGGGGCGCTGACCCTGGAGCGCGGCGACGACCAACCCTTCACTGCCGATGATGTCCGGCTCTGCGAGCACGCCGGCACCCTGATCGGACCGGTGCTGGAGGCCAAGCGGCGCGAGGATCGCTGGATCACCGCCAAGGTATGGGACGCCGTGCGCGGATTCGCCGGCGATCTCCTCGGCGCCGGGCACCTGGTCCTCAAGACCACGGCCCTGGCACTGTCGGCCTTGGCCCTGTTCTTCGTCTTCGCCATCGGCGATTACCGCATCACGGCGCCGGCGGTCTTGGAGGGTTCGGTGCAACGGGCCATCACCGCGCCGCAGGACGGCTACATCGCCAGCACCCAGGTGCGCGCCGGCGACCTGGTCAGCGAGCACCAGCCCTTGGCCGCGCTGGAGGACAAAGACCTGCGGTTGCAAAAGGTCCAGTGGGAAGGGGAGCGGGAGAAATACCTGCGCGAATATAGCAAGGCCCTGGCCGAGCGTGATCGGGCCCGGGTGCGCATCCTCGGCGCCCAGGTGGAG
>JAAELR010000082.1 GCA_024226455.1 Paracoccaceae bacterium
CCCACGCGCGCGATCACACCCAAAGCCTGGGCCTTGCCGCGATGCAGGGGCTCGAGGAATGCATCGCCGCGCTAAGTCATGCGCTGTGGTGGCGCGAGCGCCGGGCCGAGTTACAGAACGAAGGCATTGAAGCGCTGGCGGAGGTTGATGGCCAACTGCCGCTCAAAGGGTTGCTGTTGGACGAAGCCGAGGCCAAGGCCTTGTTAAGGATATCGGGTGTTTGTGTACCGGAGGGTCGCGTGACCACGCCCGATGGCGCAGCCGGGACGGCGGCCGAGATCGGGTTTCCGGTCGCGATCAAGGCGCTCGATGCGCGGCTGATGCATAAAACCGAATGCGGCGCCGTCAGGATCGGGTTGACCGATGGCGACGCGGTTCTGGCGGCCGTTGAAGAGATGCGCGGCGATATGGCTCGACACGTCCCCGACATCCCGTTAACCAGCCTGCTGATCGAAAAAATGGCCGATGACGTTATCGCCGAGATGATGGTGTCCGTGTACCTCGATCCATCGGTGGGGGCGGTGATGATGATCGCCGGTGGCGGCGTCGAGGCCGAGCTGTGGAACGATAGTATCCTGCTGGCGGCGCCCTTTAAGCGTGCTGAAATCGGGCGTGATCTCGAGCGCCTGAAGATCGCCCGACGCCTGAGAGGCTGGCGTGGCGCACCAGGCGCCGATATCGAAGCCCTGCTAGGCATGCTGCAGGCCCTGGCCGAATTTGCGATGCGCGAGGCGGTCGAGGAAATCGAAATCAATCCGATCCTGGTGGGCCGCC
>JAAELR010000083.1 GCA_024226455.1 Paracoccaceae bacterium
CCTCAAAGGAAAAGACGGCCCCTTACGGTGATTGCTTGCAATCACCTATCGGGCAATGGACGCCATCAACGTCATCCTCTGTGCCGCGGGCCATAATTTCCGCCTCCTGGCAAAGTGGTTCAGGCGTTTTGGTCGTAAATTTGTGGAACGGTTCCTCGAAATCCTCATCCTGTCGCGATACCGCGCAGAAAGCCGCGCCGCTTAAGGACACCGAAAAACGCCGAAACCAATAAAAAGCACAGGCGACAAGCTACTATCTGCCGAAGCAGTAAATGGCACGGCAACACTTGGACTCTAGAGTGCAACCAATATGCCGTCTTCTCCAACCTGCTCCAACAACTCCTCGAAAAAAAGATTGCCAATCGACACGTGGTTCTCAACGATCCAAAGATCACCCACTTTTGCTCGGAACATTGCTGTCGCATCCTCACCATCAACACACAATACCTCATGCTTTTCCAGGGCTCGTCGATCGGCAACAAAGACTACCAAAGCATCAGGAAACGCCGCTATGATTTCTTTTGGATTGGCACCTGAAAAACGAGATTCCGAGACGGCTTTGATGTACGCCCGAAAACCCATTTCATTCTCGTTTGCGACCTCACTCAATAAAGCCTCCCATTTGGGCACGTCAGAAAAATCAGTTTGCACAAACGGAGAGAGTTCTTCTTCCATTGGGCACTCCTTGCTTACGGACGTTCGCTGCATCTCAACAAATATGCAAGTCTGGCCTCTTTTCCGCCCTCCAACTCGGTCGGCCCCACCCCACTGGGGGGTGAGGCCTGACTTCACTACATTCCCAGTGACGCCTTATACAGCGCGATCTGAGACTCCCTCCCGATCTGGTCGGTGATCTTTTCCCAGGCCGCGGCGATGGCGTCCGCGGTCTCTTGCGCGCTGCCGTACTGGCCCGCATAGCCCTTGGACAGTTCGTCCTCGGCGACCGAGTAGTACTGGAAGATACCCGGGATGCGGGGCTCGATAGCGGCGTTCGGGTGGTTGTAGCTATGCGCGTTCGAACCGAGATAGTCCTCGACAAAGGCCCGGTCGTAACCCGCCGCTTCCCATTCGTCATACTGGAAGTGCGAGTTGCGGTAGGGCTGGAACCCCGACGGATAGGCCGACATCCACAGCGAGATGTCCTTGCCGCCCAAATGAGCCGCTGCCGACCAGGCCGCCTTGCGCTTTTTGTCGTCGCCCGAGACGTTCTTGGTGACGTAGACGCCCCAGCCGATATAGGCCATGTTCGGCGCCTCGTTATAGGTGTCCTCCCATGCTCCGGTGGCCGAGTTGTAGACCCGGTCGGAACCGGGGTTGATGCCGAAGCCCACGACGTCGCCCACGACGGACGTATCCGAGGTGCGCGCGTTCGAGCCGATATCGCCCCACCACATCAGCATCGAGCCGGTACCGGCCAGGAATTGCTGGAAACCGGTGGTGCCGGGGTCGGCGTTGATCTGGTCGGCGGGATAGGCGCCGGCCTCGATCAGGTCCATCACGTCCTGGATCGCCTGCACCCAGGCGGGGTTGTTGACCCTTGGCTTCATGGTGTCGGGATCGAACAGCCACGCCGGATCCTCGGGGTGTTTGGCATAGGCCGCGGCGCGGTTCTCCAGGAAGTAGAAACCAAAGCCGCCCCAGCCCTTGAGCGGGTCGAGATATCCATGCGCGGGCAGACCCGTCAATGGGTCTTCCTTGCCGATCAGATCCTTCGAGATCGCGTTGACCTCTTGCCAGGTGCGCGGCGGCCCCATGCGGCCAGAGACAGAGCCATCGCCGAAATAATCGGTACGGTAAGCGAAGGTGTGGCAGTCGCCGTCGATGGTAACCCGGTAGGATTTGCCGTCCCAGGTACCGACCGGCGGCTTGAGGTAGCTCACAAGGTCGTGGGCTTCGATCTGGTCGGCCACCCAGCCGGGCATTTCGTCCAGCAGCCCCTTGCCGGCGGTGTCGCCCTCGAACGGGGCGCCCATCTCGATGATGTCGAAATCGACCGTGCCGGTGGCGATGGCCTGCTGCAGGCGCGGGTTATAGTCGGCCTGGGCCAGGTCCACCCAGTTGATCTTGGCGCCTGTATAGGCCTCCCACGGCTTCAGGAACCCTCGGAACAGGAAGTTGTGCAGGTTTTGGTTGTTTAGCCCCATGAAGGTTAGTTCGACGCCTTCGAACTCGCCTTCTGCCACCCGCTCCTTGGTCGGCCCGAGGGTCATTTCGCCGACTTTCTGCCAGTCGGCATCGGTGGGCGAGCCCATGCCCACGCCGGGGATCTTCAATAGCTCGGCGCGCAGATCTTCGTCCGACCCGGCCATCGCCGGCTTGATCGAGGTGCCGGTGGTCACCGCGGCGATGGCGCCGACGCTGGCGGCGCCCTGCAGCATCCTGCGGCGGCTCATCTGGGCGCGCATAATGGCCTTGTAGTGTTCAACTTTCATAGCGTCTTCCTCCCTGGCTTTTGAACGCCCACCGGGACCGGCGGGCGCCTTTCAAATGGGTCCGCCCACCCGGTGACCCATTGGTCCCAATTGCGGCAATTGTTCAGGGCAGACCCCAAGACCATCTCAACCAAACCCAAACCTGTCAAGATTCTCGTGGGTTAATCCCCCGTGGACAGGTTACACCCGACCGGGTACTCGTTATGCAGCAAGCAACCGGGACGGGGTGAAATGGCTGAGGTCAGAGTGCGTTCTCTGCGCAAGTCCTTCGGGTCGACAGAGGTCATTCACGGGCTCGATCTGGATATCGACGACGGAGAGTTCGTGGTGCTGGTCGGTCCGTCGGGCTGCGGCAAGTCGACCCTGTTGCGGATGATCGCGGGGCTCGAGGGGATATCGGACGGCACCATCCATATCGACGAGCGTCTGGTGAACAACCTGCCGCCTGCCGAGCGCGACATCGCGATGGTGTTCCAGAACTACGCGCTTTACCCGCACAAGA
Source organism: Paracoccaceae bacterium (assembly GCA_024226455.1). Taxonomy (GTDB): domain Bacteria; phylum Pseudomonadota; class Alphaproteobacteria; order Rhodobacterales; family Rhodobacteraceae; genus JAAELR01. The sequence continues at coordinate 2,935 of JAAELR010000083.1, forward strand.
CCGTCGCCGCCAACATGGCGTTCAGCTTGCGCATGCGCAAGCTGGACAAGGCCGATATCGCCGACCGGGTAGCCCGCGCGGCAGAGGTGCTGGGGCTGACCCCGTATCTGCAACGCTACCCCCGGGCCCTGTCGGGCGGTCAACGCCAGCGCGTGGCCATGGGCCGCGCCATCGTGCGCGACCCGCAGGTGTTCTTGTTCGACGAGCCGCTTTCCAACCTCGATGCCAAGCTGCGCATTCAGATGCGCGCCGAGATCCGTGAATTGCACCAGCGGCTGGCCACCACGACGGTCTACGTCACCCACGATCAGATCGAGGCGATGACCATGGCCGACAAGATCGTGGTCATGCAGTCGGGCGATATCGAACAGATCGGCACTCCGCTGGATCTCTACGACCGACCGGCCAACCTGTTCGTCGCCGGGTTCATTGGGGCCCCGTCGATGAATTTCTTCGACGCCGGCATCCGTCTGGACGGGGCGCGGGCCATCGCGGTTGCGAACGGTGCGGAATTCGCGCTGGGATCGGACTATGATCTGACGGACGGGCAATCGGTGACCATTGGTATCCGGCCCGAAAACACCCGGCTCTCGGAAAAGGGGGTCGCGGGCGAGATCACGGTCGTCGAGCAAACGGGGGCCGAGATTCATCTGGTTGTGCGCTCTGACGGCAAGGATTTTGTCGTGGTGATTCGCGACCGGCAGGATTTCGCGCCGGGGCAGCGGGTGGCGTTTTCCGCCGCCCCCGATGCCATCCATCTGTTCGACAGCGCGTCCGGCCAGCGGCTGGATTGACGCGCCGGGCGTCCAAACCGAAAGGGAGACCATGCTGAAAGGAATAGACCCCCGCCTGAATGCCGATGTGCTTTTTGCGCTGCGGTCCATGGGGCATGGCGATGCCCTGATCATCGCCGATACCAATTTCCCCTCGGACTCGGTCAGCCGGTCCACGGTCTATGGCGACCTGCTGCGGATGGAGAACCTGACCGCGGCGCAAGCGGCAGAGGCCGTGCTGTCGGTGATGCCGCTCGACACCTTCGTCGACGATTTCGCCGGCCGCATGGAAATCGTCGGGCAACCAGACGAGGTGCCGCCCGTGCAGCAAGAGGTGCAGCACGCCATAAACGCCGCCGAAGGGGGTCACCGCCCGATGGTCAGCATCGAGCGTTTCGCGTTTTATGACATGGCACGCGACAGCTATGCCGTCATCCAGACCGGCGAGCGGCGGTTCTACGGCTGCTTTATGTTCCGCAAGGGCGTGGTCCCGCCCGACGCATGAGGAGAACGTCAATGAGCGGCACAATCGTCATTCTGGGGGTCTTTGTGGCCGATACCGCCTACCGGGCCGAACGGCCGCCGCGCATGGGCGAAACCATCCTGGGCAACTCTTTCGCGCTGGGGCCCGGCGGCAAGGGGTCGAACCAAGCGGTGGCCGCGGCGCGCGCCGGCGGAGAGGTGCATTTCATATCGCGTCTTGGCCGTGACCCGTTTGCCGACATGGCACTGAAGACCTGGGCCGATGCAGGGGTGAAACCTGCCGTCACCCAGACCGGCGACGGCTATACCGGCGCGGCCTATATCTTTGTCGAAGAGGCGAGCGGCAACAACGCCATCATTATCTGCCCCGGTGTGGCGGGGGAAATCTCTGCCGCGGACATAGAAGCGCAACGGACCCTGATCGAAGCGGCGTCGGTGTTCGTGACCCAGCTTGAACAACCGATGCAGGCCGCCCATCACGCACTGAAGATCGCCCGCACCGCCGGGGTGCGGACCATCCTCAACCCCGCCCCGGCGGCTGACATTCCGCCCGACATGCTGGCGCTTTGCGATTTCGTGACACCCAACGAGTCCGAGGCCGAGGGCATCACCGGCATCCCCGTGGTCACAGTGGCCGATGCAGAGGCCGCGGCAGACGCGCTGCTTGCCGCCGGGGTCGGGGCGGCGATCATCACGCTGGGCGAGAACGGCGCCTTTTTCAAGGACGGCGCCCGGGCGGTTCATGTTCCGGTGGTTTCCGCCGGCCCGGTGGTAGAGACCACGGGCGCCGGAGACGCCTTCAGCGGCGGCTTTGCCACCGCACTTGCCGAGGGCGCCGATCCGGTGGACGCGGTGCGGTTCGGCTGTGCCACGGCCGGCATCTCTGTGACCCGCCCCGGCACCGCGCCATCGATGCCGTCGCGCGCCGAAATCGACACCCTGATTGCGAATCCCGCCAGCGACTGAAACGGCGCGGCCTTGCCATCCTGCGATAGGACCACAATTGTCGGCTTTGGCGCGCATTCCGCACAGCATCGCAGTCATCGATGTGGGCTCTACCAACACCAAGGTGGTTCAGTTCGGGCCCGATTTTGAGGTTCTGAACCAGCGTTCCACCCGCGCCGTCCGGCTCGACGGCCCGCCCTATCTGCATCTCGATCCCGAAACCGTGCTGCGCTTTGCCTCCCGCGCGATACGGGATTTCGACCGTATCACGCCGGTCGATGCCATCGTTCCATGCAGCCACGGATCGGCACTTGCGCTGCTCGACAGATCGGGTGATCTGGCGCTTGCGATCATGAGCTATCTGGCGGATGTGCCCGACGACATTGCCTGGGCATATGCAAGGATCGAGCCCCCCTTCCCCGAGGTGCTGGCGCCAACGAACCCTGGCGCACTGACCCTCGGGCGCCAGTTGCTGTGGCAGGAAACCCATTTCCCGCGAGACTTCCCGCGGGTGCGCCATATCCTTCCCTATGCGCAATACATCGCCTTTCGCCTTTGCGGAACTCTGGCCAGCGAAGTGACGTCGCTGGGGGCGCAGACCCATCTCTGGGCACCGCGGGCGCGGGATTACTCGACGCTGGCCCGGTCGCGCGGCTGGGCAGACCTGATGGCACCGGTACGCCGGGCCGACGAGGTTCTGGGCACGGCGCCGCAATTGCGGTTGCAGGGCCAGGGCAAGGTGCTTTGCGGAATACATGACAGCAACGCCAACTACCTGACATACGAGGCCCTGAAGCCGCTGGTCCTTCTTTCGACGGGAACCTGGATCATCGCGTTTGACAGCGCGGCAGAACTGGGCGAAATCGACGCCCTGCGCGATCAAGTGAGCAATACCACCGTGTCGGGCGCACCTGTCGGTTGCGCCCGCTTCATGGGGGGCGAAGAGTTCGGTCGGGTCGCCGGTGCCGACAACCGAACCACCCCGTCGCTGAACACCATCACCGCTCTGATCGGACGCGGAACCCTGGCGCTGCCTTCCTTTACCGACAGCGGCGGACCGGTGCCGAATTCCGGAAGCCGGGGCCGGATCCTGGGACCGGCGCCGGAAACCGACCAGGAGCGCGCCGGTCTTGCCGCGCTCTATACGGCCCAGATGACGGCGGTGACCGTGCAAGGGCTGGGCCGCACGCAACGGGTTGTCGTCGACGGCCCATTTGCGGCCAATGACGCCTATCTCAGCGTTCTCGCATCGCTTCTGCCCGACAGGGAGGTGTATCGCTCGCGGGTCCCCGTAGGAAGTGCCAGAGGTGCTGCCCTGCTTGCCCTGAACGGGGCCGGGCACGGCCCCGAAACCGAAGCCGTCGCTGCCACGGTTTCGGTTGGGCTCCAGGCCTACAACACGCAGTGGCTTGCGCGGGCGTCCGAGCAATTGCCCTGAAGCTACGCTCTCCCGCGTTGTCCTCGCGAACCTGAGCTTCGTTGATGACCCTGGCATTGACGCAATAAGCAGTCTGCCACCGTTGGAGCGAACCCAGCGAACAGGCAGGATGGATGCCCCCTTCGCACGCCGCCCCGCCTGCGCTAGACTGCCCCCGATAAAGCCGAAGCCAGACGCAGCACTGGAACCCGGGCAGGCCCCTGGTGCTGACCGCCCTGCGCGGGACTGGTACTGGCCCAGAACAACCTGACAAGGAGACACCCCATGGACCGGACCGACATCAACGCGATCTGTGCAGAATACCCCGGCGCGGAATGCTCTGAACCCTTCGGCCCCGGCCACGACGTCTGGAAGGTGGGCGGCAAGATCTTTGCCGCCATCGGGGCGGACGCCGGGGGCGTGTCGGTCAAGACCCCCGACACCGAGACCGCCGCCATGCTGATCGAGGCCGGCATCGGTGGCAAGGCGCCCTATTTTCACCGCTCCTGGGTGCTGGTCCCGTTTGAGCGCGGCGAGGCCGAGATCCGCCACCGGCTGGACGTGGCCTATGCCACGATCCGCGACAAGCTGCCGAAAAAGCTGCGGGCCACGCTGAAATAGCCGCGACACCCGGTCTTGCCGGTCAGGAAAACCGGGGGGCCGGATGTTCGAATGCCCGATTGACAATTCCCCGCCACCCGTGCCCATCTCGCCGACATGAGACTCTCTAAACGCATAACCGGCCTCACCGGCGGCGGCTCCGGCGGCTGGGACGTCTTCCTCCGCGCCCGCGAGATGATCGCCGGCGGCGCGCCGGTGACAGAGCTTACCATCGGCGAGCACGATATCCGCACGGCACCGGCGATCCTCGACCATATGCACCGGGCGGCACTTGCGGGCAATACCGGCTATGCCGCCATCCCCGGCACCAGCGCCTTGCGCGACGCCATCGCCGCGCGCGTCGCCGAACGCACCGGCGTCACCACCACGCGCGACAACGTGGTGGTGACGCCGGGTGGTCAGGCCGCTCTTTTTGCCGCCCATTCCGCCACCAGCAGCCCCGGCGACACGGCGCTGTTCATCGATCCGTACTATGCCACCTATCCCGGCACCATCCGCGGAGCCGGGGCCGTTCCGAGTGCCATCGCGGCGCGGCCCGAGCACGGCTTTCAGCCGCTCGCCGCCCATATCGCCGCCGCCGCACCCGGGGCGCGCTCGCTGCTGATCAACACGCCTAACAACCCCACCGGCGTGGTATATGACCCGGCCACACTGAACGGCATCGCGCAGACCTGCCGCGACCATGACCTGTGGCTGATCTCGGATGAGGTCTATGACACCCAGGTCTGGGAAGGCAGCCATATCAGCCCGCGCACCCTGCCCGACATGGCAGAGCGCACGCTGGTGGTGGGGTCGATGTCCAAAAGCCACGCGATGACCGGCAGCCGGGTGGGCTGGATCGTCGGACCCGAAGAGGCGGTGGCGCACCTGATCAACCTCAGCACCCACACCACCTATGGCGTGCCCGGTTTCCTGCAGGATGCCGCCCTTTTCGCGTTGCAGCAGGGCGAGGACCTGGAGCAGGGCATCGCCGCCCCGTTCAGGCGCCGCCGTGAAATCGCGCTGGAGCTTCTGCGCGGCTCGAACGTGGTGCGCCCGGTGCCCAGTGGCGGCGCGATGTACGTGATGCTCGACATTCGCGCCACGGGGCTTGGCGGCGAGGATTTCGCCAATGCGCTGCTCGATGCCGAGCATATCGCCGTGATGCCGGGCGAAAGCTTTGGCCAGGCCGCCGCCGGGCACCTGCGCGTGGCGCTGACCGTCGAGGACGCGCGCCTTGCCGACGCGCTGCAGCGGCTGGTCCGGTTCGCCGAGGCGCTGCCGGGCACCGCGCAGGTCGCAGAATAGCCCGCGGGTGGCCTTCCGCTGTGCTGCATCCGGGCCAGACCGGCCGGATGCGACCGGCCCCCACCGGCACGGGGGGGGCCAGCACAGAGTCTGGTCTGCATTGCAACAAATCGCCGCCGGGCGAACGATCACCTGTCGCGATCTCGCCCGCGCCGTCAGCGCGCCATTCCAGTCTCGATCCAGATGCTCTGCCACCGGGCCTTCGGCCCTGACGGGCGGCTCACCGGCCATGGCGGCAGGCTCTGGCGCAAGGCGCGCCTGATCGACCAGGAACCTCAATTCGCAAAGAAAGCAACCCGATGACCCAAGACCCCGGCACCGCTTTCCGTGCCCTGCACCGCCCCGGCGATCCGTTCATCCTAGCCAATGCCTGGGACAAGGGATCGGCGAAAATGCTGGCCGCTCTGGGCGCGCAAGCCATCGCCACCTCGTCTGCAGCACATGCCTTCACCCTGGGCCGCACTGATGGCGGCACCGTCAGTCGCGACGAGGCGCTGGCCCATGCCCAGGATCTGGTCGCAGCGACAAACCTGCCGGTGTCGGGCGATTTCGAGAACGGCTTTGGCGATGCGCCCGAAACCTGCGCCGAGACGGTGCGGTTGGCGGCAAAGGCCGGGCTGGCGGGCATCTCCATCGAAGACGCCGATTTCGGCAATGACACGCATTACCCGTTCGACCTCGCCGTCGAACGCATCCGCGCCGCCACCGCCGCCGCTCGCGCCCTGCCCCGCGACTTCGTGCTGGTGGCGCGTGCGGACGGGGTGATGAACGGCACATATGATCTGGCACAGGCGCTGGCCCGCGTCCGCGCCTTCGACGCGGCGGGGGCCGATTGTCTCTATGTACCGCTGCCGCCGGGGGTCGATGAGTTGCGGCAGGTGCTCGCCGCCACCGCCAAACCGGTGAACGCGCTGGCCGCGGGCCCGCTGGCGTTGATCAGCCGGGAGGAATTCGCCACAATGGGCGTGGCGCGCATCTCGCTCGGCTCGGCGCTGGCCCGCGTCACCCACCGGGTGATATTCGACGCCGGTCGGGCAATGTTCGACAACGGCGATTTCACCGCCCTCGCCGACGCCATCCCGAGCGGGCCGATCGACGATCTGCTGCGAGGCTAGACGCCCCCCGCGCCTGTCGCGCCGGGGAGGGCGGGTGGGAGGGGCGACAGGCGCGGCCCCAGCCTCTCTGCCCTTGCCAAAGCCCGCGGCTTTGCTAAACCTGTTAACGAACACCAGGGAAAACCCCATGAACCACGAAGACCTGCACCTTTGGTCGAAACGCGCCGCCGACTGGGCCTTCGACTATCACGACACCCTGCGCGACCGCCCGGTACGGGCCCGCGCCAGCCCGGGCGAAACCGCCGCCAAACTGCCTGCAACGGCACCCGAACAACCCGAGAGCCCCGAGGCGATCTTCGCCGATTTCAAAGCCATCGTGCCCGGCGCCATGACCCACTGGCAGCACCCGCGCTTTTTTGCCTATTTCCCGGCCAACGCCTCGCCCGCCTCCATGTGGGCAGAGCAACTGGCCAATGCCATCGCGTCGAACTGCATGCTGTGGCAAGCCTCGCCGGCGGCGACCGAGATTGAGCAGGTGATGACCGGCTGGCTGCGCCAAGCGCTGGGGCTGGCGGGGCATTTCACCGGAACCATCCACGACAGCGCCACCACCTGCACCCTCTCGGCCATCATCACCATGCGCGACCGGTCAACCAGCTGGGCATCGGTCGAGCAGGGCATCACCGGCAGTGCCCCGATCCGCATCTATGCCAGCGCCCAGACCCACAGCTCGGTCGACAAGGCGGTGCGGCTCGCCGGGCTCGGCCAGCAGAACCTGGTCAAGGTCGGCACCAATGCCGACTATGCGATGGATCCCGAAAAACTCGACGCCGCGATCCGTGCCGATCTCAGGGCCGGCTATCTACCTGCCGGTCTGGTGCTCTGCACGGGCGGCACCTCGATCGGCGCCTTCGACCCGGTCGCCGCCTGTATCGAAGTCGCAAGAACCCACGGCCTTTACACCCATGTCGATGCCGCCTGGGCGGGCTCGGCGATGATCTGCCCCGAGTTCCGCCCCCTCTGGGACGGCGTCGACGGCGCCGACAGCATCGTCTTCAACCCGCATAAATGGCTCGGCGCGCAATTCGACTGCTCGGTGCAGTTCCTCGCAGACCCCGCGCCACAGATCCGCTCCATGGGCCTGCGCCCAGGCTATCTGCAAACCCAGGGCCAGGAAGATGTCACCAATTTCAACGAATGGACGGTGCCGCTGGGCCGCCGCTTCCGGGCGCTGAAACTGTGGTTCTGCCTGCGTGCCTACGGGCTAGAGGGCCTGCGAGCCCGGGTCCGCGACCATGTGGCATGGGTGGCGGAACTGGCCGAAATGCTCCGCGCCACGCCGGATTTCCGCATCACCACCGAACCGCGGCTGGCGCTCTTCACCTTCCAATACGCGCCAGAGGGAGGCGACGCCGACGCGCTGACCGCCGCCCTGCTGCAAAACATCAACGACGACGGCCGCATCTACCTGACCCAGACCACGCATGAGGGGCAATTCGTCATCCGCATGACCGCCGGCAGTTTCGACTGCACCCGCGACGACGTGAAGACGGTGCATCAGGTGTGCACCGAATATGCTTCTCAGGATCAACCATAGAGTACACACATATCTAGTGTCTCAATGCTACTAACTACCTTCATGTTGACGTCATCCCATAGGATACCAACTGATGCCCATGCATTGCGCCCGAACCCAAGGCTAACCAGGGGTTGAGCTTGATGTCCAGGTTTCCTCCGAACATTTTGAAGACCGCCCCGAAGGGCAAGCACAGCAAAGATGGTGGGCTTCAATGTAAGCGATATCTGGGTCGGCTGTCACGTTGCTTTCTGGAAGTTCCAGGGCATGAGCTCGTCGGTTTTTGCGGCAGGATGCCCGGCGGCGATGGCCTCCAAGGTTGCTTTGAGATAGGCATATGGCTCGACACTGTTGAGCTTGCAGGTCTCGATCAGCGATGCGATGCGGCCCCAGTTCCGGCCGCCTTCGTCATGGCCCGCAA
>JAAELR010000084.1 GCA_024226455.1 Paracoccaceae bacterium
CGCGAACGGATCAGGGCGCAGAACCAGGACCCGCGAAACGGCAGGCACTGGCATCTGGCGCGGGTGTATCTCGGGGCAGAGGGTGGCGGCCCGATCTGCAATCGTAACCTGGACGAACGCGATGCGCCGGTGGCCGAGCCGGCGTTTCCCGACAGTGACAACAGGATCAGGGTTGCCGGGCGCGACACATTCGTGGGCCGCCGCCGAACGATCCAGCGCGCTCTGTCGACCCTGCGCCAGGGCGGGCGGGGGCTTTTGGCCCATGGCATCGGAAACCTGGGCAAGTCGAGCCTTGCCGCAAGGATCGCCATACGCCTGACAGGTCACCGGACGGTGGTGGTGGTCAGTCCCAAACCCGGGCAGGGCAGCGCCAACGCGCGGGTGATCTTCGCGCAGCTCAAGGCCGCCGCAGATGACATGGCGGACGCCATGCCCTATGGCGGCGACGAGACCAAGAGCCTCAAGCGCCAACTCGCCGCAATGCAGGCCGACTTTACGGAAACGCCAGAGAACCTTGAGGACATTCTGCGATCGCTGCTCGCCGGGCCCTTCAGGAGGTCACCGATCTTCCTGGTGCTCGACGACTTTGAGCACTCGCTGCAGACGCCCACGGCCGAGACACCGGTGGTCCAGCCCCAACCGCATCTGCTCGCAGACCTTCGGGCCGTGTTCAGCGCCTTTGCCCGGCCCGGCGTCACCTCGCGGCTGATGGTGACCTGCCGCTATGACTTCAGGGTACCTGACACCCGGGGCCAGGACCTGACCAGGCCGTTTGTAGAGCGCATTCCGCTGCCGCCGATGAGCGACCGGGAACGGATGAAACAATGGC
>JAAELR010000085.1 GCA_024226455.1 Paracoccaceae bacterium
GAGACCGCTGAACACGACATGTCCCAGCGAGATATAACCGGCCATGCCGGACAGCACGATCCAGCTTTGCGACAGCGCAATCCACGCGAATAGTGAAAAGCCGACCCCGGTCAGATAGTTCTCGCCCGCCATCGGCACGGCGATGGTGAACGCCGCCGCGGCGGCCAGCGCCGCCCAAGCGCCCTTCGAAACCGTGGCGCCGAGTATGGTCACCGGCTGATACGCTTGCCGCCGAGCAAGCCCTGGGGGCGGTAGAGCAGCACCGCAATGAAGACGCCGTAGACCAGGATCGAACGATAGCTTGGCGAGGTCAGGGCAACCCCATAGGTCTCCAGAACGCCCAGCAACAGCCCCGCGATCATGCCGCCAGTAAGGTTGCCAAGGCCGCCGAGGATGATCACGACGAAGGCGGCGATGGTGAACGGAAAGCCCATGAAGGGTGAGATTTGCTCGGTCATGCTGAGCAGCGCACCGGCCAGGCCGGCGAGACCGAACCCGGCAAGCAGGCTCATCAGCCGAACCCGTTCGACATTGACTCCGGAGATCGCGGCCGCATCTCGGTTTTGGATCAGCGCCTTGATCGCCAGACCATAAATGTTGAGGCGCAGGAAAGCCGTCAAGGCGACGCAGATCACGACCGCAATCACCAAGGTGGCCAGCCGGTTGGCGGTGATCGAGACACCCGCGATCTGGTAGATCTGGTCCAGATGGGCGATCGCCCTAGGCGAAGCGGTGAAGGCGAGCGATGCCATGTTCTGGATAATCACCGACAGGCCGAAGAACAGCAGCAGCGAATTCGCCTCGAGCTTCTCGATCGGACCGGGCTGCTCGATCTGCCGGCGCAACAGCGCGTAATAAGCCGCCGCGCCGAGCCCCGCGCAGCCGATCGCGGCGACGCCGGCGCCGATGATCGGCGACAGTCCGACCAGCGTGAACAGCCAGAACGACGCATAAGCGCCGAGCATGATCAGGTCGCCGTGGGCGATGTTGAGGAGGCGCAGAGTGCCGTAGATCAGGTTCAAGCCCAACGCCACCAGGGCGTAGACCGAACCGACCATCAGCGCGGCAAACAGCAGATCGCCGGAAAGAAGTGCGTCCAAGGTGATCTCTATGTCGGCGCGGCGAGGGCGGGCTTCCGCCCGCTCCTCGGCCTAATCGGGCACCGCTATTTGGGCCACGGCCCCTTGGGTTTAAGGTCGCTGGTGGCTTCCGATTTCGGCCAGACGATTTGGATCTTGCCGTTCTGAATCTGCAGAAAACCGGTCTTGGTCAGGACGTTCTCGACGCCGTCGAAGCGAAC
>JAAELR010000086.1 GCA_024226455.1 Paracoccaceae bacterium
CCAAAAAAAACAGCGAAAGATCAGTTGCAGGTCATTGGTATCATTATTCAAACGCGGCCTGAGAGCCATTCAGGTCAGATGCAAACGAAGGCTCAAGATCCCAAAACTGTGGGTCAGATGGCAAAACTGACTCATGGTAAGCTCACATGGCTTTGAGTCAGAAAACCACGCCCACGTCACCAGTCTATTCAGTCGATTGCCCTGAACAGGCTGTCGAGCAGGGTTGACAGGTCTTCGATCTGATCGGCGATGACATGCACCACGCCGCCCTCGCGCTGGATCCGCCCGGTGACCCGCAGCAGCCGCCCGGCGATCACCGCGCGGCGGAAGCGCTCGTAGACCTTGCGCCAGACGACGACGTTGGAAACGCCCGTTTCGTCCTCAAGCGTGATGAAGATCACCCCCTTGGCGGTACCCGGACGCTGCCGCACCAGCACCAGGCCCGCCACCGTCACCCGCGCCCCGTCCGGCGGCAGGCCGAGCAGGTCGTGCGGCAGCGCCGCGGGCGGGCGCGGCCAGCCGTTCTGGATAGTGGGCATCATGGGGGCCAAAGATAGAACAAACGGGCAGGAAAGCAACATCGGCCCGGCCGGCACCAGGGCGATTCAGAGAAGTCTGATTTTGGTGTCGTTTGCGATGAATGAGACGGCCTTTTCGCGGTGATCCTGGACTATCTCGATGGCTTTTGTCGGTGATTTCGAGATGCGTTTGGTAATTACTCACCCCCCTTGCGCGCGCCCTTGTGGTCGCTCGAGATCTCTGAATCTATGGGGCCATGGATCGAGACACCCTTAAGAAGTTGAGCAAGGACGAGCTTGTTGAGGCTTACCTGGAACTACAGTCCAAA
>JAAELR010000087.1 GCA_024226455.1 Paracoccaceae bacterium
CGCCTTGGTCAGAAGAACGGCCAGACGCGGCTGTGGGCGAAGAAGGGCTCGCGCCCCCGTCAACCCGCCGATCAGCGCTATCAAAATGCCTATCTGTTCGGAGCCATTTGCCCAAAACGAGGAACAGGCGCAGCGCTCATAATGCGCGTCTTCGACCAGCCGATGGCCGCCAAGATGCCGATCTCGCGCGTGCGTTCGAGCACGGCCATGAGCAACGTGTTGAGCACCATCAGCACGCCCATGAACAGTGCCACCCAGGCCATGGAGGTGGAGACCGCGGTGAGGAGGCCGAACATGCTGTCGTCCCGCATCATGCTTTCGCTTCGAGACACGGTGAGCTTGCCGAGCGCTTCGATGGCGGACGCGATCCGGTCGGCGTTGGCCTGATCGCCGGGATCGTCGAGCCTAATGGACAAAAATGTGAGTGCGCCATCGCGAAAGGTCAGCTCCTGCAGATCGGCCAGCTTCACGATGACCTGGTTGCGGTTGATCACCGAGTGATAGTCGGTGAGGCTGGCAATGCGGAAGCGTTCCCCGAGCAGGGTGATGTCGTCGCCGGGGCGCTTGTCCAGCGTGCGCGCGATGTCGGCGCCGACCAGGGCGATTTTGGTCTCGTCCGGTGTCGGCATGCGGCCAGCCTTCAAAGGCACCGTGTCCCAATAGAACCTGCCCGGCGGCCAACCTGCGGCTAGCACGCTGTCGTCATTGTCGGTGGCGGCGAAGGTGACGAGCTGCCCGGCGACGTCCGCAACGCCGGGAATCGCCGCGACGTCTGCGGCGAGGTCTTGCGGAATTGTCCCACCGAACGGTTCGGCAATGCCGCGCCGCTTCGCGGTGAGGTCGATATCGTGCTCGCTGAAGCTTCGCTCCACGTTCTCGTGCACGCTCTGCGACAGACCGTACAGAGTGATGAAGCTACCCACGGCGAAGGCGACGCCGAGGATGGTGAGAAGCGACCGCGCGGGGCGGCGCTTAAGATTGCGCGCCGCAAAGCCGATATGGTTCACGGGCACGCCTCCCCCACGACGCGCCCGTCCTTCATGTCGATATTACGGTCGCAGAGCGCCGCTTGTTCGGGCGCATGGGACACCATGACGAGGCTGGCGCCGCACTTACGCTGCACCTCAAACAGAAGATCGAGAACCGCTTTGGCGTTGACGCTGTCGAGATTACCAGTGGGCTCGTCGGCCAGAAGAAGCTTCGGACCGTTGATGTGCGCCCGCGCGATGGCCACGCGCTGGCGCTCCCCGCCTGAAAGTTCCGCGGGCACATGGGCACGGCGTCCGGTGAGCCCGACCGCCTCCAACATCTCGTCCACCCGGATCCGCCGCTCGCCGTTCGTGCGCTTGGAGCCGAACATGGCCACTTCGACATTCTCGGCCACGGTGAGCGTCGGAAAGAGATTGAACTCCTGAAACACGATACCTATCTCACTGCGCCGCAGATCTGTTCATTGCCGCAACGATGTCACCGGCGCGCCCGCCAGGTCACGCTTCCCGCCTCGGGCACGCGAATGCCGTACAACGCATGAATGATGGTGCTCTTGCCGCTGCCGCTGGGGCCGAACACCGCCACCGACTCTCCTTCGGCAAACCGGAGCGACACCTCGCGCAACGCGACCACGCGACCCTCGTCGAAGGACTGACTGACGCGGTCGAGGGCGATGAGAGGGGTTTGGTTCATCCGCTTGGGGAAACTCGCGTTCTTATGTGCGCCTGCGGATGAAAGCAATCACGGCACCGATGTCGCCTTCATTGGCTTCGAGGATCTCTCGATAGTCCTGCTTCTCCGAATAGAGCGCGCTGCGGCCGTCGATCATGACGTCGGCTATACGCCAAGATGCGCCGTCTTTGCGCATGCGCCAGATCCAGACCTTGTCCACATTGCGCCCCACCAGCCGGCTCGCGGCGGTGGCCCGCGTGCCCGATATGTTGCGCACCCCGGCGAGGATCATCTTCGCCCCGCGATAGGTGCGCATATTGCGCAAATAGGCTGAAACCAGCACGCCCTCGAAGGCTTTGAGGTATGCCGCGCGCTGCGCCTCGCTGGCGGTGGCCCAGGCATCCCCCAGCGCATACTGGCCCATGGCGGGCACGTCGAAGGCCCAGTCCAGAATGGCGCGGGCGCCGTCCGGCGACGGCTTGCCCAGCAAGGCATTGGACTCTTGGTTGAGCTTTTCGATGAAGGCAGCGACAACTGCTTTCTCGGTCGCTTTGTCGGCCTGCGTCTCGGCATAGGCCGGAACGCCGGCGCCATGCACGAGGCTCGCGCCGAGTGCCAAGCAAAGTCCGAGGGTCCGAAGTAAGCCTATGGTCGCCCGCGTCAGAATCTCCATGTCATACTAACGGCATTTATTTTTAACCGACATGAGCCCATTTTCTCATTGCGATTGATTTGATTGTTTCCGGCTGTTCGATCAGTTGGTTCCAGGCATCACAACCGGCGTCGATGATGGCGTCATCATCTTCGAACACGCGGTTGGAGAGCCAATTTGCGCGAATGTATTGCCAGATATTTTCGACCGGGTTCAGTTCTGGCGAGCGCGATGGCAGCAGAATGATGGTGAGGTTCTTCGGCACGTTCAGCTTGGCTGTCGTATGCCACC
>JAAELR010000088.1 GCA_024226455.1 Paracoccaceae bacterium
GACAGGGTGAATGTCACGTCGATGTCGGAATGGAACTGAACTTCCATGCCCGTGCCACCGATGATGCCCATTTCGGCAGAGCCGGACAAAGCAACGCCCTGAGCGGACGCGATACCGGCGGAGGCCACGAGGGCGGTAGTCGCTAAGAGAACCTTTTTCATTGGTTTTCCCTCATTTGTTAAAGGTTACCCCAACCCGGTATTCGAATTGAGTATGCATTTGTCTCGCCCCTCGCGGTCCGGATTGCAAGAAAGCCGGGCGAGGCTCCGGCAAACCGAACGGGATTGATGCAGCTATGTCACAGTGAGTCCCGGCGGCGCCAATGGTGGCGGATATTAAATGTCTTGTCGCTGCCCGGTGGCTTCGATACTAACGGGCCAGCAGCGGGTCCGGGGCGAATACCAATGAAACTCACCAAACCCTTGAAAACAAGCCTTATCGTCGTCTGCCTTCTGGCAGTTTCGGCCTGTGGCAACTCGGGCGGGATGGAGATTGGCAAGGGCCTTTTCTCGAAGCGCAGCAACGCCGGGCGGGTCAGCGAGAGCACCCTGCGCCAGCGCGAAAATGCGCCGCCGGCAGTTCGCCGCGCAGAGCGCGAAAAAAGAGGCACGATCTGGGATCTTTTCGCCAACAAGGAAGACCCGAACGTCACCGTCGAGGTGAACAAGTACATCTGGAATGCCGCGCTCGACGTGCTCAACTTTCTGCCCATCCAGGCCGCCGATCCGTTTTCCGGCGTTATCGTAACGGGTTATGGCACCCCCCCCGGCGGCGGTACGGCCTATCGCGCTACCGTTTATGTGCAGGACCCCGCGCTCGACGCCCGCTCGCTCAGCCTGTCGCTGCAGACCCGCCGCGGCCCGGCCAGCCGCGAAACCGTGCAGGCGGTCGAGGATGCGATTCTCACCCGCGCCCGGCAGCTGCGGATTCGCGACAGCAAACTCTAGACCACGCGCCAAGGTCAAAGTATCAACGCCGGGCCGCAACGCCCGGCGTTTTTCGTTGATTCAAGGATGCAAGACCCCATGTCCCGCTACACCGCCAAGGAAATCGAATCGAAATGGCAGTCCGCCTGGGACGCGGCCGAGACCTTCAAGGCAGTCCGCGACAGCCGCCCGAAATACTATGTGCTGGAAATGTTTCCCTACCCCTCGGGCCGCATCCATATGGGCCATGTGCGCAACTACACCATGGGCGACGTCATTTCCCGCTACAAATCCTCCTGCGGTTTCAGCGTGTTGCACCCGATGGGCTGGGACGCCTTCGGCATGCCCGCCGAAAACGCCGCCATGGAGCAGGGCGGTCACCCCAAGGACTGGACCTATTCCAACATCGCCGACATGCGCGATCAGATGAAGCCGCTCGGCCTGTCCATCGACTGGAGCCGCGAGTTCGCCACCTGCGACCCGGAGTATTATGGCCAGCAGCAGGCGATGTTCATCGATTTCATGGAAAAGGGCCTGGTCTACCGCAAGAACGCCACCGTCAACTGGGATCCGGTCGACATGACCGTATTGGCCAATGAACAGGTGATCGACGGCATGGGCTGGCGTTCCGGCGCCCCTGTGGAACGGCGCGACCTGACGCAATGGTTCTTCAAGATCTCCGACTTTTCCGAGGAACTGCTGGACGCCATCGACGGGCTCGATTCGTGGCCCGACAAGGTCAAGCTGATGCAGCGCAACTGGATCGGCAAATCCCGCGGGCTGCAGTTTTCCTTCTCGCTGGCCGAGGGTCCGCACGGCCACGACCGGGTCGAGGTCTACACCACCCGCCCCGACACTCTGATGGGCGCCAGCTTTATCGGCATCTCGCCCGACCACCCGCTGGCCAGAATGCTGGAACGCGAAAATCAGGACATCGCCGATTTCAACGCCGAATGCCGGCGTATGGGCACGTCAGAGGAATATCTTGAAAAAGCAGAGAAAAAGGGCTTTGACACCGGCCTGATTTGCCGCCACCCTTTTGATACCTCTTGGGAACTGCCCGTCTATATCGCCAACTTCATCTTGATGGATTATGGCACCGGCGCCATCTTCGGCTGCCCGGCCCATGACCAGCGCGACCTTGATTTCGCTCGCAAATACGGCCTCGACGTGATCGACACGTTCGTGGCGCTCGACGACGGCAGGCCGGTCGAATACGAGGCCTTCGTGCCCCCCAAGACCGAAAAGGTCCGCTGGACAAGGGCGTTCGGCTGGGGCGTCGAAGCCACCGGCAGCGAAGCCATAGATGCGGCAATCGCCTTTTGCGAATCGAACGGCGTCGGCCAGGGCGTCACCAAGTTCCGCCTGCGCGACTGGGGGCTTTCCCGCCAGCGCTACTGGGGCTGCCCGATTCCCGTGGTGCATTGCGACGACTGCGGCGTGGTGGCCGAGAACAAGGAAAACCTGCCCGTCAGATTGCCCGACGACGTCGCCTTTGACAAACCCGGCAACCCGCTAGACCGCCATCCCACCTGGCGTGACACGACCTGCCCCAGTTGCGGCAAGCCCGCCAAACGCGAAACCGACACGATGGATACCTTCGTCGATTCGTCGTGGTATTTCGCCCGCTTCACCTCGCCCCGCGCCGAATCGCCGACCAGCGCCGAAGACGCCGCCTACTGGATGAATGTCGACCAGTATATCGGCGGCATAGAGCATGCGATCCTGCACCTGCTCTACTCGCGCTTCTTCGCCCGCGCCATGCATGTCTGCGGCCACCTGCCCAAGTTCGCCACCGAACCCTTCGATGCGCTTTTCACCCAAGGCATGGTGACCCACGAGATCTACGTCACCCGGGATGACAAGGACCGCCCGGTCTACCACCTGCCCGAACATATCGAATGGCACGAGTCGGGTGCCCGGCTTGGTGCCACCGGTGCCCCGGTTCAGGTGATTGCCTCGGCCAAGATGTCGAA
Organism: Paracoccaceae bacterium; assembly: GCA_024226455.1. Lineage (GTDB taxonomy): Bacteria > Pseudomonadota > Alphaproteobacteria > Rhodobacterales > Rhodobacteraceae > JAAELR01. Next base: position 2,903 of record JAAELR010000088.1, read on the forward strand.
GTCGAAGAAAAACGTGGTCGACCCGGTCAATATCATCTCGGCCTACGGCGCCGATACCGCCCGCTGGTTCGTGCTTTCCGATTCGCCGCCAGAGCGTGACGTCGAGTGGACAGCGTCGGGCGCCGATGCCGCCTTCAAGCATCTGTCGCGCGTCTACCGTCTGGCCACCGAGGCCGTAACAGAAGACGCAGCCGAGGAGGGCCCGCAAGGGGCCGATGAGGCACTGTTGCGCGAGATGCACAAGACCATCCACGATGTGACCATGGGCATCGAGTCGTTCGGCTTCAACGCCGCCATCGCCCGGCTTTATGCCTTCACCAACACCATCGCCAGGGCAAAGCCCGGCAGCGCCACCCGCCGCGACGCGATCCGCACCCTGGCGCATCTGATGTCGCCGATGACCCCGCACCTGGCAGAGGAAATCTGGGCCATGCTCGGCGGCCAGGGTCTGCTGGCCCGCGCGCCCTGGCCCCGGGCCGACCCGGCTATGCTGGTCGAGGACACCGTGACCCTGCCGATCCAGATCAACGGCAAGCGCCGCTCGGAGATCACCGTGGCCAGGGATCTGGGCAAGGACGAGATCGAAAAGCGGGTCCTCGCCGACCCCGCCGTGCTCAAGGCGCTCGGCGATGGCGCCCCGAAAAAGCTGATCGTCGTGCCCCGCCGGATTGTGAATGTCGTGACCTGAGCACCGGTTGCGGCACATATCGGGCGGGGCTCATCCCGCCCGGACACTCTTCAAACGCACCGCTCGCCAGGGTGACCCGGTTTTTTGCCCGACCAGAGTCCGACGCAAGTCCGACAGGTATCCGACGCCGGAGAACGCCCCGCAAGGTGGCGCGTCAACCTCCGCATGCCAATCAGTCGCACCGCGATTGACCAACCACCTCTTCGCCGCCTAGACTTCGTCGCAACCAAGGGGGGGAAGACAATGGCACATCTGTCGCAGGACCAGCAGGAGAAACGCGCGTCGATTCAGAAAAGCGCCACCATCTGGGGCGTCATCGTCGGCGCCGTCGCCGGGCTCATCGCGGTCTGGATTCTGGGCGGGCAGGGCGGCGCCGTGCGCTGGGGCGGAGCCTCCGTCATCGCATTGGTCGCCGGGTTCCTTGTGCATCGCGCAAGCTTCAAATCTGGTGCGAAATCAGCACTTTGCGGTAAATGCGGCGCCGCATTCAGCCGCGCCCGCACCGATCGGGCCGAGACCCTGGCCTCCAGTCAGGCCAAGGAGGAACGCGAAGAGCAGGAGGACAAGTCGACCAAGGTCACCACCTGGACCGAGGAGGTCTTCAACGTGACCGACACCTACACCTGCGCCAAATGCGGCGATGCCGAAACCAAGACCTATCCGACCACTCGCCGCCGCGACGAGAAGACAGAGCTGGAGCCGCTCAAATCGGTCAAGGGTGGGCAGACCGATGACACTCCGCAAGAGCCCACCGAGCCCACGCCCACGTCCGAGAAGCCCGGCAAACCCGGTTCAGGCGGCACCAAAGGCGGCAAGCGCAGCCGGACCTGACCTGCTGTAGCAACTGTCGTTCACGCAGGTTGGGTTTTCGATAGCCGGCACCGGGTTATAGCTGTAGCCCGGTTGTCACAATCATCTGATTCCGACGCAAAAAAACTCTGCTTGAAGGATTGGCCTTCGCCTTCAGTCTGAACTTGAACAGATTTGCCGGGCCGCTACCTTTTCAGAGGGCATAGCACGTTTGAGGATTGGTTTAGGCGATTGCCGGGGCCTTCGGGCTGAGGGTGATATTGCTCGCGGCCTTGAGCAGGTTCTGCCCGATTGCCGCCATCGCCAGCTGGGCCAGCGCTGAAATGCAGGTCTGGGTCGTCCGGCGCATCCCCCTCGGCTCGATCCCGTGGCGCCTCGATATGCGTACGGGGCCGGGCCCGCGCTCTCGATCAAAGTGGCGTCGATGATCGCGGCTTCGGCCTCCTTCAGCTTCAGCCCGTGGTCCTCGA
>JAAELR010000089.1 GCA_024226455.1 Paracoccaceae bacterium
GACGCCGGTCCGTCGCGCTGATGACGCCGGGCATAGAAGGTTGAGCACATGATTAGACTGATCCTCATTCTGGCGCTGGCCATCGGGGTTTCTTCTTGCGGGAAAATCCAGAACACGTTCGGGATCGGCGGTGCGGGGGCCAAGGGCAAGCGCAATGTCGTGATCAACGACCGGCGCTTTCGCACCTCGATCAGTCCCGGCGAGGACCGGCGCGATATCACCATCACGGTGAAGCCGGTCTCGGTCGATCCGGCGGCGGCGCTGGAGGCGGGGCGCTACAAGGCGACGGTCTATTGTCTGCGCAGCTATGGCGGGTCGGATACCGAATGGAGCGCCGGCCCCGACCAGCCGATAGAACAGCTTGGCGTGTCGGGTGACACGGTGACGCTGCGGGGGCGCTGCACCCAGCGTTGAGAGGGCGCCCGGGGGGGGACGCTCGGCAAGCCCTTGCGGGCTTTTCTCGCTGCCGTGGCGACCCTTGGTGTTTGCATGCGCGTATTGAGTGATTTCCTGCTGTCCCGGGTTGGGCTATGGTGCATGCGCTTGAACTGGAGGAGGGCAAACCCCGATGGAGCAATTCGCTGAATACGGACACGCCATGGTTTCGCTGGCGGGGGTGTCGATACTGGGGCTGCTGCTTAGCCCGCTGGTGGCGATCCGAAAGATGGGCAAGGGGCTGGCGGCGGGCAGCACGCCCGAAGGGGGCTATGGCGACAGCGCCTATCGGCTGCACCGGGCCTATGGCAACCTGACCGAAAATCTGGGGTTCTTCGTTGCCGTGGTGGTGGCGGCGATTCTGGCCGGGGTGTCGCCGTTTTGGGTGAACCTGCTGGCGTCGGTGTTCCTGATCAGCCGCATCGTTCTGCTGGCGGTGCATCTGATGGGGGTGCCGCCGATGAACATGGGGCCGCGCACGATGGTCTATGTAGTCGGCTGGGGCTGCAGCCTGATCCTCGGCGTGATGACCATCGTGGCGGTGTTCTGATCCGGCCCCGCAACCAAGGCGGCGGCGTCTTGAGGCGGTGCACGGGGCAATTGCACGACCGTCTACCAACGGTTCCGTAGTCCAGCAGATATGCGCCCGCTTTCGGGGGGGGTACCGGCGGGACATTGCCCATCCTTGAGGGAAGCGCCGCAAAGGCTGGACGGCCCGCGGGCGCGTGGGGCATCAGGTCGGGCGTTCGCTCGGGATCGGTTGCAATGGCCGGTGCCGGGCGGGCGTGAACCACGGATCTGCCGCTGCGGAGAAAGATAATGCGTTCCATCCCTGTCATGAAAATTGGGCTTGCCGCCATTCTCCTGTCGGTCAGCGCCGGGACCGCCCTGGCGCTGCCACCGCTGAGGGACAACCCGCGGGTTAAGGGCGAGTTTCTGGCCGCCGCGGTGGGAGACGAGATTCGCAAGAACTGTCCAACCATTTCGGCCCGGATTTTCCGGGCCCTGCGGCGGGCCAACCAGTTGGAGGACTATGCGCTTTCGCTGGGCTATACCAAGGCCGATATCAAGGCGATGCGCAGGGATGCCGGCGCCAAGGCGCAGCTCAAGGCCATGCGCAACGCCTATCTGGCCCGCCATGGCGTCACCCGGGGCGATGCCGACAGTTATTGCCGGCTGGGGCTGGACGAGATCGGGAAGAACTCGCTGACCGGCTGGCTGTTGCGCGCCCATTGATGTCGCCGGGCCGGTTTCGGGCCCGGTTTTCTGCACCTGCACAAGAAATCCGACATTTCCCTGCCAAATAGGGTCAGGAAGCGATTGCCCGTCCCTCTGCTTTGCGGCAAAAGGGGCCAACCGAATTTGCCCGGGGCATCAACGGGGCCGGGGCGCGACCTGAGGACGGGCCTATATGACCGACTTGCGCAAGATCAGCATCGATGGCCAGGAGATCGAGGTGGATGGTGCGATGACCATCCTGCAGGCCTGTGAGGCGGCCGGCGTCGAGGTGCCGCGTTTTTGCTACCACGAACGCCTTTCCATCGCCGGCAATTGCCGCATGTGTCTGGTCGAGGTGGTCGGCGGCCCGCCCAAGCCCACCGCGAGCTGTGCCATGCAGGTGCGCGATCTGCGGCCCGGGCCGGAAGGTCAGGCGCCGGTGGTCAAGACCAACTCTGCCATGGTCAAGAAGGCCCGCGAAGGCGTGATGGAGTTCATGCTGATCAACCACCCGCTGGATTGCCCGATCTGCGATCAGGGCGGCGAGTGCGATCTGCAGGATCAGGCCATGGCCTATGGCGTGTCGAACGGCCGGTTCTCCGAGACCAAGCGGGTGGTGGACGATCTCGACCTTGGACCGCTGGTCAACACAACCATGACGCGTTGCATCAGTTGCACCCGCTGCGTGCGCTTCACCTCTGAGGTGGCCGGCATCACCCAGATGGGCCAGACCGGGCGCGGCGAGGATGCCGAGATCACCAGCTATCTGAACCAGACGCTGAATTCCAACATGCAGGGCAATATCATCGATCTGTGCCCGGTCGGCGCGCTGACCAGCAAGCCTTATGCCTTTAGCGCCCGCCCGTGGGAGCTGACCAAGACGGAAACCATCGACGTGATGGACGCGCTGGGCAGCAATATCCGCGTCGATTGCAAGGGCCGTGGGGTCAAGCGCATCCTGCCGCGCAATCATGACGGCGTGAACGAGGAATGGATTTCCGACAAGACCCGCTTTGTCTGGGACGGGCTGCGCCGACAGCGGCTGGACCGGCCTTATGTGCGCCAGGACGGGCGTTTGCGGCCTGCCTCTTGGGGCGAGGCGCTGGGGGCCGCGGCGGCGGCCATGCGGGGCAGGAAGGTGGCCGGGCTGATCGGCGATCTGGTTTCGGTCGAGGCGGCGTTCGCGCTGAAGCAACTGATCGAGGGCGCGGGCGGTTCGGTCGAGTGCCGCACCGACGGCGCCAAGCTGCCCATCGGCAACCGGTCTGCCTATGTGGGCACCGCATCGGTCGAGGATATCGACGCGGCCCAGGCCATCATGCTGATCGGCACCAATCCGCGCGACGAGGCGCCGGTGCTGAACGCGCGCATCCGCAAGGCCTGGACCCGTGGCGCCATGGTCGGGTTGGTGGGCGAGGCCACGGATCTGACCTATGACTACTACCACTTTGGCGCCGACCGCGCCGCGCTGGCCGGGCTGATGGATAGGGCCGGTGAATACGCGCAGGGCAAGGAAACGGTGGTCATCGTCGGTCAGGGCGCCCTGAACGAGGCCGATGGGGCTGCGGTGCTGTCGCAGGCGATGAAATTCGCCGAGATGACCGGATCGAAATTCCTGGTTCTGCACACCGCCGCCGGGCGCGTGGGCGCGATGGATGCGGGTTGCGTCACCGAAGGCGGTGTCGATGCTGCGATGGACGGGGTCGAGGTGGTTTATAACCTTGGTGCCGATGAGATCGAGGTCGGCGAGGGGCCGCTGGTGATCTACCAGGGCTCGCACGGCGATCGTGGGGCGCATCGCGCCGACATCGTGCTGCCGGGCGCGGCCTATACCGAAGAGCAGGGGCTTTTCGTCAATACCGAGGGCCGGCCCCAGCTGGCGCTGCGCGCCGCCTTCCCGCCGGGCGAGGCGAAAGAGAACTGGGCCATCCTGCGGGCGCTGTCGGCAGAGCTGGACGCGACCCAGCCCTGGGATTCGATGGCGGTCCTGCGCCGGGCGCTGGTCGAGGCTGTGCCGCATATGGGTCGCATCGACGAGGTGGCCGCGAACGAGTGGAACCGGGTGCCGCTGCAAAAGCCGGCCAAAGCCGATTTCCGGGGAGCGGTGCGTGATTTCTACCTGACCAACCCGATCGCCCGCGCCAGCCAGCTGATGGCCGAACTTTCGGCCGCCGCCCGGGCCCGGGCCGAGACGGCGATCGCGGCGGAGTAAGGGCATGACGGGGCGGCTGGTTCTGGCGCTGCTCGCATGTGGCGCGCTGGTCGGCTGTACCCCGCCCGATCCGGTGGACCCGGTGGACCGGGGTGAGTTTACCCCTGTTTACAAGGGGATAGAGACGAGACTATTGGACGGTGAACTGGTGAGCTTTCTGGTTGAAATGAGCGGTGCGCGTGACAACGCCGACGTGTCGGCCTATGCCGAATGCGCCGCTGCGCAATACACGCTGATCCGGGGCTATGGATTTGCGCGACATGTGCGCACAAATGTCAACGAAGAGGCTGGTCTTTGGCGTGCGGATGCGGTTTACACCATCTCGCCAGCGCTGCCGCGCGGGTCGAGGACGATCGACGCCGAAGTCACCGTCTCGAACTGCATCGAAACTGGCATACCGACGGTATGAGGACCCATGGCTGAATTCTTCTCGACAGGTCTAGGCATCACCATAATCATCGCGGCGCAATGCCTGCTGGTGATCGGCTTCGTGATGATCTCGCTTTTGTTCCTGGTCTATGGCGACCGCAAGATCTGGGCCGCCGTCCAGATGCGGCGCGGTCCGAACGTGGTGGGGATCTGGGGCGTATTGCAATCGGTTGCGGATGCGCTGAAATATGTCGTCAAAGAGGTGGTTATCCCCGCCGGTGCCGACCGAACCGTGTTCCTGCTGGCGCCGATGATATCCTTCGTGCTGGCGATCATTGCCTGGGCGGTGATCCCCTTTGCCGACGGCTGGGTGCTGGCCGATATCAACGTCGCCATCCTCTATGTCTTCGCGATCTCGTCGCTGGAGGTCTACGGCGTGATCATGGGCGGCTGGGCGTCGAACTCCAAATACCCGTTCCTGGGCTCGCTGCGGTCAGCGGCGCAGATGATTAGCTACGAGGTGTCTATCGGGTTCATCATCGTCGGCGTGATCCTGACCACCGGGTCCTTGAACTTCGGCGACATCGTGCGGGCGCAGGATGGCGAATATGGCCTGTTCTCCTGGTACTGGCTGCCGCATCTACCCATGGTGGTGCTGTTCTTCGTCAGCGCCCTGGCAGAAACAAACCGCCCGCCATTCGATCTGCCAGAGGCGGAAAGCGAACTGGTGGCGGGTTTCATGGTGGAATACTCCTCTACCCCGTACCTGCTGTTCATGGCCGGCGAATACATCGCCATCTTCCTGATGTGCGCGCTGATGAGCCTGCTGTTCTTCGGCGGCTGGCTGTCGCCGATCCCGGGGCTGCCCGACGGCGCGCTGTGGATGATCGGCAAGATGTGGTTCTTCTTCTTCTTCTTCGCCATGGTGAAGGCGATCGTGCCGCGCTACCGCTATGACCAACTGATGCGCATTGGCTGGAAGGTGTTCCTGCCGCTGAGCCTGGCCTGGGTGGTGATCGTGGCGTTCTTCGCCCAATACGGCGCCTTCGGCGGCGCCTATGCCCGCTGGGCGGTGGGAGGCTGAGACGCATGGGGGTCGACTACGTCCTTTTCGAACGGCTCGCAGAGCTATCGACGCGGTGGCGGCCCGGTGGTCGTTCGCTGGGACTTGGCCGACAGCAGTTCCAGATCGAAAGCCCCTGTGCAAAGCTGTATGAAAAGACTCTTCGGCGCTTTGATCTTACCGGAAAACGGTTCGATTATCTGCAGGAGGACGGGTTCTACGAGACCCTGATGCGCAAGCTTGGGTTCGGTGAAATAGAGTCGATGGATTTCTCGGACTATGAGGGCGCCACGATCCTGCACGATCTGAACAAGCCGATTCCGTCGGATCTGGAAGGCCGGTTCGACTTTATCCTGGATGGCGGCACGATCGAGCATGTGTTCAATATACCGGTGGTGTTGGAGAACGTGTTCCGCATGCTCAAACCGGGCGGGCGGTTCGTTTCGGTCAATTGCATGAATGGCTGGCCGGGGCATGGGCTGTATCAGTTCAACCCCGATCTGGTCTGGACGTTTTGGCGCCGGACGGCGAATTGCACGGTGCATGACTGCCGCGGCATCACCAAGTTGCCGCTGAAGGGGGTCGAGTATCACCTTCCATTCCCCGATCCGGCAGGGCTGGGCCGTCGGCTGCGGCTGAAGGGCCGTATCCCGCCGGAACGGTTTTACCTGTATTACGAGGTCGAGCGGCGCCCGGACTCCGCGCTGCAGGACGGTACGCTGCAAAGCGACTACGAGACGAAATGGGCGGACGGCGAAAGTGCCGGCGCCATCCGCCCGGACGGAGCAATCGCATGACCCAGATCGACTGGACCCGCGCCACCAAGTATTTCCTGATGGTGGATTTTCTCAAGGGCTTTGGCCTTGGGATGAAATACTTCTTCGCGCCCAAGCCGACGCTGAACTATCCGCACGAGAAAGGCCCTCTCAGCCCGCGGTTCCGCGGCGAGCATGCGCTGCGCCGCTATGCGGACGGCGAGGAACGCTGCATCGCCTGCAAGCTGTGCGAGGCGATCTGCCCGGCCCAGGCGATCACCATCGACGCCGAGGCGCGCGACGACGGCAGCCGCCGCACCACGCGCTATGACATCGACATGACGAAATGCATCTATTGCGGCTTTTGCCAGGAGGCCTGCCCGGTCGAAGCCATTGTCGAAGGCCCGAATTTCGAGTTCGCCACCGAGACCCGCGAAGAGCTGTTCTATAACAAGGACAGGCTGTTGCAGAACGGCGAGCGCTGGGAGGTCGAGATCGCCCGCAACCTGGAAATGGATGCGCCCTACCGATGACCGACCCCACAAACCCCTTCGAGGATCTCATGAAGATGGGGCAGGACTGGGCCAGGTCAATGGGCTCTGGCGTCGAGGCGTTCACGCCCGCCGGGCTGGAAAAGATGTGGCCGACCATGCCCGCCGAGGCGATGGAAGCCTTCATGGGCAAGACGCTGAACCCCGACGGGCTCGACGCAAGGACAAAGCTGCTGTTGACGCTGCAGGGCCTGACCATTCTGGGCGCCCAGGCAGAGACACAGATCCGCCTGACCATCCGCCACGCAAGCGCGGCGGGTGCCGGGAACCAGGAAATAACAGAGACAATCGCGCTGGCCGGCATGTTCGGCGGCGTTTCCGCGATGACCACGGCGATGCAGCTAGCCGCCGAGGAACTGAACGCGGACAAGGAGGGCTGACCCATGGGATTTGCCGATTTCACCTTCTACGTCTTCGCTGTCGTCGTGCTGACGGCGGGGCTGTTCACGGTCGTCAGCCGCAACCCGGTGCATTCGGTGCTGTGGCTGATCCTGGCTTTCCTTTCGGCGGCGGGGCTTTTTGTGCTGCTGGGCGCCGAATTCGTCGCCATGCTGCTGATGATCGTCTATGTCGGCGCGGTGGCGGTGCTGTTTTTGTTCGTGGTGATGATGCTCGACGTGGATTTCGCCGAGATGAAGGCCGAGATGGCGAAATACCTGCCGCTGGCGCTGCTCATTGGCGTGGTGCTGCTGATGGAGCTGGGGCTGGTTTTCGGCAACTGGACCTTCGCGGATCAGGCGCAGGGCCTGCGCGCTGCGGTAACGCCGGCGATTGCCGAGACGCATAACACCGCCGCGCTGGGGCAGCTCTTGTATGACGACTATATCCTGTTGTTCCAGCTTGCCGGGCTGATCCTGCTGGTTGCCATGATCGGCGCCATCGTGCTGACCGTGCGGCACCGCACCGACATCAAGCGCCAGGACATCCTGGCCCAGATGTACCGCGACCCGGCCAAGGCGATGGAAGTGAAGGATGTGAAGCCGGGTCAGGGTTTGTGAACCAACTGGCGCCATTGCTGCCTCTGCTGGGTCTGGTGGCGCTGGCCGTCACCGCCATCCGGCGGCGGCGCGAGAAGAGAAAGAGGTTTGAGGGACAGAATGGTCGGACTTGAACAATACCTGAGCGTCGCGGCGGCGCTGTTGGTCATCGGCATTTTCGGGATCTTCCTGAACCGCAAGAACGTCATCATCCTGCTGATGTCGATCGAACTGATCCTCTTGGCGGTGAACATCAACCTTGTCGCCTTCTCCAGCCATCTCGGCCTGAACGATCTGGTGGGCCAGATCTTCACGCTGTTCGTGCTGACCGTGGCGGCGGCAGAGGCCGCCATCGGGCTGGCCATCCTGGTCTGCTTTTTCCGCAACCGCGGCACCATCGACGTCGAAGACGTCAACGTGATGAAGGGCTAGCGGTGCGCGGCTCACGCCTCATATCAGGTTTTGCCGCAGGGCTGGCCCTGCTGGCCTCGTCGGTCCATGCGATGACCGAGATCCCCGGCTGCACGGTCGAGACCGACGCAGGCGTGCTGCGGATCGATGCGGTCGATCTGGGCGGCGGCATGACCTCGTATTTAGAAAACGTTCCCGACAAGGGCACCACCCTGGTGATCAGCAGTTGCCATACGGGCGACTTTATCCGGGCGCCTTTGTGGATCGGGCCCGAGGCGCGGCGCACCGAATATCCCGCCGTGATGGAAGAATTCGACGGGGTCACCGGCGACAATGCCGTGGTGTCGATCAGGCAATTGGCCGAGCTGTTCGAGGCGCGCGACGTGCCCGCCAGCTATGGCAACGACAGACGTGAAACATGTGCCTGCGCGGCGGCCTATCCGGGCCTGCGCGGCACGAAAGAGGGATACCTCAAGCAATGACGCCGCTTTGTTCCCAACCCGTACGGACGAGAGGGTAGCGCCCCATGGAAATCACCATTCTGTTCGCCCCCCTCGTCGGCGCCATCATCTGCGGCTTCGGCTGGAAGCTCATCGGCGAGGACGCGGCCACCTGGGTCTCTACCGGGTTGCTGTTTCTGGCCATGCTGCTGGCCTGGGTCGTGTTTTTGGGTTTCGACGGCGAGACCCGGCAGATCCCGATCATGCGTTTCGTCGAAAGCGGCAGCCTTTCCACCGAATGGGCCATCCGGCTCGACCGGCTGACCGCGATCATGCTGATCGTGGTGACCACGGTGTCGGCATTGGTGCATCTTTATTCGCAAGGCTACATGGCCAATGACAGCCAGTTCCGGACAGGCGAGAGCTATCGGCCGCGCTTTTTCGCCTATCTGTCGTTCTTCACCTTCGCCATGCTGGCGCTGGTCACGTCCGACAATCTGGTGCAGATGTTCTTTGGCTGGGAGGGCGTGGGCGTCGCATCCTATCTGCTGATCGGCTTTTACTACCGTAAACCCACCGCCAACGCCGCCGCGATCAAGGCTTTTGTGGTCAACCGGATCGGCGATTTCGGCTTTGCGTTGGCGATATTCGGGCTGTTCTACCTGACCGACTCGATTTCCCTGGACGTGGTGTTCGAGGCCGCGCCGGTGCTGGCCGAGACACAGATATCGTTCCTCTGGGCTGACTGGAACGCCGCCAATCTGCTGGCATTCCTGCTGTTCGTCGGCGCCATGGGCAAATCGGCGCAGCTATTCCTGCACACCTGGCTTCCGGATGCGATGGAGGGCCCGACGCCGGTGTCGGCGCTGATCCACGCCGCCACTATGGTGACCGCCGGCGTGTTCCTGGTGTGCCGCATGTCGCCCCTGTTCGAGTTCGCCGCCGACGCCAAGACCATCGTGGTCTATATCGGCGCCATGACGGCGTTCTTTGCCGCCACCGTGGGTCTGGTGCAGAACGACATCAAGCGCGTCATCGCCTATTCGACCTGCTCGCAGCTGGGCTATATGTTCGTGGCCGCGGGCGTGGGCGTCTACAGCGCGGCCATGTTCCACCTGTTCACGCATGCCTTTTTCAAGGCGATGCTGTTTTTGGGCGCCGGTTCGGTGATCCACGCCATGCATCACGAGCAGGACATGCGCAACTACGGCGCTCTGCGCAAGAAGATCCCGCTGACCTTCTGGGCCATGATGATCGGCACGCTGGCCATCACCGGCGTCGGCATCCCGCTGACCACCATCGGGTTCGCCGGGTTCCTGTCGAAAGATGCCATCATCGAGAGCGCCTGGGGCGCCCATACTTCGGCGGGCGACTTTGCCTTCTGGCTGCTGGTTATCGCGGCGATGTTCACCAGCTTCTATTCCTGGCGGCTGATCTTCATGACCTTCTTTGGCGAGCGCAGGGGCGACAAGCACACCCACGAGCACGCTCATGAGAGCCCCTGGACCATGACCGTGCCGCTGGGCGTGCTGGCTGTCGGTTCGGTGCTGGCCGGCATGGTCTGGCTCAGCCCGTTCTTTGGCGACCATGACCGGGTGAACAAGTTCTACGGTGTGCCCACCCATGGCGAGGTGAGGCACGCCGCCACCACCGGCGGGCAGGGCGACACGGTGATGATCGGCGCCTCTGACAGCCACGACGACGAGGGCGACAATGCCGCCGCAGGGGACCACGAGGGCGACCCCGCGGTCGCGGGCTGGACGCCGGGGCAGGGGGCGGTCTTTACCCATCCCGACAACCATGTGATGGACAACGCCCACCAAGCCCCGAAATGGGTCAAGCTTTCGCCGTTCATCGCCATGGCGATCGGTTTCGTCACCGCCTGGGTCTTCTATATCGGGCTGCCCGGGATCCCGGGCAAGCTGGCCGCGATCCTGCGCCCGCTCTACCTGTTCTTGCTGAACAAGTGGTATTTCGACGAGCTTTACGACGCCATCTTCGTGCGACCGGCCAAATGGCTGGGACGGTTCTTGTGGAAACGCGGTGACGGCAACATCATCGACGGCTTTCTCAACGGCGTGGCGTTGGGCGTGGTGCCCTTCTTCACCCGCGCCGCCGGGCGGCTGCAGTCGGGCTATATCTTCACCTACGCATTGGCCATGGTCGTCGGGGTTGTCATCCTCGTCACCTGGGTGACGCTGGCCGGAGGGTCGCACTGATGGAAAATATCCTGTCGATCATCACCTTCCTGCCGCTGGTCGGCGCCGCCATCCTGGCGCTGTTTCTGCGCGGCGATGACGAGTACGCGCAGAAGAACGCCAAATGGCTGGCGCTGATCGCCACCGGCGTGACCTTCGTGATCTCGTTGTTCCTGATCGCCCAGTTCGACCCCTCTGACACCGGGTTCCAGTTCGTCGAGGAACGCGCCTGGGTCATGGGGCTGACCTACAAGATGGGCGTCGACGGCATCAGCATCCTTTTCGTGATGCTCACCACTTTCCTGATGCCGCTGACCATCCTGGCCTGCTGGGGTGTCACCTATCGCGTCAAGGACTACATGATCGCCTTCCTGGCGCTGGAGACCCTGATGCTGGGCGTGTTCACCGCGCTGGATCTGGTGCTGTTTTACCTCTTTTTCGAGGGCGGCCTGATCCCGATGTTCCTGATCATCGGCATCTGGGGCGGCAAGGACCGGATCTACGCCGCGTTCAAGTTCTTCCTTTATACCTTCATCGGCTCGGTGCTGATGCTGGTGGCGATGATCGCCATGTGGGTGGACGCCGGAACCACCGATATCCCCACCCTGTTGACCCATGATTTTGGGTCAGAGACCTTCTCGCTTCTGGGCATCCAGATCGTCGGCGGCATGCAGACGCTGCTGTGGCTGGCGTTTTTCGCGTCATTCGCGGTGAAGATGCCCATGTGGCCGGTGCATACCTGGCTGCCCGACGCCCACGTGCAGGCGCCCACGGCGGGCTCTGTGGTGCTGGCGGCGATCCTGCTGAAAATGGGCGGCTATGGTTTCTTGCGCTTTTCGCTGCCCATGTTCCCTATCGCCTCTGACCTGCTGGCCAATTTCGTGCTGTGGATGAGCGCCATCGCCATCGTCTATACCTCGCTGGTGGCGCTGGCGCAGTCGGACATGAAAAAGCTGATCGCCTATAGCTCGGTGGCGCATATGGGATACGTCACCGCGGGTATCTTCGCGGCCAACCAGCAGGGCATCGATGGCGCCATCTTCCAGATGATTAGCCACGGCTTCATCTCGGGCGCGCTGTTTCTTTGCGTCGGGGTGATCTATGACCGGATGCACACCCGCGAGATCGACGCCTATGGCGGGCTGGTCAACCGGATGCCGGCCTATGCGCTGATCTTCATGCTGTTTACCATGGCCAATGTCGGCCTGCCGGGTACGTCCGGCTTCGTCGGAGAGTTCCTGACGCTGATGGGCATCTTCCAGGTCAACACCTGGGTCGCCGCCGTGGCCACCACGGGCGTGATCCTTTCCGCCGGCTACGCGCTCTGGCTATATCGCCGGGTGGTGATGGGCGACCTGATCAAGGAATCGCTGAAATCGATCACCGACATGACGCAGCGCGAGCGCATCATCTTTGCGCCGCTGGTGGTGATGACGCTGCTTTTGGGCGTCTATCCCAGCCTTGTCACCGACATCATCGGCCCCTCTGTCGAGGCGCTGATCTCTGACCATCAGACCGCCCTGGCCGACTGGCCGGGCGCGGATACCCAAGTTGCAGAAAGCACGGGCCACTGACATGACCAACGCTGACTTTCAGATCCTACTGCCCGAGATCGTCCTGGCGGTCTTTGCCATGGCCGCGCTGCTGTTTGCCGTCTACACCGGCAAGGACAAGACCGCGCCGATGCTGACCTGGATCACGGCGGCGATCCTGGCCGCGCTCGCCGTCTGGATCGGCTGGAACGGCGAAGGGACCAACGCGGCCTTTGGCGGCATGTTCGTCGACGACGCGTTTTCGCGTTTTGCCAAGGTGGTGATCCTGATCGCGGCGGCCGCGGTCCTCGTGATGGGCGAGGGCTATATGGCCAAACGCAACCTGCTGCGTTTCGAATACCCGCTGCTGATCGCACTGGCGGCGGTCGGCATGATGGTGATGGTCAGCGCCGGCGACCTGATCGCGCTTTACATGGGGCTGGAACTGCAATCGCTGTCGCTTTACGTGGTGGCCGCCCTGCGCCGCGACTCGGTGAAATCGACAGAAGCGGGTCTGAAATACTTCGTGCTGGGCGCGCTCAGTTCTGGCCTGCTGCTATACGGCGCCTCGCTGACTTATGGTTTTGCCGGCACCACCATGTTTACGGGCATCGTCGAGGCCGCCGCGCACGATATTCCGCTGGGGCTGCTGTTTGGCCTGGTTTTCATCCTGATGGGGCTGGCCTTCAAGGTCTCTGCCGTGCCGTTCCACATGTGGACGCCGGATGTCTATGAGGGCTCTCCGACCCCGGTCACCGCCTTCTTCGCCACCGCCCCCAAGATGGCCGCCATGGGTCTTTTCGCCCGCGTGGTGCATGACGCCTTTGGCGGGGTCACCGCCGACTGGGGCCAGATCGTCGCCCTTCTGTCGGTCGCATCCATGTTCCTCGGCGCCGTGGCCGCCATCGGCCAGCGCGACATCAAGCGGCTGATGGCCTATTCCTCGATCGCGCATATGGGCTTTGCCCTGATGGGTCTGGCCAGCGGTACCGAGTTCGGCGTGCAGGCGATGCTGATCTACATGGCGATTTACGTGACGATGAATGTGGGCACCTTCGCCTTCATCCTCAGCATGCAGCGCGACGGTCAGGCGGTCACTGATATCGGCGCGCTGAACCAGTATTCCAAGACCGAGCCGCTCAAGGCGCTGGCCGTGCTGGTCTTGATGTTCAGCCTCGCCGGAGTGCCGCCCATGGTCGGGTTCTTCGGCAAATTCTATGTGCTGCAGGCGGCGGTGCAGGCCGATATGGCATGGCTGGCAGTGGCCGGCGTGATCGCCTCGGTGATTGGTGCCTTCTATTACCTGCGCATCGTCTATTTCATGTATTTCGGCGAAGAGACCGACCCGCTCGACCACGCCATGGCGCCGGCGCAGTGGGTGTTCCTGATGGCCTCTGCCGCGATCATGGTGTTGGGGGTGGTCAACCTTCTGGGCATCGAAGGCCCGGCAACGGCGGCGGCGGCCGCGCTGGTGAACTAGCGCCTTGGACGCTTGCGGGTTTTCGACGGAGAAACGCCTGCGGCGAGGGCGCGGCCTGTGACTGGCTGGCCAGAGGGCTACGGTCGCATCGTCATGGACGAGACCGACAGCACCAATGCCGAGGCCGCGCGCCGCGCGCCAGAGCTTGCCGGCCCGACCTGGATCATGGCCCTGAAACAGACCGCCGCCCGCGGGCGCCGTGGTCGCGCCTGGGTCAGCCCGGCGGGCAGTTTTGCCGCCACCCTGGTGATGCGCCCCACAGAGCCGCCCGAAACCGTGGCCCTGCGCAGCTTTGTCGCGGCACTGGCGCTGTACGACGCCTTCGTGGCGCAAACCGGGCGACCAGACCCCTTTGCGCTGAAATGGCCCAACGACGTGCTGCTGAACGGCGGCAAGGTGGCGGGCATCCTGCTGGAAAGCATCGGCGCGGGCACCGGCGTGCAGCATCTGGCCATCGGCGTCGGCGTCAACCTGGCCCAGGCGCCCGGCGCCGACGAGGTAGAGCCGGGCGCCATCCGCCCCATGGCGCTGGCCGCCGGGACCGGGGCGCGCGTCACGCCCGATGAAATGCTCGACCAGCTGGCCACTGCCTATGCCGCCTGGGAGACCCGGTTTGTCACCTATGGCTTTGCCCCGATCCGCGAGGCATGGCTGGCCCGCGCCGCGCGGCTGGGACAGGTGATCACCGCCCGTACTGCCGCCGAAGAGACCACCGGCACCTTCGAGACGGTGGACAACTCCGGCGCACTGGTCTTGAACACGCCGAAGGGCCGCCGGGCGATCCCGGCCGCCGAGATCTTTTTCTGAAGCGAGGCGAACATGCTGCTCTGCATCGACTGCGGCAACACCAACACCGTATTTGCCGTCTGGGACGGAACCGGGTTCCGTGCCACCTTTCGCACCACCACCGAGCATCAGCGCACGGCGGATCAGTATTTCGTCTGGTTCTCGACGCTGATGAAGCACAAGGGCATCGAGGTCGATATCGGCGAGGTGATCATCTCGTCCACCGTGCCGCGCGTGGTGTTCAACCTGCGCCTGCTATGCGCCAATTATTTCGACACCAGGCCTTATGTGGTCGGCAAACCCGACTGCCTGCTGCCGGTGGCCCCCCGGGTCGATGACGGTACCATCGTCGGCCCCGACCGGCTGGTGAACACTGCCGGGGCCTTTGACCGGCATGGCGGCGATATCATCGTGGTCGATTTCGGCACCGCCACCACATTCGACGTGGTGGCCCATGACGGCGCTTACGTGGGCGGTGTCATCGCGCCGGGCGTGAACCTGTCGCTGGAGGCCCTGCACATGGCCGCCGCCGCCCTGCCGCATGTGGACATCACCAAGCCGCAAAAGGTGATCGGCACCAACACGGTGACCTGCATGCAGGTGGGGGTATTCTGGGGCTATGTGGGGCTGATCCACGAGATCACCGACCGCATCAAGGGGGAATACGACAGGCCCATGCGGATCGTCGGCACCGGCGGGCTGGCGCCTCTCTTTGCCACGGGCGACGTGCTGTTCGATCTGATCGAGGACGATCTCACCATGCACGGGCTAACCGTGATCTACCGTTTCAACAAGGAAAACCAATAGCCATGGCTGAAGACAGGCTGATCTATCTGCCGCTGGGCGGAGCGGGCGAAGTGGGCATGAACTGTTATGTCTATGGCTACGGGCGCCCGGACCATGAACGCCTGATCGTGGTCGATCTGGGCGTGACATTTCCCGATATGGACAGCACACCCGGGGTCGACCTGATCCTGCCCGATATCGAATGGCTCGAGGCGCGCCGCGACCGCATCGAGGCGATCTTCATCACCCATGCGCATGAGGACCATGTGGGCGCTCTGGGCCATCTGTGGCGCCGGCTTGGCGCTCCGGTGCACGCGCGCGCCTTCACGGCCCATATCGGGCGGCTGAAGCTGAACGAGCATGGGCTTGCCCCCGAAACCATCACCACCGCCTCGCCTTGGCCCGAAACGGTGCAGGCGGGTCCGTTCAGGGTGGGTTTCCTGCCGGTATCGCATTCGATCCCGGAAAGCTCTGCCCTGGTGATCGACACGCCCGCGGGCCGTGTGATGCACACGGGCGACTTCAAGCTCGACGAGACACCGCTGGTGGGCGAGCCGTTCAGCGGGGCGCTCTGGGCCGAGGTCGCCAGGCCCGGGGTCAGGGCGCTGGTCTGCGATTCGACCAACGTGTTTTCACGCAATCCCGGGCGCAGCGAGGCCAGCGTAGGCCCCGAGATCGAGCGTCTGGTGGCCGGTGCGACCGGCATGGTGGCCGCGACCACGTTTGCCAGCAACATCGCTCGGGTCAGAACGCTGGCAGAGGCCGGGCACCGGGCCGGGCGGTCGGTGGTTCTGCTAGGACGCGCCATGCGGCGCATGGTCGAGGCGGGCATCACCACCGGGGTGCTGACGGATTTTCCCAAGGTGATCAGCGCGCAAGAGGCCCAGGACATGCCGCGTGAAAACCTGATGCTGCTGACCACGGGCAGCCAGGGCGAGCGCCGCGCGGCCACGGCGCAGCTTTCGCGCGGCAAGTATCTGGGGTTGCGGATGCACGAGGGCGACACGTTCCTGTTCTCGTCCAAGACCATCCCGGGCAACGAACGCTCGGTGCTGCGCATCGTCAACGCGTTCAGCGAGATGGGGGTGGACGTGGTCGATGACGGCAGCGACCGGTACCATGTTTCGGGCCACGCCAACCGGCCCGACCTGCAGACGGTACATGGGCTGATCGACCCGGCCATGGTGGTGCCGATGCATGGCGAACACCGGATGCTGCGCGAACATGCCAGGCTGGCGCAAGAGGGCGGGCGCGCGGCGATAATCGCGCCGAACGGCACAATGCTGGACCTCGGCGGCGACAGGCCGGTGGTGGCCGACTATGTCGAGACCGGGCGCAGCTATCTTGACGGCAAGCTGCAGGTCGGCGCGCTGGACGGTATCGTGCGCGACCGGATTCGCATGGCGCTGAATGGTCATGTGACGGTGGCGGTGATCCTGGACGAGGGCGACGATCTGGTCGGTGACCCCTGGTGCGAGGTGATGGGGCTGGCCGAAACCGGCGCCAGCGCCGCGCCGCTGGTCGATGTTCTGGAACACGATCTGGGTCAGGCGCTGGGACGCGCCAAGGCCGGGACGCTGGCCGATGACGGTGCGATAGAGGATCTGGCGCGCCGGGTAGTACGCAAATCGGCGATGGACGAGATCGGCAAGAAGCCCGAGGTCACGGTAGTAGTCAGCCGGCTCGCCTGACGCGCCGCTCATCGCGCGGGGCTGCGCCCCGGCGCTCCTCGCTGGGGGCGGACCCTGGCGAGGAGGGCCCGTGCGGGCCCGATGAGCCCCCCCGGGGGCGCCCGCTTTGATATTGCCCCGATCCGGCCCAAAAACCGCCCGGTTTTCTTGCGAGGTACGGCCATGGACAGAAGGCCTCATAGATCGCGGAAGTTTCTTGACCGCCTGCGGCGGATTGCGACATCGCTTATGATCAGCATCGCGCTCTACCCCATCGTTCTGGTGGGCGTCTGGGCGTTGGTGATGATCGGCGCCGTGGCTGCCGATCTTCAGGTTCCCACCGATACCATGCCGTTGGTCTACGGGCTGGTCTTTGCCGGACTCACCGTGGCGCTGATCGACCTTCTGGGGCTCGGTAGCGTCGTGCTGGGGCTCGTCTCCAGCGCCAACCTGATCGAATACGCGCAGCTCGTGGTTCCGGGCCGCACCGCCTCGGCGGTGGATTTCATGGCCGGGCTTGCCGGCGTCCTGGTGGGTGCGCTGCTGGTCTGGGCTGCGCGCAGCCTGGTGCAGCGCAACCGGCGGGTCGAAGAGATCATTCTGCCCGGCGAGACAGGCGACGAAGATTGCAAGGCAACCGCCTGCGCCTGAAGCGATTCCCGGACAGCAGCAACCAGAGCAAAACGGCTTGGCAGGCCCTGACGGGCCTTTCTCGCCGGCGAGGAGCGTTGGCGAAGCCCGAGCGATGAGCCGTCTGCCGGGGCGCCAGAGTATCCGTGCTCGGGTAAACTCTGCCTCGACCGTGGCGATGAAGGCCTTGATCTGGTTGAACGCTAAACGCTCTAGACGGTCTTGCGTTCATCAAAGCTCATTGCAATGAAGCTTGGCAAATGGCCGCCCATGCCGACCACCTTCTCATTGGACTTGCCGCCACGACGTTCCTTGCGCCCGCTGTCCCCGCTGTCCTCGCTGCCACGGCGTCCGCGTGTATTCGCGGGTTTGCGCGGCGGCTCTGCCTCGGCGGGTGCCTCGGGGGCAGGGCTTTTCGGCGCCGGGGTGACGGATGCGGATGCGGGGGTATCGACGCGCGGGATGGTTTTGGCGATCAGCTTTTCCACCGCGTCGAGCGCCTTCTCGTCGCGCTTTTCGCAGATCATCACCGCCTTGCCCTCGCGGCCCGCACGGCCGGTGCGACCGATGCGGTGCACGTAATCCTCGGCATGGCCGGGCACGTCGAAATTGAAGATGTGGCTGACGTTGGGAATGTCCAGCCCACGAGCGGCCACGTCCGAGGCGATCAGATACTTGATTGCTCCGGCGCGGAACGCGTCCAATGTGCGGGTGCGTTGCGACTGTTCCAGGTCGCCATGGATCGGCTCTGCATCAAATCCATGTTTTTTCAGTGACTTGGCGACGATATCCACATCCGTCTTGCGGTTGCAGAACACGATCGCGTTGGTGCAGGCCTCGCCTTCGCCATCAATCACCGCGCGCAGCATGGCGCGCTTTTCCGTGGCGCCCCGCTCGCGGCGGCTGGCGCGGAACATCACCACGGCCTGTTCGATAGTTTCTGACGCAGTGGCCTGGCGCGCCACTTCGATCTTGGCGGGGTTCGACAGGAAAAGGTTGGTGATACGCTCGATCTCCGGCGCCATGGTGGCCGAAAAGAACAGTGTCTGCCGGGTGAACGGGGTCAGTGAGAAGATCCGCTCGATATCCGGGATGAACCCCATGTCAAGCATCCGGTCGGCCTCATCCACCACCATGATCTGCACGCCCGTTAGCAGCAGCTTGCCGCGCTCGAAATGGTCAAGCAGGCGGCCCGGCGTGGCGATCAGCACGTCGACGCCCTTGTCGATCAGGATGTCCTGGTCCTTGAAGCTGACGCCGCCGATCAGCAGCGCCTTGGTCAGTTTGACATGCTGCGAATAGGTGTCGAAATTTTCGGCCACCTGGGCGGCCAGTTCCCGCGTCGGGCACAATACCAGCGAACGCGGCATCCGGGCCCGGGCCCGACCGCGGGCCAGCATGGTGATCATCGGCAGCACGAAGCCGGCAGTCTTGCCGGTGCCGGTCTGGGCAATGCCCAGAACGTCGCGGCCCTCAAGCGCAGGGGGAATAGCGCCGACCTGGATCGGTGTCGGTGTGGTGTATCCGGCGTCGGATACGGCGCGAAGAACTTTGGGGGCGAGCCCCAAGTCGGTAAAAGATGTCATGCGTGCCTTTCGGATGGGCGGCTTGGGTTCGGCCGCATTCCCGACGCGGCCAGACAGGCCGTATTGCCTGTCACTCGACGGTCCGTGACCTAAGCCATATACACAACAGGGTCAAGTTTGCCGACCGCGCGGGCAAGGGGCAAATGGTCGCCGCCGGAGTTTTGTTGCGTTTTTCGGGACAATCCGCCGGGTTCGCCGCGATTGATTGTAAATTCGCGCCAGTTCGCCAGTACAAAAGCCAAGCCAGGCCGAGAAATACCCTCTTTGTTGCCATATCTGCGGCCCAAAAAGCCGGTTCAAGTTGGTAAACAACAAAGGAGACGTGACATGGAGAATTTCGGAAATTTCGGCCCTGGGCCGGCAACGGCGGCCACGCTGGCCATTGTGTTCCTGCTATTGATTTACTGGGTACGCCGCCCCGAACGTCGCGGCGACCTGACGGCGCCGGCCGCCGAGCAGGCTGGCTGAGCAGTTGCAGCCCGGATCAGCCGCAAACATGCCGGTTGCGGTGCAGGTCCGCAATGGCTGCCGCAACCCGGCGTGGTTCAAACGACCCCGGAAAGCAACAAAAAAGACATTGCTCAAAAAAAGCCATCAAGAGTCCCACTTTTTGCCACAACCTTGAAGCAGTGTGAACGGTGCAACGAAAGAGGAAACGCAGTATGGACATAGCCCCCTATTTCATCCCCGGTGCCGCCACCATGGCCGTACTGGGCATGGTGTACCTGGTCTTCATTTTCTGGGTCCGCCGTCCTGGTCGCAAGTCGGATCTGGACACCCGCGAGATTCCGCAGTCCGGCGACATGGCCGACAGCTGAACTCGGCAAACTCACCGTTGATGCCGCGCGCCCAAAAAGCGTCGCGGCATCAGCTGTTTGCGGGGTTCTGACCCTGGCTGACGGGGGGCGCGATGCCGCCCGCGACGTCAGACCATCATTTCCTTGGTCGCCGTCAGGCGCAACTGCGGATAGTCCCGCTCGATCCGGTCGATATCCCACTGCAGCCGCGTCAGATAGACGATGTCGCCGTCATGGTCGGTCGAGATATGCTGCTTGTTGGCCTGGGTGAACCGGTCGAGATCGGCCTTTGGCCCCGCGACCCAGCGCGCAGAGGTGAACTGTGACGCCTCGAATCGCACCGGCAGCCCGTATTCCAGCTTGATCCGGCTGGCCAGCACCTCGAATTGCAAAGCCCCGACCACACCGACGATGAAGCCGCTGCCGATCATCGGCTTGAACACCTTGGCGGCACCTTCCTCGGCAAACTGCATCAGCGCCTTGTCCAGATGCTTGGCCTTCAACGGGTCCATGGCGCGCACGGATTGCAGAAGTTCCGGCGCGAAACTTGGAATGCCGGTGACCCGGATCGCCTCGCCCTCGGTCAGCGTGTCGCCGATGCGCAACTGTCCGTGGTTCGGAATACCGATGATATCGCCGGCCCAGGCCTCTTCGGCCAGTTCGCGGTCGGATGCCAGAAACAGCACCGGATTTGAGATTGCCATCGGCTTTTTCGTCCGCACATGGGTCAGCTTCATGCCGCGCCGGAAATGCCCCGATGCCATGCGCACGAACGCCACCCGGTCGCGGTGTTTGGGGTCCATGTTGGCCTGCACCTTGAAGACGAAACCGGCGACCGTGTTCTCCTCGGGGGCCACCTGGCGCGGCTGGGCCGCCTGCGGTTGCGGTACCGGCCCGTATCGGGCGATGCCGTCCATCAGTTCGCGCACCCCGAAAGAGTTGATAGCAGAGCCGAACCAGATCGGCGTCAGATGCCCCTCCAGAAACGACTGCGCATCGAAAGGCGGCAACAGCTCGCGCGCCATCTCCAGGTCTTCGGCCAGTTTGTCCAGCAGATGGGCGGGCACGTGTTCGGCCAGCTTCGGATCGTCCAGCCCCTCGATGGCAATGCTTGTCGCTACCTTGTTGCGGTCGGCCCGGTCCATCAGTTCCAGCCGGTCGTTCAGCACGTCGTAGCAGCCGATGAAATCGCGGCCCACCCCGATGGGCCAGCTGGCCGGGGTCACGTCGATGGCCAGGTTCTCCTGGATCTCGTCGATAATCTCGAACACATCGCGGCTTTCGCGGTCCATCTTGTTGCAGAAGGTCAGGATCGGCAGATCGCGCAACCGGCAGACCTCAAAGAGCTTGCGGGTCTGGCTCTCCACCCCCTTGGCGCCGTCGATCACCATGATCGCCGCGTCCACCGCCGTCAGCGTGCGATAGGTATCCTCGGAGAAATCCGAGTGTCCCGGCGTGTCCACCAGATTGAAGCGGAACTCGCCGAAATCGAACGACATGGCGGATGCCGAAACCGATATCCCCCGGTCCTTTTCCATCTGCATGAAGTCCGACCGGGTGCGCCGCGCCTCGCCCTTGGCGCGCACCTGTCCCGCCATCTGGATCGCCCCGCCATAAAGCAGGAACTTTTCCGTCAGCGTGGTCTTGCCCGCATCCGGGTGGCTGATGATGGCAAAGGTCCGCCGCCGGGCAATCTCGGCGGGCAGGTCGGGGGTATTCGGGGCGTGGTCAAGCATGTGGGCGCATATAGGCGAGGGCAGGGCCAAGGGCAATCGCCGGGCTGCACGGGATGCGCAGTCTCTGCCAGCCCGTGGTGGACGATCGTTCATAGCGTTGAGAGATCAGTTCGAAGAGCGGATGGAATTTCGTCCTTTCCCAACAAGTGTCCAACCGGGGCGGCATGGTTCGGCTATTGCACTGATATTTCGGGGTAATCTCAACCTTCTCACCGTTTCGCGTCCGGCGCTAATGGAGCCATTCTGCCCCAGACCTACCGGACGGGCATCGGGCACACGCGCCAAGGCGCTGGCAAATTCCAACCAGACTGCCCAATTCTGCACCGGGAATCTGGCCCTTGTTACGCCGGAATTGACAGCGTGTTTACTGTTGTAGTCGCAACCCGTTGCCCTTACCCTCATGGGTTACGAACCAAACGGGGAATGCCGGTTGGTATAGTTTTTTGAATACTGCACACGGGACGGGCCGAGCGTCAGTCGCGATAATCTCTTGGTACGGAAAGGGTAACACCCATGCCTGCATCGACCGGTGGAATGATCATCAACGAGCTCCAGTTTGCGCCTCTTGGAACCGGGGCAATCGACGCAAACAACGATGGATCGACCAACGCCTTAGACAATGCTGTTGAACTCTACAACAACGGCGCCAGTTCAGTCGATTTAACCGGTTGGGAGCTTTGGTATACGCAAAACAATGCCGCTTCGGCCACGCTCATCGCAACGCTCGGTTCCTCTACCGTGGCGTCCGGCGGACATTACACAATCGTCGAAACTGGCCCAAGTTTCGTCGATCTGACGAATGTCGGTGACGGTCAGGAATCGGATCTGTCTTTTAGTGCGAATACTCAATCGACCTATGCTCTCTATAATCCGGCTGCGAACGAATACGTTCTGCTTACCGGGGATGCTGCCCTTGCATCGACAACCACGATGATCAGTGCCATCGAGGCGGCGCATTCCTCGGCCTCGCAGGCTGGTGCGACGGAATCCTATGGGTCGTTTTCTGCCAGTGGCCCGGCATCCGTCGAGCGGGTGACCGACGGCAGCGATACATGGCAAACCGATTCCGCAACCCTTGGTGCCGCGAACTGTTTCGCCGCAGGCACGATGATCGCAGCCGCTGATGGCGAAACACCGGTCGAGGCACTGCAGATCGGTGATCTCGTGCGCACCTTCGATGGCCGCACCGTGCCGGTGAAATGGATAGGCAGGCAGATGATGCAACTGCGGTTCTGGGGTCGGCGCGCCCAACCCGTCCGCATCCGCGCTGGCGCATTGGGCGGCGGCCTGCCGCACAGCGACCTGACGGTCACCGCAGATCATGGCATGATCGTCGACGGGCTGGTGATCAACGCCAGCGCGCTGATCAACGGCACCAGCATCGACTGGGTGCCGCTGGCCGAGCTGCCCGAGCGTTTCACCGTCTACCACGTGGAAACCCAGGCGCATGACGTGATCCTTGCCAACGGAGCGCCGTCCGAGACCTATCTCGACCTGCCGGGTCGCCGGACCTTCGACAATTACGCCGAGTATCTCGACCTGTACGGCGCCGAGCGCACCATCCCCGAAATGGACCGCCCGCGCATCTCTGCCCGGCGGTTGCTGCCGGATGCGATCAGGGCGCGGTTGGGGATCAATGGCGCGGGGCTGTCGCGGACCGGGTAAAATTTTCGTTACTCCGGCGGGCGCTATGTTAACCCCGGCAATCCCGGCTCTGAGGGGTCCGACCAAAGTCCGACGCTAGCCCGACAGAAGTCCGACACCGGGTTTCGGCCGAAAATCAGTGCGTTAACCCCGATTCGGGGGGCTGGTCTGCTATAGCGACGAGGCCCGGCGCAGCACGTCGGCGGCGATGGCCGAATCGAGCATGCCCTCGGTCAGGTCGACCGGTGAGGGGCGGTTGACCGCGGCACGGCCCAGCCCCAGTTTCTTGCGCACGTCCTGCGGCAGCGCGGGGCTGGTGGTGTTGTCGACGGTCAGGCTCTCGGTGGCGATGCCTTCCGCGAAGATGAACTCATGCGCGTCGAAAAGTATCTGATAATACTCGACAAATCCGCCCTGGCCACGGGTCACCGTGTCGCCGTTGACCAGCAGTTCGGCCCTTGCCATCACCTCGGCCTGGCCGGCGTGCAGCCGATCCTCACGCTGGTAGACGAACAGGCGCTGATTCGGGCTGAGCCGCAGCTCGTTGGCGTTGTTCAGCGCACCCTTGGCGATCACGATCGGGGCGAAGGCGCCGGTGGCGCGGGTTGTCTGCTGGCCGACCCAGCGCACCAGCTGAATGCCGTTGTCGCGGGTCAGCACCCGATCGCCGACCGCGATATCCTCAATCCGCCGCTGCTCGCCCGTAGCCATGGTGATCCGCGTCCCCCGGGTGAAGCTGACACAGGCCAGACCGGCAAATCTTGCGCGCGCGGTTTCTGTGTCGACATTGACCAGCGCATAGTCGGTCTTGGGTCGCAAATCGGCGAGCGGTAGAAGGTAAGTGGCTGAAATCAGGGAATTTGCTGGTTCGATCTCGACTAGAACCAGCGCCTCGACGATGGCGCCGGACGGTGCCATCAGGGTGACGCAGCAATCCAGATGCACCTCCGCCCCGATCGTGCCCAGTTGCGATCCCTTGGCGATACTCAGATGCGACAGCCCCTCGACGGGATCAAGGGCCAACCGCCAGAGTCGGGTGCCGGGGGTCAACTGATAGATGTCGTCCAGCATCATCTCTGTGGCGTCGGCGACCGGATCGCCCAGATTGGCGCCGTTGGAAACGCTAAAATCGGCGGCGCGGATCACCCGCAGCCCTTTGGCGCCCGTTCTGTCTTTGAAACCCAAAATACTCATTGCTCAGCAGCCTGCTACATTTGGTGCGCGGCTACGCGGCCAGTGATCCACCCTCGGATCGCCTTTGGCGTACCCCACCGCCATCGTCCCAAGGACTGTATACAGGACCCCGCTACCGGTCAACGATTTGACCAGAAATCGCGGATTGATGCCAGTTTCTGTTTCGCCTGCGGGAACAGTGCGGGGCAGCGGGCGGCATTGTCGCGCAACGGAATACACTGAGGGTAGGGGCCGGCCCTGGATTCGGGGGGTTCCTGCGGACCGGGGTGGATGTTAGGCCTTGCTTCGAAACGGCTTTGCAGAGGGAGTGGCAGGATGGATCTGGGTATCAGGGGCAAGGGCGCGCTGGTCTGCGCGTCGTCGAAGGGGTTGGGGCTGGGTTGCGCGCGGGCGCTGGCCGAAGCCGGCGCCAATCTGGTGATGAACGCCCGCGGCGCCGAGCCGCTGGAGGCGGCGGCGGCGGCGATCCGCGAGGAGTTCGGGGTCGAGGTGACCGCGGTGGCTGCCGATATCACCTCTGAGGCTGGCCGCGCCAGGGTCCTGGAGGCCGCAGGCGAGGTGGAAATACTGGTCAACAACGCCGGCGGGCCACCTCCGGGCATTTGGACGGACTGGGAGCGCGACGATTTCATCAAGGCGCTGGACGCCAACATGCTGACGCCGATCTCGCTGATCAAGGCGCTGGTGCCGGGCATGATGCAGCGCGGATGGGGCCGGGTGGTCAACATCACCTCGCAATCGGTCAAGGCGCCGATTGCGGTGCTGGGGCTTTCGAACTCGGCCCGCGCCGGGCTGACGGGCTATGTCGCTGGCACCTCGCGCCAGGTGGCGCATGCCGGGGTCACGATCAACAACCTGCTGCCGGGCATTCACGCCACCGATCGCGCCGACGCGCTGGATGGCGGTGTGGCCAAGGCCGAGGGTATCTCGATAGATGATGCCCGCGCCCGGCGCGAGGCGGCGATCCCGGCGCGGCGCTATGGTACGGCGGCGGAGTTCGGTTCGGCTTGTGCATTCCTGTGCTCGCAGCATGCCGGATTCATCGTCGGGCAGAACCTGCTGCTGGATGGCGGCGGCGTGAACACGACGCTGTAGTCAAAATGAAGCGCCTGCGGCGCCGCACTATTTGCCCGTCCTCGCCTCCGGCTGCGGGTGGGCCTGTGCGGCGCACCCGAAGGCTCCCCCTTTGGGCGTTTCGGCCGCGTCGAGGTGGTGCGTGGATCCGCGTCGGTCGGGATGCGGGGTGCGGGCGGGATTGCCATCTGAGTGTTGCCGACAACGCGGTCCCTGGCCTGAAGGCGGCAGGCGTGAGAAACGTGCCCGGGCCGGCGTTGACGGCGACGATGCCGTCGGAGTTGCTGCCAAAGCCGGGCGAGGTGTAGTGGCTGACGATCCACCGCGACCGCTGTTTCGTGTTTGCGACCAAACAGAACCTGCTCGGACGGGGTTCATCGGGCGCGGAAATCGGCCAGCGTCTTGCCCTCTTCCTCTACGAAAAGTGCGGGCAATACGGTCAGGGTCCGGATCCGGTCGACGCGTAGTTCGATGAAATCGCCGGAGAGTTCGCACCAGCAGGTCGCCGTCCAGACCCGGCCCCAATAGTCCAGCGCCAGGGGGCGGATGGTGCGCCATGTCTCTTCGCCCTGGGCCGAGAGATAGTCGACGTTCAGTTTTTGCCGGGCCCGGATCGCGGCCCGGATCGCCGGCATGTGGTCGAACCCGGCGGCGGCGTCGGCGAAGGGGTAGGTGGCAAAGCCCCAGCCGCGCGGCGCCGAGCTGCGATCCTCGGGCAGCACGGCGTCGATCTTGGCCGACAGGCTGCGGGCGGCCTCGCGCAGTTCCTCGTCCTCGGCCTCGCCAACCACCGAAAGCCCCAGATGCAGCGCCTCCAGCTCGGTCATCGACAGGTTCAGCGGCGGCAGGGTGACCGGCGCGGTGATCTGGTAGCCCAGCCCGCGCAGCCCCTCGATGGGGATGCCCGAGGCGGCGAGCGTGTCCATGTCGCGGTAGATGGTGCGCAATGAGACCTCCAGCTGGCTGGCGACATCCTCGGCCCGGTGGAAGCGGCCATCGCGCAGAATCTGCATCAACTCGATCAGGCGGTTGGAGCGTTTCATGGGGCGCTTTCTGCCATTTTTCCGACAACTGACAGAATAGTGACAAATATTCCACCCGTATCCCGGCGAAATCGGCTGATTCCGTCGGGTTTGCACTTTTCGGGGGCGGTGAAGAGGCATAGGTAACCCGGCAGAACACGTTCTACTGGCAAAGGGCTCGCGCTGGCCCGACGGAGACCAAGATGCACACACCGCTTTTTCTGACCAACGTACCGCCGGTCGGCTGGCTTTTGATCGCTGTCGTCGTTCTGGTGCTTTTCGGGCGCGGCAAGATCTCGTCGCTGATGGGCGAGGTGGGCAAGGGTATCACCAGCTTCAAGAAAGGTGTCCAGGAAGGCACCAAGGAGCTGGAAGAGGCCGAAGCCGCCGCCGCGCGCGACGTGACGCCCGAGGAAGAGAAAGAAAAAGACAAGTCGTAATCTTCCGGAGCGTCGCCTGACATGGGCTGGATGGAGTTACTCATGGTGGGCGTTGTCGCCCTGATCGTCGTCGGTCCCAAGGATCTGCCGGTGATGTTCCAGTCGCTTGGCAAGATGACGGCCAAGGTCAAGCGTATGGCGCGCGAGTTCCAGGGAGCCATGAACGAGGCGGCGAATGCCACCGGGGCGGCGGATATCTCGAAGGATCTCAAGGGGCTGACCTCACCCAAGGCGCTTGGCATCGACAAGCTGAAGGAAGCCGCCGACAGTTTCGACAAGTGGGACCCGGGGATATCGTCGAAGCCCAGGAAGAAGTCCGAGATGGGCCCCGAGACGGCCAAGCTGTCGAAGGAACGCGCCGAGGCGGCGGACAAGATACGCAAGAAGACCGCCCAAGCGGCACAGGCAAGACTGGACCGCGAGAAGGCCGAGAAAGCCGCCGGTGAAACCGCAGAGGCGGGGGATGCGTTGGCGAAACCGGTGAAAACTACCAAGCCTTCGGTCAAGTCCAAGGCATCTGCGGGGACCGCAGCCAAGGCCAAGCCTGCCGCAAAGCGAACAGCCAAGCCGAAACCTGCAGCGGGGACGGTGGCCAAGACGAAGCCAGCGCCCAAGACCAAGCCTGCGGCCAGGACCAAGCCTGCGGTCAAGACTGAGCCTGCGGCCAGGACCAAGCCTGCGGTCAAGACCAAGCCTGCAGCTAAGACCAAGCCTGCCGCCAAGGCCAAACCGGCGGCCAAGCGCGCGAAACCCGCCGCATCAGGCGACACGGACAAGGCATAAGCGATGAGCCAGGCCGATACCGACCAAATCGACGACAGCAGCGCCCCGCTGATCGAGCATCTGGCAGAGCTGCGCACGCGGCTGATCCGGGCGGCCATCGCTTTTGTGATCTGCGTTTTCGCCTGCTTTTACGTCTGGAATCCGATCTACAACTATCTGACCCAACCGATCTGTGCCGAACTGGTGGAACGCGGTCAGAATTGCGAACTGATCCTGATCAAGCTGCAGGAAGGCTTTTTCATCGCTATTCGCATCTCGCTGATGGGAGGTTTCGGGCTGGCCTTCCCGTTCATCAGCTATCAGCTGTGGCGCTTTGTGGCGCCGGGGCTGTACAAATCGGAGAAATCGGCCTTCCTGCCGTTCATGCTGGCCTCGCCCTTCATGTTCTTTGCCGGCGCGGCCTTTGCCTTTTATGTCGTGATGCCGCTGGCTTACGACTTTTTCCTGAACTTCCAGCAGGCCGGGCAGGGCGGCGAGGTGGATATCGACTTTCAGGGCTCGGCGGGCGAGTACCTGTCGCTGACCATCACCTTCATCCTTGCCTTTGGTTTGTGCTTTCAGTTGCCGGTTCTGCTGTCGCTGCTGGGCAAGGCCGGGCTGGTCAGCGCGGCGGGACTGATCGCTGTGCGAAAATATGCGGTGGTGGCGATTCTTGTGGTTGCCGGTATCGTGACGCCGCCTGACGTCTTCACCCAGGTGATCCTCTTTGTCGTGGTCTACGGGCTATACGAGGTGTCGATCCAGATAGTCAAACGCATCGAGAAAAACCGTGAAGCCCGGATGCGGGCCGATGGCACCTGGTTCGATCCCGACGAGGTGGATTGGGACGAGGACGAGGATGACGGCGAGGATGATGGCGAGGGCGAAGAGGCCAAGTCTTGAGCGATGACGCGCTGAACCGCATCGCGGCGGCGCTGGAGCGGATGGCGCCGGCACCGGGAGCGGCGCCGGGTTTCACTGCGGCGCAAGCCTTTGTCTGGCATATTGACCCCGACCGGCTGGAACCCGTGACAAAGGTTAACCGGGTCGAACTGCCGCTGCTGATCGGCATCGACCGGTCGCGCGATACGTTGCTGGCCAATACCGTGCAGTTTGCCCGCGGGCTGCCCGCCAACAACGCGCTGCTCTGGGGAGCGAGGGGCATGGGCAAATCGAGCCTGGTGAAGGCGGTGCATGCCGAGGTGCAGGCGCAGGGGCTGGATCTGAAAATCGTCGAAGTGCAGCGCGAGGATCTGCCCAGCATCGGCAGGCTGCTGAACATCCTGCGCGCCAGCAAGGCGCGGTTCGTGCTGTTTTGCGACGATCTGAGTTTCAGCCATGACGACCAGCACTACAAATCTCTCAAGGCGGTGCTGGATGGTGGCATAGAGGGGCGGCCCGAAAACGTGGTGTTTTACGCCACCTCGAACCGGCGCCACCTGATGCCGCGGGACATGATCGAGAACGAGCGCGGCAGCGCCATCAATCCCAGCGAGGCGACCGAAGAAAAAGTGTCACTTTCTGACCGGTTCGGGCTGTGGCTGGGGTTCCATCCCTGCAGCCAGGACGAATATCTCGACATGATCCGCGGCTATTGCGCTGCCTATGGCGTCGGGATCGACGAGGAAACGCTTTGGGCCGAGGCGATCGAATGGCAAGCCACGCGGGGCGCCCGTTCGGGACGGGTGGCCTGGCAGTATTTTACCGATCTGGCGGGGCGGCGCGGGGTGCGGCTTTAAGCAGTCTGGGCCGCTGACCGCCACCTCGGTTGCGTTGCGTGGCGCTTCGCAGTAAGCTCGCCTCATCTTCCCGGTTGGATTTTGACCGGGAGCTTGTTGCGATTGGAGACAGACATGCTGAAACCTCTTTCCGCTGTCATCACCGCATTCGTGCTGACTTCCAGCGCCGGGCACGCGCTGGAGGTCCGGGATGGCAACGTGATCCTGCACGAAGTGGTGTATGATACGACGCTGGCCTTCGAAGCGGAGAAATGGCCCAACGATGCACATGGTGTGATCATGATGGTCGAGGGTCCGGGCGACTACTCGGCGATGGAGGAGTTTGGCAGCAAGGTGCCAAGCATGTCGTTAAAAAAGTACGGCGATCTCAAGAATGGGTACTATGATTACCTGATCACCGGTGGCACCAGCGAAAAGATCAGGACCCCCGAGACCTTCAACAATGGCCGCGAGGAAAAGACCGAGTTCAAGAACGGCACCTTCAGCCTTTCGGGCCGCGTTCTGGTCAGCCGCGGGAAGATCGTCTCGTTTGAACAGGGTGAGGAAAAGGGCAGCGAAGAAACTAAGCCGGGGGAAGAGGTCGACGACGGCGATGAGGGCACCAAGCCCGTTAGGCGGCAGCCGCGCGACGAAAAACCCTCGGATGATGGCGACAAGGGATAGCACCCGCCATCACATCCGCCCCTGCCTTGGGTTTTGAACAACGTCCTTTTGGTGCCCGCGCCGCCGGGTGTGGCGCGGGGGCAGATCGTTGCGCCCCCGATCAGGCGACCAGCCGCAGGTCGGCTGATTTCTGCACCGCGTGTTTTGACCGGCGCAGGTCGATGTCGTTCAGCGCCTCGCGACGTTTCAAGAAACGCCGGGCCGGCGGGCCATAGACCTCTTCCACCGGTTTCTCGCCAAGGCCGGGCAGCAGGTTCTGCAGTTCTTCAACCACGGGCTCGGGGAACATCTGCAGCGCGCAGGGGCCGGGGTAGAAGCTTTCGGTCGGGGCGCCGTTGGCAAACAGGATCTGGTGGCTCTCGAACATCAGGTGAATGTAGGTGACGCGTTTCTTGCCGTTTGCAATGCGGACGGGTCCGGCGGCCTCTGCCAGGTGCTTGGCGCGCACCAGAACCTCTTCGCCGCTCCATTGCTGTGTGTCCAGCATCACCCCGTGCAGCGGCGAGACGCAGAGCGGGGCGTAGTTGCCGCAGACACCCTCTGGGATGATGACCGGTTTCAGATCGGGATTGACCGCCAGATCGACCTTGCCCAGTCGCCGCGAGCCGATCCAGGTGATCGGCTGGGCGCCGCTGTCGCGGGTCATGATGCGGTCGCCGGCTTTTAGTTCTTCGACCGGCACGTCGCCGCGTTCGGTGCGGATCAAGGTGCCTTCGGTGAAACAGGGGATGCCTGCAGCTTTCAGCAACTGCGCGCCGGTGACCTCGGCGGGCGCCACGCCCAGCAGCAGCAGTGTTTCTCCGTTGGGGAATGACAGCAGCGCGTTGCCGGACCCGTCATCAGTGACCACCACATCCCCGACATCAACCGGGTTGCCGCCGGCATCGGTCAGCGACGAGACGTCGATCTGGTCGTTATAGGACCCGTTGCCGTCATCGTCGCCAGTGTCGAAATCGGTGACAACGTCGGAGCCCGAGCCGTCGGCCAACACGAAAACGTCGTCGCCGTCGCCGCCGGTCATGGTGTCGGCGCCGGTGCCGCCAGTGATTGTGTCCTCGCCAGTGCCGCCGTCGATCACGTCGTCGCCAATGCCGCCGTCAATCACATCGTTGGTGCCGACCGGGGCGGAGATGGTTTCGAAATAGACCTCGGTGACACTTACTGCCTGGGTGCCGCTGTCGGCGTTCTCGTAGACGATCACGATCTGCGCAACTGGCCCGGCGATCTCGACCAGGACAGAGCCGTTGGCGTCCTGGGGATTGTCAAGTGCCGCGCCCGCGGTGATGGTGTTGCCACTGGTGCTGTCGTCGCCCTCGGCGGTCAGCGTCACCGCAACGGGGTTGCCGGCCTCGTCATACGCATAGACGTGCAAGACGTCCTGATGGTTGCCGGCGAACGTATCAACGTCATTGATACGGAACGAAACATTCTCGACCTCGTCCGATGCAGAGCTACCGGCGCCGGCGGCAAAGTCGATTGTCGTGGTCGAGGTGGCGCCATCGCCGTCGCCGTAAAGGTAAAGCGCGGAATTCGGGTCGAAATCCTCGCCGGCCTCGACATACTGCGTGTCGGTGGATTCGACCAGAAAGGTCGGGTTGTTGTTGCCGTCGTCGGTGAAGGAGACGGAAACCTCCATCTCGCCGGTGGTCTGGGTGAAGCCGGCGGCGATACTTGTGCCGTCCGGTCCGACGGCCCCCCAGTCGAGGAATTCGGTGGTGCCCGAACTGCCGCCGTCTCCCTCGATGGTGTCGTCGCCGTTGCCGCCGTCGATCGTGTCGTTGCCGAGACCGCCGAAAATGGCATCATGGCCAGCATCGCCGTCGATGCTGTCGTCACCCTCGCCACCGTCCAGGTTGTCGCCGCCGCCGCCGCCGGCGATGGTGTCGGACCCGCTACCTCCCTCAATCGTGTCGCGCCCGCGCCCGCGGCCGCCGAACAGCGAGTCGTCGCCCTGGCCCCCCAGGATCGAGTCGTGGCCAGCGCCGCCATCGACCGTGTCGTCGCCGAGCCCGGCATCGACCGTGTCGTCACCGCCTCGTGCCTCGATAGTGTTGTCGTTGCCGTCGGTTCCGCCGGCAAAGCCGTCATCGACCTGATCGTTCTGCGGGTCGCCCGCATAGGCGCCGTCGATGTTGTCGTTGCCACGGGTACCGGTGACGATGTGGTCGGGGGCAACGAAATCGTCGAACGTCAGGGCGATGTCGCCGCTGGCGGCGTCGGCGTCCCCGTTGAAGGCAATCGTTTCATAGCTGCGACCCGCAACTAGTGGGATCTCGGAGACGGTGTAATAGCCCGCCGCGGCGCCGGTATCGACCTGAAAGTTGACGACCTCGAACACGTCGCCGGTGACGGTGTCGCGCAGGGTCCAGACTTCTTCGGCATCGACGGAAGAGCCGGTCGAGGTGACGCCGTTCAGGTCGACATCGGCGGTCGCTGTCTCGCCGCCGGCGCCGTCGTCGTCCAGCGTCAGGCCTTCGACCCCGGCTTCGTTGTCGGTGACGGTGGCCTTGCCCACCGCATCGGACGGGCCGGTCCAGGTGGCGGTGCCGCCGATCGTTTGGCTGAAGATAAGGAACGGGTCGGCGTCGTAGAATCTCAGGTCATGGGTGGGCATTGCGCACCTCGACCGTCAGGGTCGTGCGCCACACGACATCGAGCCAAACCGTCATGCGCATGTGTCCCGAAGCCATCGGAGCGCGCGCCGGGGCCATTTTTCTTGGGATTTGCAGGTACACCATCAGTTTGCCCTCACTGTTTCCATTGATTGTTTTGCAGGTGGAAACGGTCGAGCCAGTGGTGAGTTTTAGACCTTTTTTAGAAGAATTTTGCGGGAATTGCCGACAATTTACCGGATTGGCCGCAATTCGGCCAAGGTTGGCGAAATTGTTCGGGGTGATGGCGGGGTTCCGTTTCCGGCGCAGAAACAGTGACACGCGAAATGTGGCCGCTGCGCGGCAGTCGTCATGTGGTGGCCGTCGCCGGATTGGAAACAGTGGCGGGACTACCCGGGCTGATGTGGGAGTTGGGTCTTGTCACCACCGACCACGCCCCGGCCACGATGGTGCGGCGGGCCTGGCGGGGCTGGCGGTTCTTTGTCGAGGGATCAGCGGCCCGGTTGAGCCGGCGGGTTTCAGTTCAGGTAGGGCATCGGATCGACGCTTTCGGGGCCGTTGCGGACCTCGAAATGCACAAAGCTGGGCGAGCCGGGCTGCACCTTGGCCACGGTCTGGCCGCGGCTGACCTTGTCGCCTTTCGCAACGGTGATACCGTCGATATTGCCATAGACCGTCAGCAGATTGTTGGCGTGGCGAATGACCAGGATCTGGATACCCTCGGTGGTCTTCAGGATGGCGCCGATGGTCCCGTCGCCGGCGGCCCTGACAGGTTGGCCCGCGCTGGCGGCGATGTCGATGCCGTCGGACGCGTCGCGTTCATAGCCGCGGATGATGGCACCGTCATAGGGCATGGCAAAGCGCGGCGTTCCCGAGGCTTCGGTGCGCTCCTGGCCGAGGTTCGGCGAGGGCGGTAGCGGTGTCGTGGCCACGGGCTCTTCTTCCGGCAGTGCGGTCCGGGCGCTGGGAGGTTCGGGGGTCGGGCTTCCCTCGCCGGGCAGCGTCACCGCGGGTTCGCGACTGCCTGACGGCTGGCCTGCGACGGGGATCAGCAAGTACTGCCCCTCGCGCACGGTCAGGTCCGGGCCTAGCCCGTTCCAGTCGGCCAGCGAGCGCACCGAGACCCGGTAGAGCCGCGAGATCGAATAGGCGGTCTCGCCGCGCGACACCTTGTGCCTGATCGGTTCGACCCCGGTCTGCACCGGCGCCGGGCGGCCGTTACTGCCGCTAGGCACGCGCTCGGTGTCGGCGCGGTCAAGGGCGTTGCCGGCCAGCGAGGTGATGTCGATTTCGCCGGTGCCGGTGCCCGGCGCAGAGCCGTCCAGCCGGCCGGGCAGGGCCACGACCTCGCCATCGCGCAAAACGGCGTGCTTCTCGATGCCGTTATAGCGCGCCAGCTGATCGGCATCGAGCCCGGCCCGGGCGGCGACATCGGCCACCGTATCGCCGCGCTTGGCAATGGCGACCTGGAAGCTGGGATAGGTGATGATGCCCCGGTCATCGGGATCGGGACGGGTTCCGATCGGTTGCCGTGCCGCGTCGCTTGTATCAAATCCATTGCCCGAACTGCGAAAGTCCAGGTCGATGCCCTCGCTGCACGCGGTTAGCGCCAGAAGGCTGACACCCAGCGTCAGGCCATGGGTCAGGGTTCGGCGGATTTCTGCCATCGCTCGTCCTCGTATTCGGTCCCGGTATGTCCCGGGGCTCTTTTTCTTCTACCTACACGTCTTCTCAATCCTGCCCGAGCCCCTCTATCAGGGGCACGAAACGCACCGGGCGAAGCTCTTCATAGTCAAAGCCATCCTCGCCGCGCGTCACCTTTATCAGGGTCTGCACGGCGTCCGACTGCCCCACCGGCACCACCATGATACCGCCTTGACGAAGCTGCGCCAAGAGCGGACCTGGCGGGTCCTCTGCAGCGGCGGTCACGAGGATGCGATCAAAGGGCGCCTGGTCGGGCAGGCCAAAGCTGCCGTCGCCGGTAATCGCGGTGATATTGGTCAGATCCAGCCGCTCGAAGATTACGCGCGCCTCGCGCACCAGGCGGCGGTGGCGGTCGACGGTATAGATCCGGCGCGCCAGCTGGCTGAGGATCGCCGCCTGATAGCCCGACCCGGTGCCGACCTCGAGCACCTTGTCGCGCGGGCGAATACTCAGCGCCTGGGTCATCAGTCCGACGATAGAGGGCTGGCTGATGGTCTGGCCGCAGGCGATGGGCAGCGGCATGTCCTCGTAGGCGCGGCCGGTAAAGATGCCGCGCATGAACGCGCCGCGGTCGATGGTCTCCATCGCGGTAAGTGTGCGGGTATCGGTCACGCCCATGGAGCGCAGCGCAAACAGGAACTGCATCTTGCGCTCTGCATCCATCATCGGCTTACTCCACCGCTGCCTTTAGGCAGGCCAGCGCATCATGCGCCGTCAGGTCGCAGCGCATCGGGGTGACCGATATGTAGCCTTCAAGATTGGCGTGGGCATCGGTGCCCGCGGCGGTCGGAGCGTGCTGGGGTCCGCCTTTCAGCCACAGAAACTTGCGGCCCGTGGGCGAGGGGTGCGGCTCGGCGCTGAACACCGTGTCGGGGCGGCGGCCCTGGGCGCTGACACGCACGCCTTTGACATCTGCGGCGGGAACCGGCGGGAAGTTGACGTTGAAAAAGGTCGAATAGGCCGCGCCCGCGCCCCAGTCGGCCTTGTCCAGCAGGTTTCGGACCAGTTTGGCGCCATGGGCGGCGGCGGCCTCGAAA
The DNA here is from genome assembly GCA_024226455.1 of Paracoccaceae bacterium. GTDB lineage: Bacteria > Pseudomonadota > Alphaproteobacteria > Rhodobacterales > Rhodobacteraceae > JAAELR01. The sequence goes on from JAAELR010000089.1 coordinate 35,524, forward strand.
GGGTCGTCGATGCGGAAATTGTCGGGGCCGAAATACTGGCTGAGCGCCACCGCCCGCACGCCCTGCAGCGCGGCCTCAATCGCCGCTCCCAGGGTGCCGGAGTAAAACGCGTTCTCGGCGGAATTGTTGCCGCGGTTCACACCAGACAGCACAAGGTCGGGGCGGGTCTCTGCCATCACGTCATAGATGCCGGCCAGAACGCAATCGGCGGGCGAGCCTTCGGCGGCATGGCGGCGCGGGCTCAGTTCGGCGACCATGAACGGATGCGTATAGCTGATGCAGTGGCCGACGCCGGACTGTTCAAAGGCGGGGGCGACGGTCCAGACCTCTCCGCCCGGCCCGGCGACATCTTCGGCGATGCGGTTCAACACCTCCAGCCCCGGAGCGTTGATACCGTCGTCATTGGTGATGAGAATGCGCATGGCTGCCCCCGTGCCCTTCGTTCGTTCGCTTCTCATTAGAGCAAGACGGCGGGCGATGGAATCGCTCAGTTGCACAGGGTCTCAGGTTTTGCCCGCAGCGCGGCCCGCGTCAGATCCGGCCAAGATACATGCGGTATTCCACCGGCGTGATCGGCGCGGTCAGTTTTTCGATCTCGTCGTATTTAATGGTGGAATAGACGCCGTGCAGCCGCTCTCCCAGCAGGTCGCGGGCGAATTGCGCGCCGGTGAAGCGGTCGACCGCGTCGCGCCAGTCATGGCTCAGCGGATCGGCGCGGGTCGCGCCGGGATCGTCGAGCGGCAAAGGAAGGCCAGGCTTCGTGTCGAGCCCGTGCAGGATGCCGCCCAGGATTGCCGCCACGGCAAGATAGGGGTTCACGTCGGCACCGCAGATCCGGTGCTCCAGCCGCGCACCGGGGCCACTGGTTTCCGGCAGACGCACCGCGGCGCCGCGGTGGTCGAACCCCCAGTCGGGCCGGTTCGGCGAGAAGCTGCCCGGGCCGAAACGCCGAAAACTGTTGAGATGCGGCGCAAAGATCGCCTGCGCTTCGGCCATGGTATCGACAAGCCCGGCCACCGCGTGTTGCAGCGGTTCGGCCACGCCCTTTTCGGCGGCAAAGATGTTGCCGCTCACATCGTTGAGGCTGACATGCACATGCATGCCGTTGCCCGGGTGGTCGGCATAGGGTTTGGCCATGAAGGTGGCTTCCATGCCGTGCCGCCGCGTCACCCCGCGCACCAGCCGGCGGAACAGGATGCCGGTGTCGCAAGCGGTGAGCACGTCGTCGGTGTGGTGGAAATTGATCTCGTACTGGCCGGGGCCGTATTCGGCGATCAGCGTGTCGGTGGCCAACCCCTGTTGCCGGCTGGCGCGCTGGATATCGGCCAGGATCGCCTCGGTCCGGTCCAGCACCGCTAGTTCGTAATTCTGCGCCTCGGGGGCGAAGACCGGCGGGCGCGGCGCCTCGTGGGGATGTTCGCGGGGCAGGGTGATGTAGAACTCTAGCTCGGTCGCCAGCACCGGGGTCAGCCCGCGGCCGGTATAGTCCTGCAGCATCGCGGCCAGCAACTTGCGGGTCGAGAGGCCGTCGAATTCAGGCGCCGGGGCCTCTGCCTCGACCTGCACCTGTGCCACCTGGCCTTCGGCCCAGGGCACGGGGCGCAGGGTGCCGGGGATGGGGCGGATCACACCGTCGGGGTCGCCGACCACGGCGCCCAGCCCGGTTTCGACCAGTTCCTCGCCGATGATATTGGGTGCATAGGTCGAGATCGGCAGCCGCACCTGTCCCTTGTCGAGCTTGGCGGCGTCCTCGCCAGGCAGCCACTTGCCGCGCAGCACCGCGTTGATATCGCAAAGCAGCAGCTCGATCCGGTCGGGCGCACCGTTGGCGGCCTCGAAGGCCGCGAATTCGTCATCAAAGCTCAATTCGCCACCGCCGCCTGTTCGTCGCGTTGCCGCTTGACCGCCGCCCGTTTGCTGACCAGCGAGGCGGTGATGACGCCGACGGTGACGATGCCGATCAGGATCGTGGAAAGAGCGTTGATCTCGGGGCTGACGCCGAGGCGGACGGCCGACCAAATTTTCATTGGAAGCGTGGTTGCCGAGGGGCCGGAGGCAAAGTTGGCGATCACCAGATCATCGAGTGACAGGGTAAAAGCCAACAACCAGCCCGCAATAACTGCGGGTGCAATGATCGGTAAGGTGACCAGCCGGAACGCCGAAAGGGGCGAACAGCCAAGGTCGAGCGCGGCTTCTTCCAACGACCGGTCAAAGCTGACCAGCCGGGACGACACAACGACTGACACATAGCACATTGAGAAGGTTGTATGTGCCAGGATTATGGTCAGGATGCCCCGGTCAAACCCGATGCCAATGAAGAGAAGCAAGAGTGACAAGCCGGTGATCACTTCCGGCATGACCAGTGGTGCGTAAATCATGCCGGAAAAAAGCGTGCGGCCATGAAACCGCCCGCCGCGCACCAGTACATAGGCTGCCATTGTTCCAAGCACAGTAGCGATAGTCGAAGAGAAGGCCGCGACTTTCAACGTAACCCACGCCGCGTCGAGAAACGCCTCGTTCTGCACAAGTTCGCCATACCACTTGGTTGAGAACCCGCCCCAGACTGCGACATTGCGCCCGCCGTTGAAACTGTAGATGACCAACAAGGTGATAGGCAGGTAGAGAAATGCGAATCCGAGTGTGAGGCTCGTTGCGTTGAACCAGGTGAAGCGCCTCATTGTTCGGCCTCGCGCTGTTTCTGTTCATTACGCTGGAACAGAATGATCGGGATGATCAGGATCAACAGAAGGATCACAGCTACAGCCGAAGCCACTGGCCAGTCCCGGTTCTTGTCGAACTCCTCGAACAGAACCTTGCCGATCATCAAGGTTTTTGAACCGCCAAGTAAGTCCGGAATTACGAACTCGCCGAGGGCGGGGATGAACACAAGAAACGAGCCAGCGATGATCCCGGGTTTGCTGAGAGGCACTGTCACCAGCCAGAAGGCGGATTTGCGCGAACAGCCCAGGTCCTCTGCCGCTTCCAGAAGCGAACCGTCAAGCCGTTCCAACGCGGCGTAGATCGGCAAGACCATGAAAGGCAAGTAGGTGTAGACAATGCCGATATAGACAGCTGTGTTGGTGTTCAGAATTGTTAGCGGATCAGAGATTACCCCCATACCGAGCAGGAACTGATTGAGATATCCGCTGCCGGCCAGAATGCCTTTCCAGGAATAAACCCGGATCAGGAACGAGGTCCAAAATGGTAAGATCACCAGCATTATCAGTGTCGGCCGCCACCGATCAGGCGCATTGGCCATGCCATACGCGAGCGGATAACCAACAAGCAGCGTCAACACGGTAGACGTTACCGCGATCTGCAAACTGGAAAGATAGGCTCTCCAATAGAGGTCGTCCGTTGTGAGAAAGACGAAGTTCTCCAAGTCCAGATCGGACAGGAAAGCGGTGACCCCAGGCCACCCCGCGCTTGGGTCGAATTGGGGTGTGTAGGGCGGGATCGAAAGAGCAATATCGCTGAGGCTGATCTTGAAAACAATAACGAACGGCACCAGAAACAGCGCCAGCAGCCAAAGGTAGGGGATGGAAATGAGGGCGAAACGGCGCATCAGATATGGCCCCCACATCGAGTGTCCCCATGGGGACATGGGGGCAACACTATGGTTTCATTGGCGATAGCGCTAACGCGAGGTGCGAGCGAAACCTCGATGCGGCGTGTCCGAAAGGCGGGGCGGCAGGTCATCGCCTATTGCCTCAGCACGACACCGGCGGTGTCGGTCCACGAAAGCCACACGTCGTCTTCCCAGGTGAAATCGCGCCGCGCGATGCGGCGGGTGTTGGCGGTCTGGGCCTTGATGATCTGGCCGCCGGACAGTTGCACGTAATAGGTCGAGATGTTGCCGAGATAGGCGATGTCGTGCACCTTGCCGGCCACCACATTGGAGCGGTCGGCGGGTTTTTCAGACGAGATCGCCACCTTTTCCGGCCGCACCGCCATAAAGACCGTCTCTCCCTTGGCGATGTCCTGCTCGCAAATGCCGGTCAGCGGAGGCTGGCCTTCGGCCCAGTCGATGCCGATCTTGCCGTCAACCGGGTCGGCGCCGCCCGAGATGATGTTCACGTCGCCGATGAAATCGGCCACATAGGTGGAATTCGGCGTCTCGTAGATCGCGTCGGGCGTTGCCACCTGCACGATCTTCCCGTGATCCATCACTGCGACGCGGCTGGCCACGGTCATCGCCTCTTCCTGATCATGGGTGACGATGACGAAGGTGGTGCCGGTCTTTTCCTGAATGTCCATCAACTCGAACTGGGTTTCCTGGCGCAGTTTCTTGTCGAGCGCGCCCAGCGGTTCGTCCAGCAGCAGCAGTTTCGGCGCCTTGGCCAGGGCGCGGGCCAGGGCGACGCGCTGGCGCTGGCCGCCCGATATCTGGTGCGGCTTGCGGTTGGCGAAGGGACCAAGCTGCACCAGCGCGATCATTTCCTCGGCACGGGCCTGCACCTGATCCTTTGGCAACCTGTCGCGGCGCAGGCCGAAAGCGACGTTGTCGAACACCGAAAGATGCGGGAACAGCGCATAGGACTGGAACATCATGTTGGTGGCGCGCTTGTTGGGCGGCACCCCGGCGATATCAGCGCCGTCGAGCAGGATGGCGCCTTCGGTGGGATCCTCGAAACCGGCCAGCATGCGCATCAGGGTGGTCTTGCCGCAGCCAGAGGGGCCAAGCAGGGCAAAGAATTCCTTTGCGAAGATATCGAGGCTGATTTTGTCGATGGCGGTGAATTCGCCGAACCGCTTGGTGACGTTCTGGAACCGGATCAGCGGCTTGGCCTGCGGATCGTTCCACGGGTGGAATTCTGTCGGTGCGGTCATGTTTGTCCCCCCCCCAGTGCTCCCACCCCGGGCGGGGAGGGAGCCGTGTGTTCTTCCTTGCAGATCTGCAGGGACGTCAGATGCCCGACTTGACCTTGGTCCACATCCGGGTGACCACGCGCTGCACCTTGGCCGGATAGGGCGTGGTGGTGTAGAGCGTTTCCAGCGCCTCGGGTGTCGGATAGATCGCCGGATCGCCGATCACGTCTTCCACCAGAAGTGCCTGGCTGGCGAGGTTGCCGTTGGCGTAGTAGACATAGTTCGACGCCGCGGCCGCGTTTTCTGCGTCCAGGATGAAATTCAGGAATACATGGGCGCCCGCGGGGTTGGGCGCATCCACCGGAATGGCCATCTGGTCGAACCACATCAGGCTGCCCTCCTTGGCGGCGTTATACGCGATCTCGACGCCATTGTCGGCCTCGGCGGCACGGTCGCGGGCCTGCAGCACGTCGCCCGACCAGCCGATGGCGACGCAGATGTCGCCGTTGGCCAGCGCGTTGATGTATTCGCTGGAGTGGAACTTCTGGATATAGGGGCGCACCGCCGCCAGCACCGGTTCGGCCTTGGCGATCACCTCGGGATCGCGGCTGTCGGGATTCTCGCCGATATAGGCCAGCGCGGCGGGGATCATCTCTGTCGGGGCGTCAAGGAAATGCACGCCGCAATCGGCCAGCTTTTCCATGTTGGCCGGATCGAAGACCAGCGCCAGGCTGTCGACCGGAGCGTCGGCGCCGAGTGCTTCGGTGACCTTGCCCACGTTCACGCCGATGCCGGTGGTGCCCCACATGTAGTTGATCGAATAGGCGTTGCCGGGGTCGTAGGCGGCGGTTCGGCTGGCGATCACGTCCCAGAGGTTGCCGGCGTTGGGCAGTTGCGCCATGTCGAGGGCCTGAAAGGCGCCGGCGGAAATCTGGCGCTGCAGGAAGGTGCCAGAGGGCACCACCACGTCATAGCCGGAACCGCCGGCCAGCATCTTGGTTTCCAGCACCTCGTTGCTGTCGAAAACGTCGTAGATCAGTTCAAGCCCGGTCTCGGCCTCGAACTTTTCGAGCAGGTCCTCGTCGATATAGTCCGACCAGTTGTAGACGCGGACCTCTTCGGCGGTGGCGGCGGTAGCGGCCACCGCTAGCGCAAGCAGCGACGTTGTGGTGAGTTTCATCTGTGTCCTCCCGGGAACTCTGGCTTTGGTATTATTGTTGCGCAGCATTTGAACCATTTTTTTCGGTTCGCGCAATATGGAAATGTTTAAAAATTTGATCTAACCAAGGGGCAGAGCGCAAAAAAGGGAAGCCAGATGGACCGTCCGGTTCCGAAGATGCCGGCGCATGAGGCCGTATACCAGCGGCTGCGCGGGATGATTCTGTTTGGCGAGCTTGCTCCGGGGCAGGCGGTAACGATCCTTGGCCTGACAGAGCGTCTGGGCGCGGGCCAGACGCCGGTGCGCGAGGCGCTGCGGCGCTTGACCGCCGAGGGCGCGCTGCAGCCCCTGGGCAACCGCCGGGTCTGCGTGCCGCGACTGGATGCGCTGGTTGTGGAAGAGCTGAGCTTTGCGCGGCTGGCGCTGGAGCCGAAGCTGGCAGAGATGGCGTTCAAGCATCTGACGGGGAATACTATTGATGCGATTGATCGCTGCGACGACCGGGTCAATCTGGCCCTCGCGCGGGGCGATGTGGCGGATTACCTGCGGGGCAATCACGACTTTCACATGAGGCTCTACTCGCTGGCGCGGGCTCCTTTGCTGATGTCGTTGGTGGGCACGCTGTGGCTGCGGGTCGGCCCGTCGCTGCGGGTGGTCTGCGGCCGGCTGGGGACGATGAACATCACCGATCAGCACGAGGCGGCGCTGGTGGCCATGCGGGCCGGGGATGCCGACGCCCTGGCGCAGGCCATAGCCGAGGACATCCGGCAGGGAATGCGGTTCATTTCGCAATCCCTGCATGAAGAAAAAATTTGATCAAATTGGATTGACCGCCGCTGCCGCGGGCGTATTCTGGCGGCAAAACCATACCTTACAGCCCCGGGAGACCGCCAATGAACATGATCGCCAACCATCTGCCCACCGCCGAACTGCAGGCGCTCGACGCGGCGCATCACCTGCATCCCTTTACCGCCGGCGACGAGCTGAAGGCCAAGGGCGCGCGGGTCATCACCCAGGCGCGCGGTATCACCCTGACCGACAGCGACGGCAAAGAGATGATGGACGGCATGGCCGGGCTCTGGTGCGTCAATATCGGCTATGGCCGCGATGAACTGGCCGAGGCCGCGGCGGCGCAGATGAAACAGCTGCCCTATTACAACACCTTCTTTCAGACCACCCACGTGCCGGCCATCTCGCTGGCCAAGCAACTGGCCGACCTGGCACCGGGGACGCTGAACCACACCTTCTTTGCCTCGTCGGGGTCCGAGGCCAACGACACCAATATCCGCCTGGTGCGGCACTATTGGGCGGCGCAGGGCAAGCCGGAAAAGCAGGTGATCATCAGCCGGGGCAACTCTTATCACGGCTCGTCCATGGGCTCTGCCAGCCTGGGTGGCATGGAGCCGATGCATGCCCAGGGCGGGCTGCCGATTGCCGGGATCGAGCATATCGGCCAGCCCGACTGGTACGGCGAGGGCGGCGACATGGACCCCGATGAGTTCGGCCTGTTGCGGGCGCGCGAGCTGGAGCATAAGATCGCCGAGCTGGGCGAAGACAAGGTCGCCGCCTTCATCGCAGAGCCGATCCAGGGTGCCGGTGGGGTGATTATTCCGCCCGCCAGCTACTGGCCCGAGATCCAGCGCATCTGCGACGCTCATGAGATCCTGCTCATCGCCGACGAGGTGATCTGCGGATTCGGGCGCACCGGCAACTGGTTCGGTATCGAGACGCTGGACATCCGCCCCGACATGATGACCATCGCCAAGGGCGTGACCAGCGGCTATGTGCCGCTTGGCGGCTCCATGGTGACCGATGCGGTGGCCGAGGTGCTGAACGGGGCCGGCGATTTCAACCACGGCTACACCTATTCCGGCCACCCGGTTTCCTGCGCCGTGGCGCTGGAAAACCTGCGCATCATCGCCGAGGAAGGGCTGGTTGCCCATGTCCGCGACACTGCCGCGCCGCATCTGGCGAAAAAATGGGGCGCGCTGGCCGATCATCCGATGGTGGGCGAGGCGCGCAGCATCGGGCTGATGGCGAGCCTGGCGCTGAGCCCCGACAAGACCGCCCGGGCCGTGTTCGATGTGCCCGCGGGCACCGTCGGGCTGCGCTGTCGCGAGGCCAGCTTTGACCTGGGCCTGGTGATGCGCCACGTGGGCGACCGGATGGTGATCTCTCCGCCGCTGGTGATCTCAGAGGCCGAGATCGACACACTGGTCGAACGGGCCTGGCAGGCGATCGACAGGGCCTATGGCTGGGCCCGGTCCGAGGGATTGATAAAAGGCGACTGAACTGACACCCTGGGCGTTAACCGGGTGTTCCGACAGTCCCGGCTATAGCGGTGTACGAAAGATTTCGGGCGCCGCTGGCCAGTTTGCAGAACCGGCCCATGCGCCCCATGGAGGAAGCGCATGCGTGCCGTCGTTCAGGCCATCGTCCTGGGGGCGATCATTCTGGCCTCGCCCCCGGTGCACCGGGGGCAACAGCCCGCCTCTGCCAGCCCGTTGGCCGAGATGCCGACGCTCGCGGCGGCCGGGGCCGGCAGCCTGGTTTTTGCGGTGCCGCCCAAGGCCGGAATGGCCCCGGTTCTGCCAGATCTGCCCTGGCCGCTGCCAGAGGCCAGGCCGGACGACCTGCCCGACTACCTGCAAGGTGCCGTCGATCCGGGTTCAGCAAGCGTTCTGTCGGGCAGTGTCGCGCGCCACGACCCCAATCGCCGCCAGGTCTCTGCCGCCATTGTGAACATGCGCACCGGCCCGTCGCTGCAATACCCGACCTCGGCGACGCTGCGCCGGGGCGATGTCGCCGAGGTGCTGGGCCATGCGCGCGCCGGCTGGGTGCCGGTCAGGCTGCAAGCGAACGGGTTGCGGGGGTGGGTGTTCCAGCGCCATCTGGCGCCGCTGCGGGGGCAGGTTTCACCGGCCCAGGGCTGATCCTCGGTCCCGTCGGTCGCTATTCGCGGTGGTTCCCCGCAAGGAGGGCCCGAAGGGGCCGATGAGCGCCGGTTCAAGGCTTTGTCAGGGTCAGAAGGCGGTTGTTGGCCGGCATCGCCTGCAGCGCCGCAAAGCTAAGCCCGGCCTGGCGCGCCAGCGCCTCTATCTCGGCGGTGTCGCGCAGGCCCCAGCCGGGGTTGTCGGCGCGAAGCCCCGCATCGAAGGCCCGGTTGCCCTCGCCCATATGGGAACCGTTCACCGTGAACGGCCCATAAAAGATCAGCAATCCGCCATCGGCCAGCGCCTTGCCGGCGCCATGGACGATGCCGCGCGCCACGTCGAGCGGTGCGATATGGATCACGTTCATCGACACCACGGCGCTGAGCGGGCCCAGCGCCCGTACTTCGGGCGCTCCGGCCCAGTCCCTGCTGGCGTCCAGCGCAATCGGCGGCAGGTCGTCCAGGCGCAGGTGCCTGCGCCACGCCGTGACAGAGGCGCGGTGTTCCGGGTCGGGATCGCTCGGCTGCCAGGTGAGCCCCGGAAAGGCAAGCTGGCAGGCGCCCGCGTGCTGGCCTGTGCCGGAGCCAATCTCCAGCACCGTGCCCGAACGCGCGCTCAGCCATGGGGTCAGCGCGGCGATGATCGGCGGGCTGTTTCGGTCAAAAACATGCGAGAACAGGCGCCCATCCTCGGCCACAGCAGCGTTGCCCGCATGATACCGGGCCACATGAGTGCTGGTCGGCCGTGTTACACCTATTTCAGCGGTCCGATCATCATGATCATCTGGCGGCCTTCCATCTTCGGCATGTTCTCGACCTTGCCGATCTCGACGATATCCGCGGCCACCCGTTCCAGCAACTGCCGACCCAGGTTCTGGTGCGCCATCTCGCGACCGCGAAACCGCAAGGTCACCTTCACCTTGTCGCCGTTTTCCAGAAAGCGGAACACGTTGCGCATCTTGACATCATAGTCATGGGTGTCGGTGTTGGGGCGGAACTTGACCTCTTTGACCTCGATGGTCTTTTGCTTCTTGCGCGCCTCGGATTCGCGTTTTTGCGTTTCGTACTTGTATTTGCCGAAATCCATGATCTTGCAGACCGGCGGCGAGGCGTTAGGCGAAATCTCTACCAGGTCCAGCCCGACCTCCTGGGCCAGGGTCATGCCGCGGCCAGGGGTCACGACGCCCACGTTTTCGCCTTCGGCTCCGATCAATCGTATTTCAGGCGCCCTGATCCGGTCGTTGACACGGGGTCCAGTATCACGTTGCGGCGGGGCGTTGTGCGGTCTGCGGGCTATGGCGGTTGTCCTTGGATCATTGCAGAAAAAAACTCAGGTCTGCACGATACGGGCGCGATGCGGCCGGTTCAACCGTGTTTTTCTGTCTCTGGGGGCAAACTAACGTGCATTCTCCCCTTGAAGCCCCCCCGCGGGGTCGTTCATGAGTAGTCGGGAACGTCAGGGCCGGGTCGGCCCGGGAAAAACGGGAATCTAGCTATGAACAAGACATGGATCTTCGCTCTGCTGATCGTAGCCGCCGGCGCTGGCGGCTACGTCTATTACCAGGCCGGGCAGCGGGCCGCCGAGGAAGCCGCCGCCACCAAAGCCGCCGAAGAGGCCGCAGCCATGGCAGCGGCCGAGGCCGAGGTGGCTGCGAAGGCAGCCGAAGAGGAAGCGGCGCGGTTGGCCGAGGAAGCCGCCGCCAAGGCAGCGGCCGAGGCTGAGGTGGCTGCGAAGGCAGCCGAAGAGGAAGCGGCGCGGTTGGCCGAAGAGGCCGCCGCCAAGGCAGCGACCGAGGCTGAGGCGGCTGCGAAGGCAGCCGAAGAGGAAGCGGCGCGGTTGGCCGAAGAGGCCGCCGCCAAGGCAACGACCGAGGCTGAGGCGGCTGCGAAGGCCGCCGAAGAGGAAGCAGCGCGGTTGGCCGAAGAGGCCGCCGCCAAGGCAGCGGCCGAGGCTGAGGCGGCTGCGAAGGCCGCCGAAGAGGAAGCAGCGCGTCTGGCCGAAGAGGCCGCCGCCAAGGCAGCGGCCGAGGCTGAGGCGGCTGCGAAGGCCGCCGAAGAGGAAGCCGCTCGACTAGCCGAAGAGGCTGCTGCGAAAGCGGCGGAGGAAGCCGCTGCCAAGGCCGCCGAAGAGGAAGCGGCGCAGCTGGCCGCAGAGGCGGCGCAAGCCGAAGCGACCGCATCGCTTTTCAGCCTCGAAGGTTACGATCTGGAGAAGGTCGGCGACCTCATCGACCGGTCCGGGCTGGGCGTGATCGAGAAGACCGCGCTGAAAACCGCAATCGAGCAGGCCGGCGACAACCCCGAATTGCTGGGCGCGGCGCTTGAGGCGGCGAAACAAGCCTTGGGTTTCTAAGTCACTGCCATAAAATCAAAGCCCCGCGCCGGTCAAACCCGGCGCGGGGCTTTTTCTTGCCGTGTGCCGGGTGCCGGGCCTCGAGCAGGGCTGGCTGGAAGGCAATTGCGGGTGGAAATGGTCCGAAACGAACCCTGAAATGTTTTGCCAGCCCCGCCCGACTTGCCTCATTGGGCCGGTCGATGCCCAGCCGCCGCGGGCCCGTCGCGTTGTGCCCTAGTGCATTGACACATTCATAGGATTCACAAGTTTTGGCGAACATGCGATACCGTCAGCATGGCTCAGACAGTTTGCATTCTTCCCAACGACGATGATCGCCAGCGGCTCGCGGCGATCATTGCCGATCGAAATCGCGCCCAAAAGATTGTCAAAAGGGCGCGCATTATTGTTGCGTCCATGGACCGGCAAAATGTGGCGGCGATTTCCCGCGTTGGCGGGGTGTCCCGCCCGGCGGTGTGGCGTTGGCAGCGGCGCTACGTTGAAGAAGGCATCGACGGGCTACTTCGCGACAAGACCCGCAAGCCCGGCAAACCGCCGCTTGGACGCGCCGTCGAGGAACAGGTTATTGCGCGCACTTGCTCGGAGCCTCCCGGAGAGGTGACCCACTGGACCGGTCGCGCTATGGCCAAGGCCGTTGGCATTTCACTCAGATCAGTTCAGCGCATCTGGGAACGCCACAACCTGCAGCCGCATCGTATCCGCACATTCAAGAGGAGTACCGATCCCGATTTTGTCCCCAGGCTGCACGCCATTGTCGGCCTCTATATGAACCCGCCGGCCCACGCGCTGGTGTTGTCGATTGATGAGAAAAGCCCGATTCAGGCACTCGATCGCACACAGCCGGGCCTGCCCTTGAAGCCTGGCAAATGCGGAACCATGACCCATGACTATAAGCGCAACGGAACCACCACCCTGTTCGCCGCCCTGAACGTCCTCGACGGTACAGTGATCGGTAAGAACATGCAGCGACACCCGCTGCCCGGCAGCGCATCTTCTTCAGATGCGCGAGAGGGGCATCAGGAGTTCATCCGCTTCCTCAATGAGATCGAGCGCAATGTGCCGGCCAAAAAGATCATCCATGTCATTCTCGACAACTATGCCGCCCACAAACACCCGAAAGTCCGCGCCTGGCTCAGCCGCCATCCGCGCTGGACGTTCCATTTCACACCGACCTCGGGCTCGTGGCTCAATGCGGTCGAGGGATTCTTTTCGAAACTGACCCGACAACGCCTCAAGCGCGGTGTCTTCTGTTCCGTCACTGAACTTCAGGCGGCGATCAACCGATATCTGAAAGAACATAACGCAGATCCAAAGCCTTTTCATTGGAATAAATCAGCCGACAAAATCCTCGAAAAATTGCACCTTCCGAATGAGTCAGTGCACTAGCAAGTTTCCTTCGGTATCTGTCACGGTATGGCGCTTGCGACCCTTTATTTTCTTGCCCATTGCCCGGCAGGCGAATGCTTGCATTCGCTGAGAGGGGTCATCATAGCCACGGGGCCCGCCGCTCTCGGTTGTTTTCACGGACTGGCTGTCAATTATGCCAGCAGTGGGCGCGGCGTCTCGCCCGGCCAACACACGACAGGCTTGGACAAGCGTGTCGTTGATCAGATCAAACATCCCGTCGTCGCGCAAACGATAGAAATAGTACTGCACTGTCTGAAATGGTGGAAAGTCTTTCGGCAGCATTGCCCCCTCTCGGCGATGCTTTGCATCGCCTGCCGGGCAATGAATGA
>JAAELR010000090.1 GCA_024226455.1 Paracoccaceae bacterium
GGGTTTCGTCGAGCTCGGCATTTACCGGTTCCCCGCCGCCGGCGCTCGGTGGGGCAGCCAGATCGACCCGGGCCAGATCGACCCGGGCCAGATCGACCGGGGCCAGATCGACCGGGGCCAGATCGACCGGGGCCAGATCGACCGGAGCCAGATCGACCGGGGACTGGTTCTCAGAGCCGCTTTCGTCTTCTCCGGGCCCCGTGGCGTCGAGCAGCCCGGTCAGGTCCAGTTCATCCTCGCCGGGCTCTTCCCCTGTAGCATCCTCGGCCATCTCGGCCGTGATGGTCTGATCGGGGGTCATCCGCCCGCCGGTCTCGTCCACCTCGTCGAAAGCCTCCTCGATCGTGTCCTGATCGAACAGCGGCTCGGCATGCTCGTCCTCTGAAAAGACAGGGTTCAGCAACGGTTCGGTTTCGGCGCGCGACCGGGCAACGGCGGCGCGAATGCGGGCAAGCTTGGCGGCCACGCTGGTGTCATCGGCAGCGGGCAGCGCATCGCCTGGGCTGGCGACGCCCGTTTCGGGTGTGGCGGGCTCTTGCGGCTCGGCCCACGGTGCGGAGGTTTCTGGTTTCGCAGGATCGGCAGCCCGAGCCGGCGTGCCCGCATCGTCCTCGATCTGGCGCAGTACGACACCATTGTCTTGCACGTGTGCCTCGACCCGGCGCTGGATCTCGCGTTCGGCGATCCGATGCAGCATCTCGGCATCGGGCGTCGGCGGTTCGGCGCCGAAATAGCGGTCGTCGGCGGCAAGGTCGCGGAAATACTCGGCAATCGAACGCATCGTCGAAAACGGATCGTCGAAACCCTCGAGTGTGCACGAGAAGGTCCCGTAGGAAACCGTCAGGATCTTGTTTGCATTCACCATCGTAACAGTCGCTTTCTCCCCCGGTCCAGCCTGCTCTGTTTACCATGGTGTGGTTCTGAATTCGGAACAGAACTGGGAAAACCCCGGTATTTTTTCTGGGTCAGATTGTGACTAGTTTCCAAAAACGCCATTAATGCCACCATGACAGAGATTATTGTTCATTCCAGAGAAATAGTCACGCTGCTGGGCGCGGCGGCGGTTCCAGAGGCGGTTTTGCGCGAATCGCTGGCGCTGGGGCCGCGGCTGGTGGCCGCCGATGGCGGTGCCGTGCGGGCGCTGCAGAGCGGGTTGATGCCCGAAGCGGTGATTGGCGACTTCGACTCGCTGGCGCCCGATCTGGCCGCCCGCATCCCGCCCGAGCGGCGGCATCATGTCGATGAACAGCAAAGCACCGATTTCGACAAGGCTCTGCGCCACATCGCGGCGCCGCTGGTGTTGGCGGTTGGTTTCACCGGGCAGCGGCTGGATCATGAACTGGCAGTCTACAACGCGCTGGTCCGCCAGGCGCCGCGCCGCGCCGTAGTGATCGGCGAGAGCGATATCTGCTTTCACCTGCCTGGGCGGCTGGAGCTTGCGTTGCAGCCCGGAACGCGGCTGTCGCTGTTCCCGCTCGCCGCGATGCGTTGCGCCAGCAACGGGTTGCATTGGCCGACCCGTGGGATCGACTTCGCCCCCTGGGGGCGCATCGGCACCTCGAACGAAGCCTACTCCGACAGGGTGCTGCTGCACCCCGACGGGCCGGGGATGCTGGTCATCTTGCCGCGGGCGCAACTGATGCCCGTGATCGCAGCACTACGGTGTTGAGCGAGGCTCTCATAGGTCCCTTGCGGGCCCTCATCGCTGATGTCACGCTAGCGAAAAACCACCGGGGCGCAGCCCCGAGCGATGAGCGAGCCGTTACGCGACGCCCGCGAGAAGGGCCCGAAAGGGGCCCGACGAGCGGTTCTAGGGCGCCGGGGCGGGCGGTTGCTGGCGCCGCTCGCGCAGGGTCACGAAAATGCCCGACGACACGATGATCGCCACGCCCAGCATAGTCTGGCCGTCCGGCAGGTCTTCAAAGATCAGATAGCCCAGCCCAGTAGCCGCGATGATCTCGAGATATTGCAACGGCGCCACCGTGGCGGCCGGAGCAAAGCGCAGCGCGCCCGACACCATCAGGTGCGTTACCGAGGCGATGATCCCGACGCCCACCAGATAAAACCAGAACCGACCCTGCGGCAACACCGGATCCAACGGCCCGACCCCGCTGCCCTGGAACAGCAGCAAGATTGGCAGGATCAGTCCCGAAGCCGCCAGCGCGGTCCAGGCCTGCAGCGCCACCGGGTGCAGCGACCGGGCGGTTCGCCTGGTCAGGATCATGTAGAACGCAAAGGTCACCGCCGTACCCAGCGGGAACAGCGCCACAGTGCCGAACGCGGCAAAGCTCGGCCGGATCACCAGCATTGCGCCGACAAAGCCGATGGCACAGGCCAAAAGCCGCCGCCAGCCGATGCTCTCACCCAGGAACGCGGCGCCAAAGAGGGTCAGGATGAAGGGTTCGACAAAGAAGATAGCGATGGCGTCGGCGATCGCCATGAAGTGCAGCGCGGTGAAAAAGAACCCGGTCGCCAGCAGGATCAGTGCTGCGCGCAGCACATGCCAGCCAAGCTCTGCCGCCGTGGGGCGCGCCAGGCAACCCAGCGCAATGGCCAGCGGCAGCAGCAGCAGTGACTGGATGAGGAAACGGAACGCCAGAACCTCGCCCACCGGAATCGCGGTCCCCGCGAGCTTTGCAAAGGCGTCCATGCCCGGCGCGAAACTCGCAAAGCCGATCATCAAGAGCACGCCGAGAAGGGGACGATCGGCCGACATGGCCGAGACGCTAGGTGCGGGCAGGGTGCGGTGCAAGCGTACATGCGACATTGGCGATGTCGCTGCGGTCACACCGGTTTGCCGACCCTCTCCTCGACAATCCGCAGCTTGTCCTCGTCCGACCAGTGCCGGCTGCGAACACCATCAGCAGCGGAAAGAACCTCGATTTGCGGTCGGCACCTGAAGTCGGACATGACGCCGGTCTTGTCATAGGATCGTAGCCTCGATCAGACGGTCGTCCAGGCGATGATCGCGCAGCACATGCGCCACTTTGAGCCGGTAATCGCGGAACGCCACGCCGCGCCCGCTGGTCAGCACCGCACGATGCCCGGTCAGCGGGCGCAACTCGGCTGCGATGTCGAAGTAGTCGGCTTGCCGTTTCTCGGTGAGTTCCACTTCGAGCAACACTTCGATCATCGCTCGCCTCCCAAGTTCACCGGGTAAAGGTCCTTTGCGAACGTGCCTTGCGCGAATTCGCTGCAAACCGTCGCATTCGACTGTTACCGCGGCGTGCATAAAATGGCACATGCCGACAGCAGGAAGAAGGCGCGCAGCAATGTTCGTATCAGTTTTCGACATGTTCAAGGTGGGCGTCGGCCCCTCTTCGTCGCACACCATCGGGCCGATGGTGGCCGCGGCGCGGTTTCTCGACACGTTGCGGGCCTCTCCCTTCACCCCTGCCGGGCTGAAGGCGACACTCTATGGCTCGCTGGCCTTCACCGGGGTCGGCCACGCCACCGACCGGGCCACGATCCTGGGGCTGGCCGGGTTCCGGCCCGACGACTATGACGCCGATGCCGCCCAAGCGGCGCTGCCACGGATCGCCGAAGCCGTCGAGGTGATGCCCGAGGGGCTGCCGGCGCTGAGGTTCCACCCCGCGACCGACCTGATCTTCGATTTCGACGCCCCCCTGCCCGGCCATGCCAACGGCATGGTATTGGCCGCGACGGACGCCCAGGGCGACGTGATCCTGCAAGAGACCTATTACTCGGTCGGCGGCGGCTTTGTGCTGACTGCCGCCGAACTGGCCGCGGGCAAGGATACCGACGACGGCGCGCCGGTGCCCTACCCGTTCAAATCCGCCGTTGAGATGCTGCAGATGTGCGCCCGTGAGAGCAAATCGGTGGCACAGCTGAAGCGCGCCAACGAGCTGAGCCGGATGACCAATGCCGGGCTCGACCGCGGGCTGCACCGGGTTTGGGAGGTGATGCGCGCCTGCATGGAGCGCGGTCTGGCCACGGGCGGCATCCTGCCCGGCGGGCTGGGGGTCAAGCGCCGCGCGCATGGCATTCACCAGGCGCTCCTGGCCGAGCGCGGCATGAACCTGACGCCGCCGCATACCATCAACGACTGGATGAGCGTCTATGCCATGGCGGTGAACGAAGAGAATGCCGCCGGTGGTCAGGTGGTGACCGCACCCACCAACGGGGCGGCGGGAGTGATACCGTCGGTGATCCGCTACTGGCTCGATCATGTGCCCGGCGCGGTGCCTCCGAAAGTGGGGGATTTCCTGCTGACCGCCGCCGCCATCGGCGGGCTGGTCAAGCACAACGCCTCGATCAGCGGCGCCGAGTGCGGCTGCCAGGCCGAGGTCGGCAGCGCCAGCGCTATGGCGGCGGCGGGACTTTGTGCGGTGCTGGGCGGCACGCCCGAGCAGGTCGAGAACGCCGCCGAGATCGCCCTGGAACACCATCTTGGCATGACCTGTGACCCGGTGAACGGGCTGGTGCAGGTGCCCTGCATCGAACGCAACGGGCTGGGCGCGATCAAGGCGGTAAGTGCGGCGTCGCTTTCCATGCGAGGCGACGGCACGCATTTCGTACCGCTGGATGCCTGTATCGAGACCATGCGCCAGACCGGCCACGACATGCACGCACACTACAAGGAAACCTCGCTGGGCGGTCTGGCGGTGAGCGTGCCGAACTGCTGAGCCGAGACTTGCCGGCACCGGCGGACACCGCCGCTGTCAATCGGTTGAATCGCGAAAAGTTGGACTCGCTGAAAACCGGTCTCTAGGCTGCGCCAATCGGCTGGCGAATCTGCTTGCGCCCTGCTGTGATCGGGAATTATCGCCTTGTCCCCCCTTGCCTGAGAGACGGGCGGTCTGTTTGATAGCCGCGCGGGGGGGTGAGGGTTGAGAAAAACCTGGGGGGGGAAGATGACACTGACGACGGCAAATATCAGCGGCGTGCTGATCAATGAGGTGGCGACGCGCCGTCCGGTGTGTCCCAGGATCTGAACGGGGACGGGTCTGGAGATGGTCGGGACGAATTCATCGAGCTCTACAATGCGTCGGGGTCGCCCGTCGATCTGGAGGGCTGGGAGATCTGGCAAACCGGCGGTCTGGCGCACACCATCGGCGCGGGCAACACCATCCCCGCTGGCGGGTATTTCGTATCGGTCGACAATGCCGACGGCACGACCAACCCAATTCAGAATGTCAATGGCGCAGAGTCCGAATACACTGACGCAAACTATGTCTTCAACGACAGCAAGTCGACCGGCCTCTACGACCCGAACAGCAACACACTCGTGATTGTTGCAGGCTCGGGTACGACTGGAACCATTCTTACCTATCCGGTTGCCACCCACACCCACTAGGGGTAGTGTTGGTCATGGATGTTGCGGCCCGCTCAGATCTGCCTTTTCCGCAGTCCTTGCCGGAATTTCAGCGTGTTTTCCCCGACGACACTGGGTGCGCAGCGTATCTTGA
>JAAELR010000091.1 GCA_024226455.1 Paracoccaceae bacterium
CGAAGCTCGAAAACCAGAGCGTCAAAGTCCGCCAGACGTATTCCCGAAAGGCGGAAAAACAACTCAGGACGTGCGCGCAAGACCTTCAATACCGCCATTTCCCCAAACTCCACGGCCAAAGTGCGGCCAGAATCGCAGAAACGGCCCTATTGTGAAACAGGTCTAATATGCCCAGGATCACCTTCGCATCCTGTCGGGCCTTTACGGCATCCTGCGCCCCCTCGACGCAATCCAGCCGCACCGGTTGGAGATGGGCAGCCGCCTGAAAACCCGGTGAGGAAAGAACCTTTATGAGTTCTGGCGCGACCTGCCTGCCCGGGCGCTGAACGAGGCGGCGCAGGCGGTGGGCACCGACATCCTGGTCAATTGCGCCAGTCAGGAGTATTTCAGCGCCATAGACCGCGAGACCCTGCAGCTGCGGGTGGTCGAGCCGGTGTTCTGCGAGATGCGCGGCGGCGAGCCCAGGATCGTCAGTTTCTTCGCCAAGAAGGCCCGCGGCTCGATGGCGCGTTTCATCGTCGAGCGCCGGATCACCAATGTGCAGGGGCTACTGGATTTCGACATGGGCGGCTATCGGTTTCAGCCCGATGCCAGCGAGGGCGACCGGTTGGTCTTCATCCGCGACGAGGCGGTGAAAAGCCCTGTCAGTGAGGGGTCATAGCCCGGCCGACCGCTGCAACGGCTTTCCCCCGGGCAAACCTATCCCGATGCCATTTTCGACAGGACCTCGTCGGGGAAAACCGGCAGGCAGTCTTTTGGTGTTTCAGCCTCGATGCGCGCAAAGATCAGGGCTTTCTTCAGCGGTTTCGTCAAGTAGTGGTCCAGCCCCGCGGCCAGGATCGCGTCATCGTCACCGGACATGGCATGCGCGGTCAGCGCGACGATGGTGGTGTGCGGCAGGTCGCGATCCGCCTCGATGGCGCGGATCTGGCGGGTGGCCTCTTTGCCGTCAACTTCGGGCATCGAGATATCCATGAAGATCAGATCGGGTTGCAGGGTCTCGAACGCCTCGACCGCCTCGCGCCCGTTGGTGGCAAAGGTCAGGTCGATGGTCAGCGTCTTGACCAGCTTGCCGAAGACCAGCCGATTGGTCTTGTTGTCCTCGGCGGCGAGAATACGCATCCGGCGAGGCTCGGCGGGCTCAGGCGGAGTGTCCTGCGGAGTAGGCGGATTTGGGGCAGTGGCCTGGGGAAGGAGTTGGTTCGTGGGCGGGTCCAGCCCGGAGAGCGCGGCGAACAACTCTCTGCGGCGGGGGGGCTTTTGCAGGCAGGCGGTGATATGCGCGCGGCTTTCTGCCGGGATGGTGGTGGTATTGGAGAACAGCACGAACCCACCGGCATACCCGGCCTCTCGCAGGGTTTTCGCCACACCAGTTCCAGACATGTCAGGCAGACGATGGTCGGCCAGCACCACGTCCTGCGGCCCCGGAGTGAGATCCAACACTTCCTGTCCTGTCCGGCACTGCACCACAGTCAGATTCTGGACCGCAAGCTGTTTGTCGACGATGCGCCGGTTGATCACATTGTCGTCGGCAACGATGACCCGGCCCAGCCATTCCGGCATCTGCGCCGGCTCGGGTTTGTCCGACTCACCCACCGGCAGCATCAGGTAGAAACCGAAGGCAGAGCCCTTGCCAACCTCACTGTCGACCCAGATCTTGCCGTCCATCAAGGTGATGATGCGCTTGGTAATCGCCAGGCCCAGACCGGTACCCTCAAATTTGCGGTTTCGTTCGTCCTCTACCTGGTTGAACTCGCCAAAGATATGTTCTGCCATGTTGGCTGGAATGCCGATGCCGGTATCCTCTACCGTGACATGGACGCGTCGTCGGTCTTCGTCCTCTCCCTCTGGCAGAGCCACCACACGCACCAGGACGTGACCCTCGGAGGTGAACTTGATGGCATTCCCGATCAGGTTCGTCAGAACCTGCCGAACGCGGACCGGATCGGCGACAAAATGGGTCGGTGTGAACATGTCGTAGTCGATCAACAGATCGAGGTTTTTCTGCGCCAGCGTTGGCTGCAGCAGCACAGAGATTTCATGGATAATGTGTTCCAGATCGAAAACCGAGGGCCGCAGCACCAGCTTGTCAGCCTCTATCTTGGAGTAGTCCAGCACGTCGTTGATCAGCTCCAGCAGCGCCTCGCCCGACGACTTGATGGTTTCGACGAACAGGCCTTGTTCCTCGTCCAGTTCGGTATCGGCCAGCAGTTCCGCCATGCCGACAACCCCGTTCATCGGGGTGCGGATCTCATGGCTCATGTTGGCGAGGAAAGCAGATTTGGCGCGGTTTGCGGCCTCGGCCCGGCGCCGCGCGTCTTTCAGTTTGGCCTCACGTCGAATGGTGTCGGTGATGTTGAGCGCAAGCGATACCATGTCGCCATCGCGTGAGCGCTGGTCCATCAGCCGGATCGACATTCCGTTCCACAGCCGAACGGTGACCTGCGGGATCTTGGCCGATTGCATGCGGCGCACCATCCCGGTGATCCATTCGGCTGCCGGAACCTCACCAATGTCGAACATCCCCTCGCTCATGCCGAGCTTCAGCATCTCTTCATAGGTGATGCCCGGACCAACGGCTTCTAACCCATCAAAAGGTGCAAGATAGGCGGAATTGGCGGCCACCATCACGCCCTCGGGGTCGAATACCGCAAACCCGTCGCGAATCGTTTCGACCGAATCCCACAGGCGGCGTTCGGCGATCAGGACGGCGTAGTTGGCGGTTTCCAGCTCTGTCCGCACATGCGCCGTCTCTTCCTTCAGCGCCTCGGTTTCCTCGCGTTTTTCGACGATTTCGTCGCTGAGATGGCGGGCATGGCTGGAGAGTTTCCGGTTTGCCTGGCAAAGTTCCGCCTGCTTCAGCTCCAAAAGACGCTCTGCCGCCATCCTGGCGCGGCGTTCTTTCACCAGCATGTCAGCAGTGTTCATTGTCAGGCCTCGCTTTGCGCGCGCAATCTTTACGTGAGTTACTGAATATCGGCTTAACCGTCGCACCGAATCCGTTGCCGACTTGTCCGACCTGTGCGACCATGTGCATATTCTTCAATCGGAGGTTCCCCATGCGGTTCGGTTTCGGCGTCGTTGTCCTTTTCTCCTTTCTGGCCAGTGCGGTCTGGGGCGAAAGCCCGATTCCAGAGCGCCGCCTGGCCCTGATCCGAAATGTGGATTTTCCCGGTGGCGATCTTCGGTCAGTCTTCGACACCGGGCTGAACGCCTGCCAGGCGGCCTGTCTTGCCGACAAGCACTGCGCCGGCTTCACCCACAACTCCCGCTCAAACTCGTGTTTCCCGAAGGCGGAAATCGGCGACAGCGTGGCCTATGAGGGGGCCTTTTCCGGCTGGGTGATCGAGACCGACACGGCAATACTTCGACTGGGCGAGACGCGCGCCGCAGAGCTTGGTTTTCTGTTCCCCAGCGATCTGGCCGGAGCAACCAAGCAGGCTCGGGATCTGACTAACAAGCATGTTCCGAATGACTGGACCGCGGGCAATCTGCTGAGCGCCGGCATCGAGGCGAGGACGGCCGGCAACATCGTCAATGCCTACCGGTTCACAGGGGCCGCTACGGTTTTGACCGACGCACCCGATCACTGGCTGGAATATGCCCGGCTTGCCATGGCGATCAAGCCCAGCAAGTCCTCTGAACGGCGCGACTATCGGCGACGCGCCTTGTGGGCGGCGATAAACGCTTATCTGAGGTCCGACAACGCCCCGATGCGGCACAATGCGCTGGTGGTGATTGCCCAGGCGCTGGAAGAAAACAAACGCGGGCGCGCAATGATTCCGGCGCTACGGCTGGCCCAGGCGATCTCGGCCCGCACCGACACCGAAGAGATGCTCGACAAGGCGATTGCGAAACATGGCTTTCGCATCGTTGAACATTCGGTGGATAATAACGCGGCCTCTCCGCGGATTTGCGCCGAGTTCTCCGAAAATCTTGTTCGCGCTGGGGTTGATTATACACCCTATGTCCAGGTGC
Organism: Paracoccaceae bacterium; assembly: GCA_024226455.1. Classification (GTDB taxonomy): domain Bacteria; phylum Pseudomonadota; class Alphaproteobacteria; order Rhodobacterales; family Rhodobacteraceae; genus JAAELR01. The sequence goes on from JAAELR010000091.1 coordinate 3,979, forward strand.
CCGAGGCCGAGCTTTCGGTCGATAGCGACCAGCGGCGGATCTGCATCGAGGGTGTCGAGCACGGCAAGCGCTATCGGGTGACTTTCCGCCGGGGTCTGCCCGCTCTGTCGGGCGAAGAGCTGATCAAGAATGTCACGCTCAGCCTTTATGTGCGCGACCGCGATCCGGTGGCCCGCTTCCCGGGCCGGGCCTATGTGCTGCCTGCCAGCGGCGAGGTGGCTTTACCTGTCGAGACAGTCAACGTAACCGAACTGGACCTGACTTTGCGCAAGATCAGCGACCGCACCATTCTGCGCGCCATTCAGGACAATTATTTCGGTCGTCCGCTGTCGGCGTGGGAAGAGGACTATTTCGGCGGCGACATCGCGACGACCGTCTGGCAAGGCAAGGGCGACGTTCAGCACGAACTGAACCTAGACGTCACCACGCGGCTGCCGCTGACAGAAGTTGTCGGTCAGCTTGATCCCGGCATCTATGCGTTGCAGGCAAGGATCCCCGGCGCCGACCCCCAGGACAACCCTGCCGCCACGCAGTGGTTCGTAGTTAGTGATCTTGGCCTTGCCACGATGAGCGGTGCCGACGGGCTGCATGTTTTCGTTCGCAGTCTCGGCTCTGCCGATGCCAGGGCCGGTATCGAGGTAACGCTGCTGTCGCGCGCCAATGCGGTGCTTGGCACGGCTGTGACCGACGCGATGGGCTATGCGCAGTTCGCGCCGGGGCTGACCCGGGGCACCGGCGGGGCGCAGGCCGCGATGGTGCTGGCCAAGGCCGATAGGGACCTGACCTTTCTGTCGCTGACCGACCCCGAATTCGACCTGTCGGATCGCGGCGTCGAGGGCCGGGCGCCCGCCGGGCCGATCGACACGTTCCTGACCACCGACCGCGGCGCCTATCGCGCCGGCGAGGTGATCAACGCCACCGTGCTGACCCGCGACGGCACCGCCGAGGCCATAGAAGGGCTGCCGCTGGTGGCCATTCTCAAGCGGCCCGACGGTGTCGAGTATTCCCGTCAGATTTCGCAGAACGAACAGGCCGGCGGCCATGTCTTCAGCTTCCCCACCTCGGGCGCCGTGCCGCGCGGGTCGTGGCGGCTGAACATCCATGCCGATCCGGACGCCGCAGCAATCGTGTCGACCAGGATCCTGGTCGAGGATTTTCTGCCCGAGCGCATAGATTTCGAACTGGGCCTGCCCAACGGACCGATCCGCACCAATGAGCCGGTCTCGATGACAGTCGATACCCGTTATCTGTTTGGCGCACCTGCGGGCGATCTGCCCATTGAGGGCGAGTTGTTGTTGCGCGCCACCGACCGGTTGGCCGCCTATCCCGGCTATGCCTTCGGGCGTCATGACACCCATGTGCAGCCAGAGGTCTGGTACCTGCCCGGCAGCCTGCGCACCGACGCGGATGGCCTGGCAACGATCGAGGTGGAATTCCCCGAGTTAGAGACGAATTTCCGCCCGCTGGAGGCCGTTGTAGCCGTCCGGGTCTCTGAAGGGTCGGGCCGTCCGGTGGAACGCAAGGTGACCACGCCCGTGGCGCCGGAGGGTCCGGTGATCGGGATCAAGCCGAACTTCGATGGCACGATCAGCGAGCATTCCGAGGCATCGTTCAACCTGATGGCGCTGGATACGATGCAGCAGAAAACCGACATGCAGGTCCATTGGACCATCAGCCGGGTGCGCACGCGGTACCAGTGGTACCAGCACTCCGGCAACTGGAACTGGGAACCCATCACCACCCGCACCCACGTGGCCGGGGGCGACGCGGCGTTGGGTCAGGACCCAGTGACCGTGGCCGCCCCGGTCGAATGGGGCCGCTACGAGATCAAGGTTGAAAAGACCGGTGGCGACTATGTGGCGGCGTCGAGCGACTTCTACGCTGGCTGGTATGGCTCTGCCGATGCCTCTGCCACGCCCGACCTGCTGGAGGCGTCCTTGGATGCCGAGGCCTACAAGCCCGGCGATACGGCGCGGTTCCGCATCGTGCCGCGTTATGCGGGCAAGGCGCTGGTGACGGTGGTGTCAAACCGGCTGATCGACATGAAGGCCGTCGATGTGACCGAGGGCGAGAACATCGTCGAGCTGCCGGTCACCGATGACTGGGGTGCTGGTGCCTATGTCACCGCCACGGTGATCCGTCCGATGGATACCCAGGCAGGCCACAACCCGGCGCGTGCGCTGGGCCTCAGCTATGCTCCGGTAGATCCGGGCGACGCACGGCTTTCGGTGGCGTTCGAGACCGCGCCTGAAATCGACCCGCGCGGGCCGCTGCCGGTGGCCGTCAGGGTCGATGGTGTTGCCGTGGGCGAAACTGCCTGGGTAACCGTGGCCGCGGTGGATGTGGGCATTCTGAACCTGACCGGGTTCAACAGCCCTGATCCGTCCGAACACTATTTTGGCCAGCGCAAGCTGGGCATGGGCATGCGCGACGTCTATGGGCGCTTGATCGACGGGATGAACGGGGCGATGGGCACCATTCGCTCGGGTGGCGGCTCTACACCCGAGGCCGGGCTTGATGCGGCGCCACCGACCGAGGAACTGGTGGCCTATTTCTCTGGCCCGGTTCAGGTTGGCGCCGATGGCTATGCCCGCACCGAGTTCGACCTGCCGTCCTTCAACGGAACCGTCCGGCTGATGGCCGTCGCCTGGTCAAGATCCGCCGTGGGCGAGGCCGAGGCGGATGTGCTGGTGCGCGACCCGGTGGTGGTGACCGCAAGTCTGCCGCGCTTTATGGCGCCGGGGGATCAGTCTCGATTGCTGCTGGAAATCGTCCACGCGACCGGCCCCTCTGGCCGGATGGGGCTGGATGTGACGGCCCAGGGCGTTCGGCTGAACCGCGCGGTGCCATCTGGCATCGCCTTGGCCGATCAGGGCAAAGAGGTGCTGTCGATCCCGATAACCGCCGATCTTGCAGGTATCCACAGGATCGACGTGACGCTCAGCACGCCCAGTGGCAAGGTTCTGACCAAGACGTTGAACCTGCCGGTTCAGGTCAACGATCCGGTCACCACGCGGACAAGCCGGTTCACGCTGTCTTCGGGAACGACCTTCACCTTCGACAGCAACGTCTTTGCCGGCATGATGCCCGGCACCGCCTCTGCCACGCTGGCCGCCGGCCCGCTGGCCCGGCTCGATGCGCCGGGGCTGCTGGAGGCGCTGGACCGTTACCCCTATGGCTGCACCGAACAGGTGACCTCGCGGGCGATGCCCTTGCTTTACCTCGACGAGGTGGCCCGCGCTATGGGGCTGGATGAGCGTAAGAAACTCGCGACCCGGATCGAGCAGGCCATAGAGCGGGTGCTGACTAACCAAGCCTCTAACGGGGCGTTCGGGCTGTGGCGGGCGTCATCGGGCGACTTCTGGCTGGATGCCTATGTCACCGACTTCCTGAGCCGTGCCAGGGCGCAGGGCTATGACGTGCCCGACATCGCCTTCCGCACCGCGCTGGACAACCTGCGCAACCGGGTCAACTATGCCGCCGATTTCGACGATGGCGGCGAAGAGATCGCCTATGGGCTATATGTTCTGGCCCGTGAAGGTGCGGCATCTGTCGGTGATCTGCGTTACTACGCCGACGTCAAGGGCGAGGCCTTTGCAACGCCGCTGGCCGCGGCCCAGCTGGGGGCGGCACTGGCCGCCTATGGTGATCCGACCCGGGCCGACCGGATGTTCACAGAGGCCGCACGGCAGGTTTCCGTCCTGCCATCGTCCGAGGCGCGGATCTGGCGCAGCGACTATGGCACCCACCTGCGCGACCGCGCCGCGGTGCTGACACTGGCGGTAGAGGCCGGAAGTCTGGCGGTGGACCGCGAGGCACTGTTGCAAAGCATCGCCCCGGTCGATGGCGCGCATAACCGATCCACTCAGGAACAGGTGTGGTCGCTGCTGGCCGCACATGCGTTGCTGGATGCGGGCGATTTCGGCGATCTGACGATCAACGGGGTTGCTGCCGAAGGCCCGCTGGTGAAGGTGGTCGAGGATGACACAGCCTTTGCCCCGCTGGCGATCCGCAACGAGGGTGAGCGCAACACCACGATCACGCTGACCACCTTCGGGGTTCCGGACGTGCCAGAGCCCGCCGGTGGCAACGGCTATTCCATCGAACGGCGTTACTTCAGCATGGAGGGAGATCCGGTGGAACTGGATGCGGTGGAACAGGGCACGCGGCTGGTGGCGGTGCTGACGGTCAAGCCGTTCAGCAAGACCGCCGCACGGCTGATGGTCGACGATCCGCTGCCCGCAGGGTTCGAGATCGACAACCCGAACCTGATGCGCGGCGGAGACGTGCGGGCGCTGGATTGGCTCAAGCTCTATACCAACACGCGACACACGGAATTCCGGCAGGACAGGTTCCTTGCCGCCGTCGATTGGCGGTCCGAGAGGGAGTTCCGGCTTGGGTACATCGTGCGTGCCGTCAGCCCGGGCGACTATCACCACCCGGCGGCCAGCGTGGAAGACATGTACCGGCCGCAATACCGCGCCCATAGCGACACCGGTCGGGTGACCGTCGTCGAATGAAGCGCAGCGCGCTGATCCTGACCGTCCTGGCGCTGTATCTGACAGCGCTGGGGCGGGACGGGCTTGACCATTGGGTGGCAACCACCCAAGTCCCTCCGCTGGCCATCGAGACCTCGGTCGAAATGCTGGACCGCAACGGCACGCTGTTGCGCGCCTATACGGTTGCAGACGGGCGCTGGCGTCTGGAAACTTCGCTCGGCGCTGTCGATCCGCGCTATGTCGAGATGCTGATTGCCTTCGAGGACAAACGCTTTTGGCGCCATGGCGGGGTGGATCCGGTGGCGATGGCGCGAGCCATTGGGCAGGCGCTGTGGCACGGTGAGATCGTGTCGGGCGGCTCGACCCTGACCATGCAGGTGGCGCGTCTGCTGGAGGATGGAACCACCGGGCGTTGGCAGGGCAAGCTGCGGCAGATCAGGCTGGCATTGGCGCTGGAACGGCGGCTTAGCAAGGATCAGATCCTGTCGCTCTACCTCAACCGTGCGCCGTTCGGTGGCAACCTTGAAGGCCTGCGCGCCGCGACGCGGGCCTATTTCGGCAAGGAGCCGCGTCGGCTGACCCCGGCAGAAGCGGCGCTGCTGGTCGCCCTGCCGCAATCGCCGGAAACCCGCCGTCCCGACCGCTATCGCGGCAACGCCACCGACGCCCGCGCGAGGGTGCTGCGGCGAATGGAACTGGCCGGGGTTATCGACACCGAGACACGCGAGGCGGCTGAAACAGAGACTGTTCCCGCCAAACGCGCCGCTTTTCCCGCCCTTGCCGCACATCTGACCGACGGGGTTCGGGCTGCCGACCGCCCTGGTCTGGTCCACCGCCTGACGCTGGATGCCGAATTGCAGAGCAAGCTGGAGAAACTGGCAAACCGCGCCGCCCGCGAAGCCGGGCAACGGCTGAGCATCGCGCTGATTGTCGCCGATCACCGCACCGGAGAAATACTGGCGTCGGTCGGTTCCGCTGGCTACCGGGCCGATGCGCGGCTGGGGTTTGTCGACATGACACGTGCGATCCGCTCGCCCGGGTCGACCCTGAAGCCACTGGTCTACGGGCTCGCGTTCGACCAGAGCCTAGCCCACCCCGAAACACTGATCGAGGACCGCCCTGTCGCATTCGGTACCTACGCGCCACAGAATTTCGACGGGCAGTTCCGCGGCACTGTGCGTATTCGCGATGCACTCAAGCTGTCGCTGAACATCCCGGTGATCAAGCTGACAGAGGCGTTGGGTCCGGCGAGACTGATGACCCATCTGCGCCGCGCCGGGGTCGAGGCGAAACTACCCGGCGGCAGGCCCGGGCTGGCTGTGGCGCTGGGTGGAGTGGGCGTCAGTCTGAAGGATCTGGTGCAACTCTATGCCGGGATCGCGAATGCGGGCATGTCGGTGGAACTGACCCATGAGTTCGACACTATTCCAAGGGAATTCGAACAAACGGTATTGTCAAAGGAGTCCGCCTGGCTGATCGCCGACATCCTGTCGGACCTACCACCGCCGCCGGGCGCGGCGCATACCGGGCTGGCCTACAAGACCGGCACCTCTTACGGCCACCGCGACGCATGGGCCATCGGGTTCGACGGCGCACATGTGGTTGGGGTCTGGATGGGCCGACCCGACGGTACGCCGGTTCCCGGCGCTTTTGGCGGCGGTCTGGCCGCACCGGTGCTGTTCGAGGCGTTCGCGCTGCAGAAGCCGCAGCTTGACCGCCTGCCACCGTCGCCGCCCGGCACACTGATCGTCGGCCACGCGCTGCTGCCGCAACCACTGAAACGGTTCCGTACCCGCGACGCGGCGATCACCGGAACCGAGGACGCGCCTGAGTTGGCGTTTCCTCCCAACGGTGCACGGGTCGCCACCGACGGATTGGGGTTGGCTGTGAAGGTGCGTGACGGGCGCCCGCCATTCACCTGGCTGGCCGACGGTCTGCCAGTTCTGACCCGCAGCTACGACCGTGCAGCGACCATCGATGTGGCGGGGCCGGGTTTCGTAACCCTGTCGGTGATCGATTCCGATGGCCGCTCTGCCCGCAGCCGGATCGAGATGGATTAGTCCGCTTCCATTGCATCGTGCAACAGCGAAGCCACCGCTTGCAGGAATTGCGGCGCAGTGTCCCCGAGGTTGTTCAGCAGTTCAGCCTCATAGGCCCTGGCCATCGGCACCAGGTCTTCCATCATGCGGCGCCCCGTGGGGGTCAGTGCCAGCGACACAAGCCGCCCGTCATTGGGGTTGGCGGTCTTTGAGACATATCCAGCCGCCTCCAGCCGAGAGGCCGCGCGGCTGGCCTTGGATTTCTCCATCGCCACGCGTTCGTGTATCTCGCGTACGCTGACCTTGTCGGATTGTGACAGGTGCGCCACCACCCGCCATTCAGCAACGGTCAGACCGTATTTCGACCGATACAGGGTCGAAAATCCGTCGCTGACACGCTGGGACAAAACAGCCAGCTGATAGGGCAGGAACTCGCTCAGGTCGAAGCTATTCATAGGTTCTTCCGGTCGTTGCTTGTGCAATGAACGCAGATTGCGGGCGCATGGGCAATAGCGCGTGCCAATCGGAGTTGATGCCGGTGGATTCCCAACGTCATTGGAGGGCGTGTTTTGGTTTTGAGGCTTGCCTATCCGGTTGCCACCCACACCCACTAGGGGTAGTGTTGGTCATGGATGTTGCGGCCCGCTCAGATCTGCCTTTTCCGCAGTCCTTGCCGGAATTTCAGCGTGTTTTCCCCGACGACACTGGGTGCGCAGCGTATCTTGA
>JAAELR010000092.1 GCA_024226455.1 Paracoccaceae bacterium
CGGCCTTGTCCAGCACCGTCCACATCAATGGCACCCGAAACCTCCGAGTTGCGATGGCCAGCATCAGGATGTTAACGTCCCGCTTGCCGATTTTACAGTTCGTCCGGTCAAGGCAAAGATGCCAGGGGCCGGCCAGGCCAAGCTGGTCGACAACCAGGCGCGCTGACCAGTCCTGTGGCAGTACGACATGTTGGAAATATCGCTGCAGCCTTCGATAGGTGGACGAGATTTGAACGCTGCTCGCGCGCTCTGCGGCGATGTGAGAAAGGTTCACTGTCCGAGCGCTGATCACTGCCACGATCAGCAGACACAATGTCTCAAGCCGTGTCTTGCTCAGAGGCACACGGGGCGATAGCCTCAAAGCGAGGGCGGTGATTGCATGGTTGATCACAGGGAAGTTCCTTTGTCGGGAAAAGAATCCCCAGAAAATCACCTTTCGCTGCCTTCATCCACCCTGTGTCGTGTAGTGTGGAGCCAGCCATCATCCAGTTGGTAACATGCTGATTTCGAACGTGTATTCCGAGGGTTTATTGATGCAGGCCGAAACACCGAGCGCTTGTTTCAAAGGGCCGCCACCGCCTCGACCTCGGCGACGATGCCGTTGACCACCTGCGCCAGCAGGGCCTCATCCTCGCATTCCGCCATCACCCGGATCAGCGGCTCGGTGCCGGACTTGCGGATCAGCAGACGCCCGGTGCCGTTTAGCTGCGCCTCGGCGTCGGATATCGCCGCTTTCACCGCAACCGCCGCAAGCGGTTCCTGCCCGGTTCCATAGCGGACGTTCTTCAACAGCTGCGGCACCCGTTCAAAGCGTTTCGACAGCGCCGAGGTGGGCAGGCCGGTCTCGACCATCGCGGCCAGGACCTGCAGACCGGCAATCAACCCGTCGCCAGTGGTGGCATAATCGGTCATCACGATATGGCCGGACTGTTCGCCGCCCAGGTTCCAGTCGCCGGCGCGCATCCGTTCCACCACATAGCGGTCGCCTACATCCGTGCGTTCCAGTCCGATCTTCTGGTCGCTCAGATAGCGTTCCAGCCCGAGGTTGGACATCACCGTCGCGACCAGCGTGCGGCCCCTCAGGCGCTCTGCCTCGGCCCAGCGCGTGGCTAAGAGCGCCATGATCTGATCGCCGTCGGCCACCGTGCCTGTTTCGTCCAGGATCATCACCCGGTCGGCATCACCATCAAGGCAGATCCCCACATCGGCCCCCTCGGCGACGATCGTGGCCGCCGCAAGATCAGTATTCGTAGAGCCGCAGCCGTCATTGATGTTGAAGCCGTCCGGCGACACCCCGACCGGAACCACCTCGACGCCCAATTCCCATAGAACCTCTGGGGCGGTGCGATATGCAGCCCCGTTGGCGCAATCGACCACCACCTTCAGCCCGGTCAGCTTGCCACGCCCCGGGAAGGTCGTCTTGGCGTATTCCATGTAGCGCCCGCGCCCGTCCTCGATGCGCTTGGCCCGACCGATATTGTCCGCTCGCGACGGGGCAACTTCCCCGGCAACAAGCGCTTCGATCGCATCCTCGGCCTTGTCGGAAAGCTTGAAGCCGTCGGGGCCGAAAAACTTGATGCCGTTGTCGTGATGCGGGTTGTGGCTGGCCGAGATCATGATTCCCAGATCTGCGCGCATGGAGTGGGTCAGGAGCCCCACAGCTGGGGTCGGTACCGGTCCCAGCAGCAGCACGTTCATGCCGGTCGAGGTCAGCCCCGCTGTCAGCGCGTTTTCCAGCATGTAGCCCGACAGGCGAGTGTCCTTGCCGATCACCACCCGGTGCCGGTTCGATGCGTCGCGCCGGAAATACCGCCCCGCCGCCGCGCCCAGCTTTAACGCCATCTCGGCTGTCATGGGATAGCTGTTGGCCCTGCCGCGCACCCCGTCTGTTCCAAATAGCTTACGTGTCATTCCAACTGCCTTTACTCATTGCCAAATGCAGGTTCAACGCCTGCCTCGTTTCACACACATCATGTACCCGCAGGATCTGCACCCCCTGCGCCGCCCCGTGCATTGCCACCGCCAGTGACCCGGATAGCCTGTCCCTGGCATCCGGCGCCTTGCCGATGGTGCCGATGAAACGCTTTCGCGAGACACCCAACAGCAGCGCGACATCAAGATCATGATAGAGCGCCAAACCGTGAAGCAGGGTCAAATTGTGTTGCAAATTCTTACCAAACCCGATCCCGGGGTCGGCAATGATGCAATCTCGGCGAATACCCGCCGCCTCGGCCGCCGTGATCCGGTCTTGGAGTTCGTCGAACACCTCGATCAGCACATCGTCATAGCGCGGCGCCTTTTGCATGGTTGCCGGGTCGCCCTGGGCATGCATCAGGCAGACCGGCACGCCACGTTCGGCGACCAGCCCGGCCAGCGCGCTGTCATAGCTCAGTGCCGCGATGTCGTTGACCATGTCGGCGCCTGCGTCCAGCGCCGCCGCTGCGACAGAGGCCTTGCGGGTGTCGATGCTGACCGGTGTGTTCAGCCCAGCCTGGCGGATTGCCTCGATCACCGGCACCACGCGGGCTATCTCTTGCGCGTCGGGCACGGTTACGGCGCCTGGGCGGGTGCTTTCGCCCCCGATGTCGAGGATATCTGCCCCCGCCTCGACCATGTTTCTTGCCGCGGCCAGCGCGTCGGCCAACGCCATCCGGTCGCCGCCATCCCAGAAACTGTCGGGAGTCACGTTGACGATGCCCATGATCCGCGGCCGGTCCAGCTTCAGCCCGCAGATATCGGGGCGCAACCAGCTCAGGCGTTGGCGCCCGGCCCTGGGCAGTTCGGTGGCCGACACATGTTCCCAGCCACCGTCTGCTGTCTGCGTATTCACGCCGTCGAACCAGACATGCCGGCTGCCCGCCAAAGCAAGCGCGGCCCCGGTCTGGTCTCTGGGCGCGCTCGGGGGGCCGGTGCGAGCGATGGCGTGACAGCGTTGCTTCACCTGTCGCTCTCCAGCGTCATCCCCCGAGCCGGCAGCCCGGCATCGTCAGGCGGCGCGATGCCGACCGTCACCAGTTCGGAGCCATGCATTTCACCGGCAAACCACAGGGCGAGCCCAAGGGCGTCCGCCGGGTCGGCGTCAGGCCCGTCCACCGCATCAAGAACGATCTTCGAGGGTGCCCAGACGCTGATCTGGCCTTTCTTCATGGCCCAGTCAAGTTCTGTCCGGGTCTCGCGCACCACGCAGCGTGCATCCTGCCCGGCCAGCACCCAGGCGTTCTGCTCGATGGCCAAGAGCTCGATGCGCCGCTGTGCCGGGCCGACCGCCGAATAGGGCCGAGCCGCCTCGGGCAGTCCGACAGAGAAGATCAGCGGGTTGCCCGCCGCGGTCAGCCTGTCGATCAGCGCGCCCAGACCCGGATCGGCAATGGCGGCGTTCGACATATAGATCACCGAAGGGTGCGGAACATCTTCTTCATCCTCATGCCCCGGCCCTGCAGCATGGTCGCCACGCGACCGCACGATCTCGACCCCCAACGCACCGGGGCCAAGGTCGAGCTTTTCGATACGCACGAAGACCCGCCGCGCCTGCGGCTCGTGCAGGATACGGTCCGCGATACGTTCGGCCAGCGTTTCCAGCAGGTTCAGCCGCTCGGCGGCCAGCTCATGCGCGACTGCCTCGGTCAGCCGGTCATAACTGAGTATCCGGTCGACATCGTCCCCGGCGGATGCGGTCAGCGGCAGAACTTCGACCACGATGTTGAACTGCACCCGCTGGGCAGCGCCGCGTTCGGCCTGAAAAGCGCCGATCTCGACCTCGACCAGATGGTCGCGCAGGCTGATGCGGTCCAGCGGGCCGGTCCCCGCGGTGGCAGCAGCGCGGGCCTCTGGATGATCGAACGCAAGGCGGATGTCTGCGGACATACGGGGCCTCCGGTGACGCAGGACCGCCTGCTTACGCCCATGCCAGACCGGGGGAAAGCCGCCGCCGGGCTACTGCAGCCAGGGGATCGGCGAAGTCTTGCGCGACACTCTCGTCGGCATACGGTAGAAATGGTGCACCCCGATCGTAGTGGTGCGCGGGAAGGTTCGCGCCCAGTTCGGGTTGACCGCCTTGGTGTGGTAATGCGTGGCGCCTCTGGTCAGGGCGCGTTCTGCCCCGTCGATCATCAGCCGGGCGATCTTGGAAACCCGGGCGAAGGCGGCCTTTTCGCGAACCACCTCGTCATGACCGTCGCAGGTATAGCTGAACTGGCACTGGTATTTGCGTCCCGTGCCCTGATTGATGACGCCGCAGAGCGAACTTGGAAAATGTACGCTGTCGACCCGGTTCAGGATCACCTCGGCCACCGCGAACTGGCCCCGGACCCTCTCGCCCCGCGCCTCAAAATATAGCGCCTGACTGAGGCAGCGCCAGTTGGCGTCGCCTGTCGCGTCCGGCAACGTGTCGAGCCAGCCCCGCGTGTAGGTGAGAGTGGCCGGTTGGCCCCGCACGAACCGCCGGGTTTCCGGCAGGGTTGCCAGCCGCTCCAGCCGGGCGGTATTCAGCTTGCCCAGAGCAAGCCGCTCTTTGCTTAGCAACTCTTCGAGCCGACTGTCGATCAGGATACCAGGTGCATTGCTCTCCGACAGTACCACGTCGGCCTCTGCCAGACCGCCGTGCCCTATAATCCCCGCAATGCACACTGCCTTAAGCAGATTAGATCGCCGCATTACTTCCCCCAGGCGCCCCAAGAATGGACGTTGCAACACCTTAGTTCAGGTCAGTAGACAAATTATCTACGGGCTGTCGAGGGACTGGAATGATTCGTCATGCAGTGTGTCCAAAATGCAAGCGCAAAATGGGCGGCAGCGAAAATTCGCGCGCGGGCAACCTTTCAAGGATTTCAATCGCTTATGCCACATAGCGGGGCACCTCACCCCGTAAGCGCAAGATGTGCCGCCGCCAACCGGGCGACCGGCACCCGGAACGGAGAACACGAGACATAGTCGAATCCGGCATCCCGGCAGAAAGCGATTGATTCGGTGTTTCCACCATGTTCTCCACAGACCGACAGCGTGATCTGTGGGGAAATCCGCCGCCCGCGGCTAGCCCCGATGGTCAACAATTCGCCGACACCGTCAGTGTCCAGAATATGAAACGGATCTTCCTGGTACACGCCCTGGTTGACATAATCCGACATGAACCGCCCGGCATCGTCGCGGCTCAGCCCATAGGTCATCTGGGTCAGGTCGTTGGTGCCGAAGCTCAGGAAAGCCGAATGCGCCGCGATCTCATCGGCGCGCAGACAGGCGCGCGGGGTTTCGACCATGACGCCGAGGCGATAATCGAACTCGACCCCGGTCTCGACCCGAACCGCCGCCGCGACGGCGTCAACCCTAGTCTTGACGATCTCGACCTCGCGCTTGGCGCTGACCAGCGGGATCATGATCTCGGGCACCACAGGCGCACCAGACCGGCTGGCCTTGATTGTGGCCTCGAAGATGGCGCGAGCTTGCATGTCGTAGATCTCGGGCACCGTGATCCCCAGCCGCACGCCGCGCATGCCCAGCATCGGGTTGAACTCGCTCAACTGCTCGACCCGCGCCGTCACCTCGGCTATTGGCAGGTCGAGCGATTCCGCCAGCCCGCGCAGGTCCTCGCGGTCCTTCGGCAGGAATTCGTGCAGCGGCGGGTCGAAGAGCCGGATGCAGACAGGCTTGCCGCTCATGATCTCGAACAGCTCGACGAAATCTGCCCGCTGCATCGGCAACAGCTGGTCCAGCGTCGATTGCCGGTCCTCTGGCCCGTCGGCAAAGATCATCTCGCGCATCACCGTCAGGCGGTCGTCCTCATAGAACATGTGTTCGGTGCGGCAAAGCCCGATGCCCTGGGCGGCAAAGTTGCGGGCCATGCGGGCCTCTGCCGGCGTGTCGGCATTGGCGCGCACGCCAATATCGCGAACCTCGTCGGCCCAGCCCAGCAGGGTCTGGAAGGCGTCGTCAAGTGCTGGTTCCAGCATCTCGGCAGCACCCGACAGAACCTCTCCGGTAGCGCCGTCCAGCGTGATCACGTCGCCCTCGGTAAGCTTGCGGCCATCGGCGAGCGTGAGGGTCTTCTTGCCCTGGCTGATCGCGATCCCGGCGGTGCCCACGACACAAGGCAGACCGATGCCGCGAGCGATCACCGCGGCGTGGCTGGTCTGGCCACCGCGCTCGGTCAGGACGCCGCTGGCGGCATGCATGCCGCGGATATCCTCGGGCGTCGTCTCGCGGCGCACCAAGATGCAGTCTTCGTCGCGGGCCGCACTGGCCTGGGCCACGGCAGAGGTGAAGACGATGCGGCCGGTCGCGGCACCGGGGCTGGCGGAAATGCCCCGGGCGATCACCTCACGCGGAGCGGCAGGGTCGATCTGGGGGTGCAGCAGTTCGGTAAGGGCGCGCGGTTCGATACGCAGAACCGCATCTTGCGGCAGAATGATCCTGTCATCGGCCAGCGAAACCGCGATACGCAGCGCGGCCCGGCTGGACCGCTGCACTCGTACCGCGTCGAGAATATGGAGCGCGCCGTCCTGGATGGTAAATTCGATCTGCATTTCCTCGCGCAGCGCGCGGCGGCAGGTGTCGCCATGCGCTTTCAACTCGTCAAAGCATTTCGGGCATTGCTCTTCCAGCGAGGGCCCGCGAGGGTCACGGGTCAGGTAGATCGCGCCCTCGCCGCCGGTCAGCGCGTCACGACCCTGGCTCTGACTGCGGTAGCGGCCGGTGATCTGTGGCTGGCCGGTCTTGCCATCGACGAACTGGATCACGCCCGAGCCCGAGACCGTGGCGCCAACGCCCAGCGCCATCTGTTGCACCACCAGCCCGAGCCCCGCATCCGCCGGCGCGCCTTTGGCCTGGCGCAAGAGCCGTGCCGTGGTGCCCTCCCAGGCCCGCGCCATCGAGCGCAGCACCTCGCCCAGCTGGGTTGCCGGGTTCTGTGGGAATGGCTCGCCGGTCTCTTCGCTGTAGGCGAAGAGGGCGTGGTCCAGGGCGGCGGCGGTGGGTTCTGGCGGCAGGTCGAACATGTCCGGATCGAGCCGCGCCACGTGTACCGCGTAGGCCTGGATGAAGCGCAGGTAGAGCGCGGTGGCGGGTTCTACCCCGAGGCTTTCGGACATGGCGGCGTGGCGGGCGTTGGTCATGCCGATATTGAGGATGGCGCCGGGGCCGCCCCAGTCGGGGTCTTCGCTGGAGGGCCGGGCGGAGACCAGCGGGCCTTCGCCGAATGCGCCGAGAATCGATGTCATATCAGGTAGATGGCCGGCGGCGACCTGGTGTACGGTGCCGAAGCTGAGCGCGACCGTAGTGGGCACCGGCAGGTCGAGACGGATCAGGCGCTGCAGGCATTTCGCCCGCCCGCCATGGGTGCCGGTGCTGATCGACGCGGTGGGCGTGATCAGGGAGTAGGGCTTCAGCGTGACAACTTTCTGCACTGCAGCATTCCTTTGCTGTGTTGCGGCATGATAGCGGTCACATTGCGTGGTGCAAGGAGAATTCTGGCCGTCGGCAAAACGTCGGACTTGTGTCGGACTTGCGTCGGACCCCCATTTTCAAATTGGGGGCTCTGCCCCCAAACCCCCGAGGTATTTGCCAAAGAGAAGAAGAAGCTTTGTCGGGCCTAGCCTTCGATCCTGGTCAGGTCGGCGACCGACAGGCAGGTCTGGCGGATGCGGTGCAGCAGGTTCAGGCGGTTGCGGCGCAGGATCTGGTTGTCGCTGTTGATCTGGACCGCCTCGAAGAAGGCATCAATAGGCGCGCGCAGGGTGGCCATGTGGGACATGGCGGTCTCGAAGTCTTCAGCAGCCATGGCCGGGGCGATTTTCGCCTCGGCGTCGTCGAGGGCGGCGAAGAGGGCGTGCTCGGTGCTGTCATCGGCCAGCCTCGGATCGGGGCCGTAGCTGTATTCGACGCCGTCCTTTGCCTCGGCCTGGGTGAGGATGTTGTTGGCGCGTTTGAAGCCCTGCAGCAGCGGCTCGCCGTCGTCGGTCGTGAGGAAATGGCTGAGGGCGGTGGCACGTTTGACCAGCAGGGTGAGGTCGTCGTTGCCGGGCATGGCCAGACAGGCGTCGATGACGTCGTGGCGGATGCCTTCGCCCTTCAGGTGGACCTTGAGGCGGTCGTGGAAGAAGGAGAGGAGACTAGGTACTGCTTCGTCCAGCAAATCGGGGTTCGTACGCCTGGTGAATTCGATTGCATCGTCCGGCCCATACGCAAGTGTACCATGCGAAAATGCCATTGCAGCGCTTTCAGCAATGTCATCGCGTGTGGTATTCCCAGCAAGATCTTCGAATTTCGTGAGTGACCGTTCCTGTTCACTGTAATAAGCATCGAAATTGCAGCGAGCGATTGAAATACGGAACACTTTCTTCAAAGAAATTCGATGATCGTGGCTCAACACCAATCTGACAACCCCCAATGCCGCGCGGCGCAGCGCATAAGGGTCTTTCGAGCCGGTCGGTTTCTCGCCGATGGCCCAGAATCCAGTTAGAGTGTCGAGCTTGTCAGCCAGTGCGACCGCGACCGAGACCGGATGGCTGGGCACGACGTCGGAGGGACCGAGCGGCGAGTAGTGCTCTTCGCAAGCCTCGGGGACGCCGTCGCCATGTTGGGAGTGCTTGGCATAGTACTTACCCATGGTGCCTTGAAGCTCAGGGAATTCGTAGACCATTTCCGAGGCAAGGTCTGCCTTGCAGACCTCGGCTGCCTCTTTTACCAAATCCGGAGCAGCGCCGACCAGCGGCGCGATCTCGCGGGCCAGGGCGGCGATGCGAAGGACGCGCTCGGCCTGGGTGCCGAGCTTGGCGTGGAAGGTGACGTTGGCCAGCGGCTCGGCCATGCCGGTCATGCCGATGCGCTCTACCGTGCGCAGGTCGTTTTCCCAGAAGAATTTCGCGTCCGCCAGCCGGGCCGCGAGCACCTTTTGGTTGCCTGCCAGAATGGTGGCGCCCTGGTCGGGGGTTTCGATATTGGCGACGGTGAGGAATTTCTCGATCCGGCCTGTCGCCGGGTTTTTCACCGAGAAGAATTTCTGATGCTCGCGCATCGAGGTTTGCAGTACTTCGGGCGGCAGCCCGAGGAAATCCTCGCCGATGTCGCCCATCAGCACCACGGGCCATTCCACCAGCCCCGCGACCTCACGCAACAGGCCCTTGTCCTCGACCACCTGCAGGCCCTGGGCGAAGGCGAGGTTGTGGGCGTCGGTCCAGATATGGTCGGCGCGTTCCTCGGGGCGCAGGATGACATGGGCGCGTTTCAGCTTCTGCTCATAGTCGTCGAAACCGGTGACGGCGAAGCGCCCGCCATTTTCCTTGGCGCCCATGAAGCGGTGGCCCTCGGTGGTGTTGCCTGCCTCGATACCGTCGACCTGCATCGGCACGGTTTCGGCGCCGGTCTCATCGGTCAGGATGGCGAGGATCGAGTGCAGCGGGCGCACCCAGCGCAGAGAGCCGGTACCCCAGCGCATCGACCTGGGCCAGGGGAAGTTGCGGATGGTACCCGCCAGCACCTCTGCGACGATCCCGGCCGCCGGGCGGCCGGGGTGTTCGATGACGGCGAACCAGACCTGGCCCTTTTTGTCGTCGCGCGCCTGAAGCTGGTCGCGGCTCAGGCCGGTGGCGCGCAAAAAGCCCGCCAGCGCCTTTTCGGGCGCGTCGGTGCGGGGGCCTTTTCGTTCCTCGCGCCGGGTGGGGCTTTGGCCTGGCAGCCCCTCGACGGTCAGCACCAGCCGGCGCGGGGTCGAGAAGGTACCGGCATGGGCATGAGCAAGCCCGGCCTCGACGAGCCCATCCGTCACCAGTTTTTTCAGATCCCCGGCGGCGCGCGATTGCATGCGGGCGGGGATTTCCTCGGAGAAGAGTTCGATCAGGAGATCCGGCATCAGTCGGGGTACTTTTCGTTGAGTTGGTGCCACGAGAAGGCGCGGCCATCGTCGAACACGGCGACAACGCGGTCGACGCCCTCATGAATATCGGCCTGGCCCAGATAGGCGATGGCCGCTTCGTTTTCCAGCGCTTCGCCCACGGCGGCGGCGTCGAAACAGTCGAACCAGCCGGGGGCGACCAGCGGCACAGGGGTTTCATAGACGACGAATTCCTCGGTCAGCATGGCCTGGCTGTGCGGCGTGTCGAAACAGGCGCGGAACCGCAGGGGCGAGCTGGTGGCATCGATGGCGCGGATGTTGTCGGCCAGAATCGGTTCGGGGATGCCGTTGGCGACGGTGGTCAGGTGGATCTGGGGGATCCGGGCCGAGACGTCGTCGTAATAGCCGTAGACCTGCAGGTAATAGACAGCGATGCCGGCGGCGAGGGAGGATAACACGATGAAGGCTCCTATCAGTTTGCCGGTCATGGGGCCGGCCGGATGCCGAAGGTGATTTTGCGGCCCTTTTGCGAGTGCGTGACGGTGAAGCCCAGCGAGGTCAGTATCTTTTCGCAGTCGGAGCCGGTTTCCTTGCCCTCGCGTTCAGGGCCGGTGTCGAGCGCGATCTGGCTGGTGCGGGCCAGCGTCTGGCGGGCGCCTTCCAGCACCTC
Organism: Paracoccaceae bacterium; assembly: GCA_024226455.1. Taxonomy (GTDB): domain Bacteria; phylum Pseudomonadota; class Alphaproteobacteria; order Rhodobacterales; family Rhodobacteraceae; genus JAAELR01. Next base: position 10,491 of record JAAELR010000092.1, read on the forward strand.
GGGCTCGGCGCCCTCGGCGTCGCATTTGATCAGGTCGATGCGGTCGAGATGCGCGGCGAGATCGTCGAGCGCATGGGCCTGCAGGCGGATCTCGGTGATTTTTTGCCTGCCGGTGGGGCGGAAGATGGAGCTGTCGGCCTTGGTCGGGGCGCTGTAGAATGTCAGATCTTCGGAGCACTTCCAGACCAGTGCATGGCGGGCCTTGACGGTCGTGCCTTCGACATTGCGCGACAGGCATTCGAACACGGCCTGGTCGCCCTCTATGGCCAGCACCTGCGCGCCGCGATCAGCCGCGCCCAGCGAGAACTCGCCCACATTGGCGCCGATGTCGATCACCGTGTCGCCGGCGCCAAGCGAGATCCGGTCGTCGACCGAGAAATGCCGGAAAAGCCGCGCCACGCGCCGGTCCCAGCCCCAGCGGTAGTGCAGCCGGCGCTCGGCAGAGGCGACGCGGATGGCGCGTTTGTCGGTGCCGATCAGCACATGGGGCTCTTCGGGCGAGACCCGCACCCGCGACCAGCCGGGCACCAGTGGTGCCGGGCCGTTATGCAGCGCCATATGCGCGTGTTCGTACCAGGGCAGGTGCATCGAGGTCATTTCGGCAGGTCCTGACCGAAGCACAAGAGATTGCCGTCGGGGTCGCGCAGGGTGATCTCTCGCATGCCGCGGGCGGTGTCCATAGGCCCGCTGACCGCCGCCCCGCGGGCGCTGAACTCGGCGGCCAGCGCGTCGACGTCGTCGCTGTGGAAATAGGCTCGCCAGCCGGGGCTCGGGTCCGGGTCGCCCCCCTGCCCTGCATCGACGAACACCGTGGCCCGGCCCCGGTGAAAGATGCCGAAACGCGGCGGGTTGCCGCCCTCTTCGCCGCGCGCAAAGCCCAGCGTCAGGGTCCAGAAGCTGCGCGCGGTGGCGTAGTCGCTGGAACGCAGGACAGGGATCGATGAGGTAAGGGTCATTGAACTGCCTCGCGGAACATTCTGCGCCCGCCTCGGCTAACCCTGATAGACGAGAGGCCCGCGTCCGATATTCGACCCAATGCATCAACAGTGAGTTTCCTCTCTGCAAGAGTGAGTTTCCTGTCTGCCGGGGCGCTCACTTCGAAACACAGGGTCAGTGGGTGATCGTCATCGCAAGACGCCACCATGCTCTCGGCCCAGTTCAACATCGACTGTGGGTAGGTCGCCGAAACCTCCAGCGCCTTGCCGTCTCCGGCGAGATCTGTAAACCAACCAGGTGAATCAGCCCGGGCATCTTCGACAAACAACAGGTCCAGACCGATACTCCCAGCGGGCCAGGCCTGTCTGTTCCTTTCGTCGAAGTCATCGTCATCCAGCGCATCTTCCAGATCCTGGAAAACCTGAGCCGGGGCGAAAACGCCTCTGGCGGACAACCACGCTACGCGCAATGCCCTGCCATCCTTAGACATCTTCGTCTCCAAACCCGGGCGGACAGTGTCGAATTGCGCCCAAACTTCCTTTCTCACGCCGCCCACCCCCCCGCCTCTGTCTGCACGAAGGCGTCGGCGCATTGCTTTGCCAGCGCCCGGACCCGGCCGATATAGGCCTGCCGTTCGGTGACGGAGATTACCCCGCGCGCGTCGAGCAGGTTGAACAGATGGCTGGCCTTGATGCACTGGTCGTAAGCCGGATGCGCCATGACGATGCGTTTGCCGGTCTTGGGGTCCTCGGCGGGTTCGGCCAGGATGCGCGCGCATTCGACCTCTGCCGCCTTGAACTGTTCCAGCAGGATATCGGTGTTGGCCACGTCGAAGTTCCAGCGGCTGTATTCCTCTTCGGTCTGGCGAAACACGTCGCCGTATTTCAGCGCGATGGGGGCGTCGGGGTCGTTGAACGGCATCTCCATCACATGGTCGACGCCCAGCACATACATCGCCAGACGCTCCAGCCCGTATGTCAGTTCGCCCGAGACGGGCGAGCAGTCATGCCCGCCGACCTGCTGGAAATAGGTGAACTGGCTGACCTCCATGCCGTCGCACCAGACCTCCCAGCCCAGCCCCCAGGCGCCCAGCGTCGGGCTTTCCCAGTCATCCTCGACAAAACGGATGTCGTGCAGGCCCATGTCGATGCCGATGGCTTCCAGCGAGCCAAGATACAGCGCCTGCAGGTCCGGCGGGCTGGGTTTGATCAGCACCTGGTACTGGTAGTAATGCTGCAGCCGGTTGGGGTTCTCGCCATAGCGCCCGTCGGTGGGCCGGCGCGACGGCTGCACATAGGCCGCCGCCCAGGGCCGTGCGCCCAGGCTGCGCAGCGTTGTGGCCGGGTGGAACGTGCCGGCGCCGACCTCCATGTCATAGGGCTGCAGCATCGCGCAGCCCCGGGCCGACCAATAGGTCTGCAGGCGCAGGATGATTTCCTGAAAGGAGCGGGGGATATCGGCCATGGGAACCTCTGCAAAAAACGCGTTCTCAATAGGCAACAGCATGAGCAGGGTCAATCATGTCCCGGCCAAGGGTTATTGACGTCGCGGCCATTCCGGCATTGAAAGGAGCGATCGCGGAAGAAACGCAAGGGTTTTGAGGGAAATGGGTATGAAGCAGGGAATTTCGGCACTGGTGCTGGTTCTGACGGGGTTATGGGGCAGTGTGGCCCTGGCGCAGTCGCTATTCGTGCAGATCGAGACACATCCGAACCTGGCGAGCGCCCAGGACCAGGCGCGCCAGTATGCGGCCAACTTGCCGGATGTGAACGGCTTCAGGCTTAATTCCGGCTGGTACGCGATCTCGCTTGGGCCCTATGACGAGGCCGGCGCCATCGCCCGGATGAACGCCCTGAAGGCGCAACGCGCCATACCGCCCGACGGGTTTCTCGTTCACCGGTCCGCCTATTCACAGCAATTCTACCCGGTCGGCTCGAACGCATTGACGGCGCCGGCGATCACCACGCCCGCGCCCGAGGTTGCCGCACCGCTAAGCGACGCGCTGGACGAGGCGCTGACGGGGACGCTGGAACAACCTGCCGTAGTGCTCGCGCCGGCTGTATTGCCTGAGGAAACCCGCCGCGAGGCGCTGCAAAGCGAATCCCGGCTTACCCGGCAGGAAAAGTTCGACCTGCAGATCGCCCTGAAATGGTTCGGCTTTTACAATGGCCGCATCGACGCCTCGTTCGGTCCTGGCACCCGCGGTTCCATGGCGGCCTGGCAGACCTCGAAAGGCCACGAGCCCAACGGCGTGCTGACCACCCGCCAACGGGCTGAACTAACTGGAGAATACCAGGCGGTGCTGGCCTCGCTCGACCTGCGCTCGTTGCGCGACGAGACCGCCGGGATTGAGATGGATCTGCCCCAGGCGATGGTCGCCTTCGACCGCTACGACCCGCCGTTTGCGCATTTCAAGCCCATCAACGGCAGCGGCGTTACCGTGCTGCTGATCAGCCAGACCGGCGACGAGAACACGCTGCTGGGCCTCTATGACATCATGCAGACGCTGGAGATCGTGCCGCTGGAGGGCGAGCGCAAGCGCAAGTCGAACCGGTTCACCCTGACCGGCGCCGATGACCGGATCACCAGCTATACGCATGCGGTGCTGGACCAGGGCGAGATCAAGGGGTTCACCCTGATCTGGCCGGTCGAAGAGGACCGCCGCCGTGAGGTGGCGCTGAAGGCGATGCGCGACAGTTTCACGCCGATCTCGGGAACGGTGCTGCCGGACGCCTATGGCGAGGGCACGCTGGAGCAATCCATCGACCTGATCAGCGGGCTGCAGATCCGCCGCCCGCAAAGCTCTCGCTCTGGGTTTTACATCGACAGCCGCGGCACGGTGCTGACCACCGCCGCCGCGGTCGAGGGCTGCAGCCGCATCACGCTGGACGAGATCTATGAGGCGCAGGTTGCCGCCAGGGATGCCGAATTGGGGCTGGCCCTGCTGAAACCCGCCGAATCGCTGGCGCCCATGGACTATGCCCGGTTCAGGGCCGGAGTGCCGCGATTGAAATCCGAGATCGCGGTGGCGGGCTACAGTTTCGAGGGAGCGCTGGGGGCGCCGACGCTGACCTTCGGCACGCTGGCCGACCTCAAGGGCCTGCAGGGCGAAGAGACGATGACCCGGCTGGCGCTGGCCGCCAGCCCCGGCGATGCCGGCGGCCCGGTGTTGGACACCTCCGGTTCCGTCCTGGGCATGCTGTTGCCCGCGGGCGATCTGGGCGGCAAGCGCCTGCCCGCCGAGGTCAGCTTTGCCACCGACAGCGACGCGATCGCCACCTTCCTGTCGGGCAGCGGCCATTTGGCGGCGGCCTCGGACCGGATAGACCCAATGTCGGTCGAGGACCTGACCCGACAAGCCGCCAACCTGACCGTTCTGGTAAGTTGCTGGGCCAACTAGAACCCCACGACACCGGCAGCGCCGTCAAGGCGCTGCTGTTCGACGTCTTCGGCACCGTTGTCGACTGGCGCAGCCCTGTGGCGCGCCAGCTTGCCGCCTTTTTCGAGCCGCGCGGGGTGTCCACCGACTGGGCGGTTTTCGCCGACGACTGGCGCGCCATGTACCAGCCCGCGATGCAGGCGGTGCGCAGCGGCGAGCGCGGTTTTGTCGGCCTTGACGTGCTGCACCGGGAAAACCTGCTGGCGGTGCTGGACGGTCGCGGCATGACGGCGCCGCCGCCCGGCGATCTGGACGACCTGACCCGCGCCTGGCACCGGCTGACCCCCTGGCCCGACAGCGTGCCCGGCATGACCCGTCTGCGCGACCGCCACATCCTGGCGTCGCTGTCGAACGGCAACGTGGCGCTGATGATCGGGCTGGCTCGGTTCGGCGGCCTGCCCTGGGACGCCATCCTGGGTGCCGAATTCACCCGCAGCTACAAGCCCGACCCGCAGACCTATCTCGGCGCCGCCGCCGCACTTGCGCTGGCGCCCGCCGACTGCATGATGGTTGCCGCCCACAACGAAGACCTGCGCGCCGCCCGCACCCTGGGTTTCGCCACCGCCTTTGTGGCGCGGCCCACCGAACACGGGCCGGACCAGAGCACCGATCTGGACCCTGCGGAGGACTGGGACATCGTCACCGACAGCATGGCCGGGCTTGCCGACGCGCTGGGCTGCTAGACGGCCGTCAGACCGCCATCGACCGCGACCGCCTGCCCGGTCATGAAGCTGTTGGCCGGGTCGCAGATCCAGAGCATCGCCTGCACCACCTCATCCACCGTCGCCACCCGCCGCATCGGAACCCGCTCCGTCACCCGGCCATAGGCCTCGGCGCGGGTCATCCCGTGACGCGCACCGATCTCGTCAGCCATGGCGTCGAACAGCGGCGTGGGCGCGAAGGAGGGGCAGAGCGCGTTGACCCGGATGCCATGCCGGGCCACCTCGTCGGCGGCGCTGCGCGTCAGCCCGATCACCGCGTGCTTGCTGGCCGCATAAGCCGCCATCTGACCGGCCCCGACAAGCCCCGCCGCGGATGCGATATTGAGGATCGACCCGCCGCCCTGCGCAATCATTTTCGGCAACACGGTTTTGAGCCCAAGAAAAACGGATTTCGCGTTTACCCGCATGACCCGGTCGAACTGGTCCTCGGAAGTCGCCTCAAGCGGTTGCAGCGCCTGTCCAATTCCCGCATTGTTGATCGCAACGTCGATTGATCCGAAGCGCTCCACAGAATGTTCGATATGTGCAATCCAGTTATTTTCTTTCGTAATATCTACCTGTTCCGTGAAGAAATCAATGTTACTTTGCCCCAGAACCGCCCTCAGATGGTCGAGTCCGGTCTTGTCCAAATCCGACAATACCAGCCGCGCGCCCGCTTTCGCAAACCGCCGCGCCGCCGCCCTGCCAAACCCGCCGGCCGCTCCGGTGATCAACACTACCCGTCCTGCAAAGCCCGCCTCAGCCACCCCCAAGTGCTTCCAGACCTTTTGCCGCGAAAACAGGTACATAGCCGCCCATCTTCAGGCCATGCTCCGGATTTGACGCATTGCCCTCCAAAGCGCGTTTTTTGACCCCCTGGAGCACCGCAGCCATGCGAAAGAAGCAAAACGCCAGGTAAAAGCCGAAATCATCGATGCCTGTAATTCCTACGCGTTCACAATAGGTTGCAACAAAATCCTCATCTGATGGCAAGCCCGCCCCGGCCCGATCCACCCCGGCCAGCCCACGGCCCACCGTGCCCGGCGGCATCTGCCATTGCATGATCACAGAGGCCAGATCGGCCAGCGGATGCCCGAGCGTCGAAAGCTCCCAGTCCAGCACCGCCGAAACCCGTGGCGCAAGCGGATCGAAAATCAGATTGTCGAGCCGGAAATCCCCATGCACCAACCGCCGCTCACCCTCTCCGGCGCCGTCCTGCAACCGCTCCTGGAGCCGCAAGATCAGCCGGTCCATGCCCGCCACCGCGCCGGTCTGGGTGGCATGGTACTGCTTGGTCCAGCGCCCGGTCTGACGCGCAATATAGTTGCCGGGCGGTCCGAAATCGCCCAGCCCCACGTCCTGGGGATCGACCGAGTGCAGCACCGCCAGAACCCTGTTCATCTCGTCGAAAACCGCGCCCCGGTCGGGCCGCGGCAGGTCTGCCAGCGCCGGATCGGAAAACACCCGCCCGGGCATGTGCTGCATCACGTAAAAGGCAGAGCCGATGACGGCGTCATCCACGCAAAGCAGATGCATCCGGGCCACCGGCACATCCGTTGCCGCCAGCGCCTTTTGCACCCTGAATTCACGATCCACCGCGTGGGCCGATTTCAGCAGCACCCCCGGAGGTCTGCGGCGCAGGACATATTTGCCCGACCGGGCCGACAGCTCGAAGGTCGGGTTCGATTGCCCGGCATCGAATTTCCGGGCGGTCAGCGGGCCTTCATAGCCCGTCAGATGTTTGCTCAGCCAGGCGTCTACAGCGCCGGTATCAAGGATTTGCGCATCGGTTTTCATGGTCGGGCAGGCTACCTGAATCGGGCCTGGAATCCACCTTAATTGCGAGTGAGACAGCGGATGGCCGCGCGCCGGGGTCGCCTGGATGCCCTTGGCCGGGGTACGCAGGAACAGGTCGTAGCCCAGCGCGTTTTCCAGCGCATCCATCGCGGCGGCGGTCGAGCCGGGCCTGCTGGCGGCCTCGACACGGCGCTATTGCTTGAGGGTGAAGTTCATCGACCGTCGCTTTCTCAAAAAACATCCGGGCCTATTGGGCAGCAAAAACTGTTTCTCGCCGAACGAAACGGGCCTAGCCTTTGGCGGCAAGCGAACGGGGGTCAGGGGTACCATGCGGAACATCACAATCTTCAGGGCCAGGTCCATCATCACCATGAACCCGGCGCGCCCGCGCGCCAGCCACGTGGCGGTGCAGGACGGGCGTATCCTGGGCGTCGGGGACCTGTCGGAGCTGGAGCCCTGGGGCAATCATACGCTGGATGACAGTCTTGCCGACAAGGTGTTCATGCCGGGTTTCGTCGAGGGCCATGCCCACGCCATGGAGGGCACGCTGTGGCGCCATGTCTATTGCGGGTTTTTCGACCGGACCGATCCGGACGGGCGTCGCTGGAGCGGGTTGAAGACACTGGATGCGGTGCTTGACCGGCTGAAGGCGGCAGAGGCGAGCCTTAGCGACCCCGACGCGCCCTTGGCCGGTTTTCAGCTTGATCCGATCTATCTGGACAACATCACAGTCACCCGGCACGATCTCGATCTGGTTTGCGCCACCAGGCCGGTCGGAGTGCTGCACGCCTCGGGTCATATAATGAACGTCAACACCAGGGCGCTGGAACTTGCCGGGCTGCTGCGCCAGGGGGTCGATCATCCGGGTATAGAGCTGGGCGATGACGGGCTGTCCATCGGCGTGCTGAAGAGCCCCGAGGTTTATGCTCCTGTGGCCAGGCATGTGGGCTTTGGCCGCTCTGTCACGGATGCCGACGAGCAGGGCCTGCGCGACTTTGCCCGGCTTTGCGTGCGTTCGGGGACCACCACGGTGACCGATCTGGCGGCGCGGCTGGAGGACGAGGTGGTCGGGATGATGCTGCGGGTCACGGGCGAGGAACGGTTTCCGGCCCGTGTGGTGGCGCTGAAATTCTTCATGGGGCACACGCCCGAGGATCTGGTGAACCGGGCGGTCGAGCTGAAAAAGCTGTCGACCGACCGGCTGCGGCTGGGCCGGATCAAGGTCATCGCCGACGGATCCATTCAGGGCTTTTCGGCCCGGCTGCGCTGGCCCGGCTATCACAATGGCGCGCCGAACGGGTTGTGGTATATCGCGCCCGCGCAACTGGCCGAGATCTATGAGCGTGCGCTGGCCCGGGGCATCGCGGTGCATACCCACACCAACGGCGATCAGGCGACCGAACTGGTGCTGGACACGCTGGGCCCGGCGCTGACAAAGCACCCTGTGCGCGACCACCGTTTCACCCTGCAGCATTGCCAGCTGGCCGACGCCGCCCAGTTTCGCCGCATGAAGGCGCTGGGCATGTGCGTCAATCTCTTTGCCAATCACCATTTCTATTGGGGCGACGAGCATTACCGGCTGACCGTCGGGCCAGAGCGGGCCGGGCGCATGAACGCCTGCCGCACCGCGCTGGATACCGGGGTTGCGATGGCGATCCACTCGGACGCGCCGGTGACGCCGCTGGGTCCGCTGTTCACCGCCTGGTGCGCGGTCAACCGTATCACCGCCTCTGGCCGGGTGCAGGGCGAAAGCGAGAGGATCACCGTGGCCGAAGCGCTGCGCGCCATCACGCTGGGGGCGGCCCATACGCTGCATCTGGACGGCGAGATCGGGTCTATCGAGGTCGGCAAGAGGGGCGATTTCGCGGTGCTGGAGGATGACCCGACAGAGGTCGAGCCGGGTGCGCTGAAAGACGTGGGCATCTGGGGCACGATCCAGGGCGGGCGCAAGTTCGCCGCGGGCGATCTGTGAGCGGCGCGGTCCCCGTTACCATCATCGGCGGCTATCTGGGCGCGGGCAAGACCACGCTGGTCAACCACCTGCTGCGCCACGCAGGCGGGCAGCGGCTGGCGGTGCTGGTCAACGAGTTCGGCGAACTGGCGATCGACCAGGACCTGATCGAGGCCGAGGGCGACGAGATCATCTCGATCGCCGGGGGGTGCATCTGTTGTTCGTTCGGCGACGACCTGAGCGGCGCGCTGACGGACCTTGCAGCATTGTCGCCGCCGCCGGACCATATCGTGATAGAGGCCTCGGGCGTCGCCATTCCGGGCTCTGTCGCGGCCTCTGTGTCGCTGCTTGCGGGGTTCAGGCCGGGCGCCATCGCGGTACTTGCCGACGCCGAAACGGTCCGCGACCATGCCCGCGACGTCTATCTCGGCGACACCATTCTGCGGCAATTGCACGATGCCGACATGGTCATCATGACCAAGACCGATCTGCTGGACCGCCAGGCCGTTTTGCAGGTGCGCGACTGGCTTGGGGCCACCGCCGGTGACGCCGAGATATTCGAGGCGCCGCATGGCCGCCTGCCGGGCGATGTCCTGCTGGGCCCGGGCGCCTCTGGCTGCGGCCATGGCCCGGCGCATCATCACGATGCCAGTTTTGAGAGTGCCGCAATCGCTGTCGACGGGCCGGTAGAGGCGCATGGCCTGGCCGCCCGGCTGGCCGACGGCGAGCTTGGGGTCATCCGCGCCAAGGGCTTTGTCGAGGATGTTTGCGGCGCCACGCGGCTGATCCAGGTCGTGGGCCGCCGGTTCGAGGTTCTGGACAGCCCGGCGCGCGACCGACACATACTGGTCTGCATAGGCCGTTCCGGCGGTCTGCGGCGCGCTGAGTTGCGGCGGCTTATCCAGACCGGGCGGACCGTGCCATAGGCCCTGCATCATCGGATCAAACCTCAATCGGGCGGGCGCGGGCGGCTGGCGATCCTGTCAAGCCAAGGGTTGCGGCTGGTTCAGACGGGGAATTGTTCTGGACCGGCAACGGACCTGCGTATAGTCGTCCAGCCAGACAGATCGACGGTTCGATTTGGCAAGACACCGGGGCGCGGCCATGACTGAACGGCGGTTTGCAGCCGTCGGGCCGGGGCTGGTTGCCGGGTCTGATCTGGGGGGGGCGACGGCAATGAGTTTTTCATACGACACCATCATGAACTGGCCGTTCGAAGAGGTCGAACAGACCTATACCGAGCGGGATGCGATCATCTATGCGCTTGGGGTCGGGTTCGGGCAGGATCCGGTGGATGCCGGGCAGTTGCCTTTTGTGTTCGAGGAAACCGAGTTCTGCGCGGTTCCGACCATGGCGGCGGTGCTGGCCGGGCCGGGTTTCTGGGCCCGCGATCCGGCCACCGGTATCGACTGGCGCAAGGTGCTGCACGGCGAACAGGGGATGGTGATCCACAAGCCCCTGCCGCCGGCGGCCACGGTCACCGCCCGGACCCGGGTGAAGGGAATGATCGACAAGGGCGAGGGCAAGGGCGCGCTGATCTTCGTCGAGCGCGACCTGACCAACAAGGCAACCGGCGAGGTGCACGCCACCCTGTCCAGCACCACCTTTGCCCGCGGCAATGGCGGTTTTGGCGGACCGGCGGGGCCGCAACCCCTGCCCCACCCCCTGCCCGAACGCTCGCCGGATGTAAGCTGGGACATGACCACGATGCCGCAGGCCGCCCTGCTATACCGTCTGTCGGGCGACCCCAACCCGCTGCATGCCGATCCAAAGGTGGCCGCCGCCGCCGGGTTCCGGGCGCCGATCCTGCACGGGCTGTGTTCGCTGGGCATTGCCGGGCACGCGGTGCTGCGGTGCTTTTGCGACTACGACGTCAGCCGGTTCCGCTCTTTGAGCTTGCGTTTTTCGGCGCCGGTCTATCCCGGCGAAACCCTGCGCACCGAGATGTGGAAGGACGCCGACACTGTATCATTCCGAATGAGGGTGGTTGAACGGGATGTTGTCGTTCTCAACAACGGTTGCGCCGAGGTCGTTGACTGAATCAGCCCGGCGGCTGCGGCTTGGCGTATTGGTTCATCACGTCTTTCGCGATCACCAGCTTCTGGATCTCGCTGGTACCCTCGTAGATTCTGAGCGCCCTGATCTCGCGGTAAAGAACCTCTACCGGCATGTTGCAAACCACGCCCATGCCGCCGAATAGCTGCACCGCCTCGTCGATGACCTTTTGCGCCGTTTCCGTGGCCGCCAGCTTTGCCATCGCGGCCTCTCGGGTGATCGGTTCGGAGGTGCGCGTGTCTTTCTTCCAGGCGGCGCGGTAGACCAGTAGGGCAGCCGCATCCAGACCCAGGGCCATTTCGCCAATCTTGCCTTGGGTGATCTGAAACGCTTTCAGCGGCCTGCCGAAGACCTGCCGCTCGTGGATCCGGCCAAGGGTTTCGTTCAGCGCCCTGCGGCCCAGGCCCAGCGCGGCAGCACCCACCGTGGTGCGGAAAACATCCAGCGTTTTCATTGCGATGGCGAAACCCTGCCCCGGCTCTCCGATAAGGGCCGACCGCGGCACCACACAGTTTTCAAGCGATATGGTCGCCAGCGGGTGCGGCGCGATGACCCTGATCCTCTCGGCGATCGAGAGCCCGGGCGCGTCGGCCCGGACGATGAAAGCGGAAATCCCCTGCGCACCCGTGGTACCGGGTTCGCGGGCAAAGACCACGTACTGACCGGCAATGCCGCCATTGGAGATCCAGGTTTTGGTCCCGTTCAGGCGAAAGCCGTCGCCGTCGCTGACGGCGGTGGTGGTCATGGCGCCGACATCGCTGCCTGCGTCCGGTTCGGACAGGGCAAAGGCCGCCAGTTGTCGGCCCGCGATCACCGGCGGCAGAAACTCCTGCCGTTGCCTCGAGGTCCCAAAGAGCGAGATCGGCCCGGTGCCAAGACCCTGCATGGCAAAGGCAAAATCGAACAGCCCGTCATGCCGGGCCAGGGTTTCCCGGCTCAGGCACAGGCGGCGGACATCGAACCGGTCGCCCTCGTCCAGCTGGCAACAGACCTGAAGAAAACCTGCCGCGCCGAGACGCGAGACGATCTCGCGGCAGGTCGCATCGAGGGTATCCTCGGCATGGCAATCCAGCCCGGCGAGATCATGAAGCTGCTCTGCGGCAAAACCGTCTAGATCGGTGGCCATGCGGCGGTGGCGGTCTTCGAAGAACGGCAGGTCGAGGAAGGCAGGCTGCATCAGTTGCCCTCGAACACGGGGCGCTCTTTATTGACAAAGGCGTGGTAGGCGCGGGCGAAATCCTTGGTCTGCATGCAGATCGCCTGGGCCTCGGCCTCTGTCTCAAGCGCCTGTTCGATGGTCTGGTTCCATTCCTGGTGCAGGCATTTCTTGGTGACGCCATGGGCGAATGCCGGACCGTTGGCCAGCTTCAGCGCCATGTCGCGGGCGGTCTGCATCAGGTTTTCCGGATCGACCACGTCGTTGAAATAGCCCCATGCCTTGCCCTCTTCGGCGCTCATCACGCGACCGGTATAGAGCAGCTCTGACGCGCGGCCCTGTCCGATGATGCGCGGCAGGATGGTGCAGGCCCCCATGTCGCACCCCGAAAGACCGACGCGGACGAACAGAAAGGCGGTTTTGCACTCTGGCGTGCCATAGCGCATGTCAGAGGCCATCGGGATGATGGCGCCGGCGCCGGTGCTGATACCGTCCACCGCCGAAATGATCGGCTGAGGGCAGTTGCGCATTTCCCTGATCAGGTTGCCGGTCATGCGGGTGAAAGCCAGCAGGTCGTGCATTTCCATACCGACCAGCGGGCCGATGATTTCATGCACGTCGCCGCCCGAGCAGAAATTGCCACCCGCGCCGGTGAATATCACCACGCGCACGTCGTCGGCATATTGCAGCTTGTGAAACGTGTCGCGCAGTTCGGCATAGCTTTCGAAGGTCAGCGGGTTCTTGCGCTCGGGCCGGTTGAGGGTGATGGTCGCGACCCGGTCGGTCACGTCCCATCCGAAATGCTCGGGGCGCCAGTCGGCGGCTTTCAGTTTGTACACTTGGGGTCTCCGATTGCGATTTGTCTGGACTATCCGGCCATGGTCAGGCCGCCGCTGACGCTGAGCACCTGCCCGGTCACATAGCTGCTTTGGCCGCCGGCAAAGAACAGCACCGCATCGGCCACCTCGGACGGCTGTCCCAGCCGGCGCAACGGGGTGGCACGAATAAAGGCTTCGCGGAAATTGTCGGGAACCTTGGCCATCAGCGGCGTGTCGGTGGGTCCCGGGCAGACGCTGTTGACGGTGATATTGTAGCGGGCCATTTCGCGGGCCAGCGACTTGCCAAAGGCGATGACGCCGCCCTTGGCCCCGGAATACACGGTTTCGCCCAGGCTGCCGACGCGCCCGGCATCGCTGGCGACAAAGACAATCTTACCTGACTGGCGCTGCATCATCCCGTCGAGAAAGGCGCGCGTCACGGCAATCGGACCCATCAGGTTGAGGTCGACCACCTGGCGCCAGAACTCTGGCGTGTTCTTGACGAAGGGCTCTGTGCGGCCCCAGCCGGCCACGTTGGCGACGATGTCAACCGCGGGCCCGGTTTCGGTGACCGCCTGGCGGAAGCTGTCGATAGAGCTTTGATCGGTGACATCCAGACGGAAGAAATCGGCCCTGCCGCCTTCGTCGCGTATCGCGGTGGCCACGGCTGCACCGTTCTCTTCGGAAATGTCACCAATGAATACGTGAGCCCTGGCGCGGGCCAATGCCTCGGCCGTGGCCTGCCCGATCCCCGAGGCCCCGCCGGTCACCACCGCCGATTTTCCTTCCAAACTCATTTTTCGATCCCTTCCGCGCCAAGGCTGGCTTGGGTTTCAGACGCTCCGGCTTTGATCCGACCCCCTGAAAACGGGGGCAAGAAACGGAGTGCCGACTGCCATAAATGAATATTCATTCACCTGCTACTGGTCAAGAAAGCATTGCATTTTCATTGACAAAATTCACAATCGGAAACTAGAGTTAAAGCAAGTGAATACTCATTCAGTATAGCTATCGCTTTCGCGGGGACAGATGACATGGCTTCAATCGTCTGCCTGAAGGCCAGGACCCGGCGTGGTCGCTGTCATCACCAGCGAGAACTGCCCCGGAGGTCGACAAGCCTTTGATATTGGAGACCAACGATGGGACGCCGTTCAGGACATTCAGACCTTGCGCAATGCGGCATGATCCTGGATCAGGCGCGGATCGATTTCGAGACCGGGGCCGGACACTGGCCCGATCGGATCCTCACCGACTATATGGCAAGAACTGTTGCGTCGCAGCCTTACGCGACGGCGTTGATTGCGCACAGAGCCGATACCGGTTCCGTCACCAGGCTCAGCTATGCAGAACTGGACCGGCGCGTGTCACGCATTGCGGGCAACCTTATCGCGCTGGGGATCCGCAAGGGGGATGTGGTGTCCTTTCAACTGCCGAATTGGTGGGAGTTCATCGCCGTTCACCTGGCCTGTCTGCGGACCGGTGCAATCAGCAACCCGCTGATGCCGATCTTTCGGGCGCGCGAGCTGGAATACATGGTCGGCTTCGCCCATTCCCGCGTGCTGATCGTGCCCCGGGTGTTTCGGGGTTTCGATCATGAAGAGCTTGGCGCCCAGTTGCTGCGTCAGATCCCGACGCTGGAGCATGTGTTCGTCGTCGGCGGCGCCGGCGGCAACGCGTTCGAAACCGCTTTGCTATGCGAACCCGGCGTGGATGCGTCACCGGCGTCGCCCCTGGCGCCGAACGATGTGGTTCAACTGCTTTATACCTCGGGCACCACAGGGCAGCCCAAGGGCGTGCTGCACACGTCGAATACCCTGCTTGCATCGACCATGCAGGTTGTCGGGCATCTGGATCTCGGGCCGTCCGACGTGGGGTTCATGCCGGCCCCCTTTGCCCATCAGATCGGTTTTTGCTTTGGGATGATGACGCCGATATACCTTGGCATTCCGCTGGTGTTCATGGATCTCTGGAACCCGGCGATTGCGGCTGACCTGATAGAGCGTTACCGGGTCACCTATACCTGCGCCTCTACCCCGTTCATGGTCGATCTGGCCGAGGTGAAGGGCGTGCAAACCCTCGATCTCGACAGTTTTCGATACTTCGTGACCGCCGGGGCGCCGATCATGGAACCGGTAGTGGAAAAGGTAACCGCCAGCCTGGGCGTGAGCGTGGTGCCAAGCTGGGGCATGACCGAGGTGGCGCACGCAACCGCATGCACGCCGCTGTCGTCCCTGTCCGAACCATTGACGGATGGATCGGCGCTGCCTGGCAATCAGGTGCGGGTTGTCGATCGTTCCGGTCACGAGGCACCGCGTGGCGAGATTGGCAACCTGCACTGCAGGGGTGCGACCCTGTTCGTCGGGTACTGCAGGAAACCAGAGCTTTACGGCGTCGACCAGGATGGCTGGTTCGATACCGGGGATCTGGCGCGGATGGACGCCGGGGGCAACATCCGGATTGCCGGGCGCGACAAGGACATCATCATTCGCGGCGGAGAGAACGTTCCGGTTCTGGAGGTGGAATCGCTGATCTGCGCCATGCCCGGGATATCCGACGTTGCCCTTGTCGCCATGCCGGACGAGCGGTTGGGCGAGAGGGGCTGCGCCTTTGTCACTCTCACCGAGGGGGCTTCGCTGAGCTTTGAGCAACTGGCCTCGTTTCTGAGGTCGCAGGAGCTTGCGGTGCAGTATTTCCCGGAATGGCTGGAAATTCTGGAAGAAATGCCGCGAACACCCAGCGGTAAAATCCAGAAATATCAGTTGCGTGACTGGGCGGGGCAGTTGGCCGAAAAGGGGAGCGTTTCGTCTTGAAACCCGCGATTTCCAGACAAGGAACCCTGAAGGCCGCCGAATTCGGGGCCGTAGCATGACGAAGATATGTACCGGGAAGACAAATGGCGCGATCTGACGATGTGGAAAGCCATGTAACCGATCCTGACCTGATCGCCAAAAGGCGTGGCCAGATCGTGAGTGCGGCGGTGTCTTTGTTTTCCAAGCAAGGCTATGCGCGCACCAGCGTTCAGCAGATATCCAGACAGGCCGGCGTCAGTATCGGCCTGATCTACCAGTATTTCGGCGACAAGGACGACATCCTGTTCCTGGCGCTGAAGCTGGTGCTGGATACTTATGAACGTGAGATTCCCCCACAGCTTGCCGGCAAGGACGATCCGCTCGACCGGCTGCGGGCAGCGTTGAGGGCCTATTGCACGGTGGTCGACAGCCTGCGAGAGGCGACCGTGCTGGCCTATCAGGCGACCCGGTCCCTGCCCCCGAACCGGCGGATATTCATCGAAAACGCCGAGACCCGCACCAACCAGATATTCAGGGATGTGCTGGAGCAATGTATGCGGCAGGGTCTGATCGAGGCGCCCAACCTTGACCTGCTGACCTATCAGTTCGTGCATTTTGCCCATGCCTGGGCCCTGAAACGATGGGCTTTCAGCGGCCGGTACGATCTGGACACCTACATCGAAGAGGGCGCCAGACTGATGATCGAACCGTTTCTGACCGGGGCGGGATCGCAACGGTGGAGCAAACTCGGCCCCGAGCACGGCCCGCAATGATCGGCCCGCCGGGCGCGGGCACCCGGCCAGCCAGCAGACGCAATTCAGGAGAGCCGGAAATGATCTCACTATCTGTCACCGACCACATAGCAACCATAACTCTGCACCGACCGCCGGTTAACGCCATCAACGAAGAGTGGCTGGATCGGATGAACGCGGCAATCGACGAGATCGCGGCTTCGTCGCAGGTCAGCGTCGTTTTAATAGGCAGCGGCGAACGGGTGTTCTGCGCCGGGGCGGACCTGAGCCTGATGAGCCGCCGCTTTGACACGACCGAAGGCCGCGATCTGATGATTGCTTTCGTCCGCCGCATGCAGCAAACTTATGAACGGCTGGAAAATCTGGGGGCGGTATCCATCGCGCGGATCGAGGGCGCCGCCATGGGCGGCGGTCTGGAACTGGCCCTGGCATGCGATCTGAGAGTGATTTGCGAAACCGCCAGAGTTGGGCTGCCCGAGGCAAGGCTGGGGCTGCTGCCCGGGGCCGGGGGAACCCAGAGAATGACCAGAAAATGCGGCGACGATGTTGCCCGCCGGCTGATACTTGGGGCCGAAATCGTTGACGGCAGGATGGCCAGAGAGCTTCGGATTGCCCAATGGTGTGTTGCCGCCAGCGAGATTGCGGATTTCACCCGGGAATTGGCCGAGCGGGTGGGCACATCGACGGGCGCGGCACTGGCCGAGTGCAAGCACTGTATCGCCGCTGTCGACAGCCAGGGCGAAGACGGGTTCGAACGCGAACTGGCCGGTACGCGAGCCTTGCTGGAGACCGAACAAACCCGCCTGCGGGTCAGGGAATTCCTGAATTCGAGGGCTCAGACCTGATCGCATCCGGTGTCATGGCCCCGCGGGTCCCGGCAGTTGCCCCATAAACCTGTCCCCGGCAGGTGCCGGAACTCAACCAGCCCGGGAGCCCAGGGTTTGCTTGCCCGAGTGAGGTTGACAGCCGTTGGGTATCGGGGTCGCCGGGCCGGCGGACCATCCGGGCTATCGGGGTTCCGATCTGTCAGCGGATCCCCTGCCCGCGATCTGCTACACCGGCAAAATCGGCGCTCATGGTGTTGCGGCAGGCGTCTCTGAAATCCGCCACCAATGCATCGCGTTCCAGGAATGCAGAGCATCCGAAATAGACCTTCACCCGCTGCAGGTCGTCCAGCACCGTCTTGCCGGTATTCTCGCCCTGCGCGTCCGCCACCCATTCGGGAACCACCGCATAACCTATGCCCGAATTCACCATCGCCATCACGCTGGTACTGCCCGAGGCGGAGGTGACGACCTTGGGAGGCGCGCCGAAACGCTCGTTCAGAAAGTCCTGCGCCCGGGCACGGATGGTCTGGCCGGGTTCATAAGTGATGAAGCCGCGCCCGCGCAGGTCGCCGATGCCCGAGAGATCGCCATACGATTTCAGCCAGCCGACCGGGTAGACCAGCGCCAGCCGGTATTCGCCCAGCAAGACCTGCGATATTCCCGGATCTCCGAAATAGCGTTCGCTGACACAGGCATCCAGCCCGCCATTTTGCATCATCGTTTCCAGGGTGGTGTCGCGCTCAAAAAACGCCAGTTCGGTGTCGGGATGCCGGGCGCGGAATTCGGCCACGATACGTGGAAAGAAATGGTGAAACAAAGCCTGGGGAACGCCCACGCGCATCACCGAATGCACGTCGCGCATCAACAGGTCGATGCGCGCCAGAATGGTCTCCAGCTCGGTTCCCAGCGACGCATGCAGCGCCCGACCAGGCCCGGTCAGGGAAACGCGGCGTGACCCCCTTTCGGCCTCGACCAGTTGCGTTCCATAGATCTGCTCCAGCCTGCGTACGTGGTTGGCCGCCGACTGATAGGAAATGCCCAAGCCTCGTGCGGCGCTTGAAAACGACCCCATCTTGGCAACCAGATGGAAGGTCTGCAAAAGCGATAGTCGATTTTCTGGCTGGGCGGGTTGCCGGTTTTTCTTGCCATGTGGCGCGCGCATTCAGGCTTGGTACCGGGCACCTAACCCGCCGCCCGAAAGACGCTTGCATAGCGGCTTTGAGCCAGAACCTCGAGGGTCAGATCCGTATGGTGCAGCGCGCCGTTTCGCGGGGCAAGCCCATGCACCAGAACATCCGTCACGGCACAAACATGCGCGGCACCCACCGACGACACCGCTGATCGGTACTTTCCGTCTTCAATCGCCTCGGCCTCGAAATGCCGGGTCTGTCGGCGCATGGCATCGGGGTTGCGGTCGACGATATGCACCACCGCGCGGTCGCGTTCGATCTCTGGCAACCCGTTCAGCAGCAGGTTGCGCAGCATGTAGTGACGCCCCGACAGGCCGAGATCGTCCAGCAGGAACCTGATATAGTCGAGATGCCCGGGATAGCGCAGGGTCTTGAATTCCAGGCCCCGGATGGTTCCGGCATAGTGGCGCACCAGATCCTCCAGGCTGCCGGAAGTGGTGAATGCCTCGAACGTCTCGCCGCCGATTTCGAGGGTCTCCAGCGCGTGCAGCGGCGGCTGGCTGACGATCTTACCGGCCTGAAGCGACAGGCAGGCGTTGGTGTATTCCGCCATCAGCCCGTCCACCCCCCAAAGATTGCCATAGCCCAGCCGGTTGGTTCTTTCGGCCGGCAGGACCCCGACAAAGGCGGTGATGTCGGCCCCGTCCGGAGCCTCGCGGATCATCGCGTCGACCAGCAGCGTCACCAGACCCGGCGCCAGCCCACAGCCCGGAGCAAAGCCGCGCCCTGCCCCGCCTGCCTCGGCGATGACCGTTTCCTGGGCGGTCAGATCCTCGCACATGTCGACATAGTGGCACCCGGCCTCGATGGCCGACCGCGCCAGCGGCACGGTGACGCCGGGCGGGGCTGCGCAAATCACCGCCGCGGCACCCTTCAGCACCGGGGTCATCTGGGCCGCGTTCGCACCGCTGATCTGTTCGGCGTCGATACCGGCCTCGCGCATGGCGCGAACCCGGTCATAGTCGATATCTATGGCCAGCGGCTGAAATCGTTCATCCCCGGCCAGCAGGTGCAGAATTGCTTCTCCTGCACGTCCGGCACCCACAACGACGATCTTGCTGACAGGTACCTTCATCTGCTGCCCGTTCATGGCGATTCGACCTTTTCGAATGCCTCAAGCGTTAAAGCGCGACAGGAATTTTTTCAAGCGGTCCGAGCTGGGGTTTTTCATCACCTGTTCCGGCGGTCCCTCTTCGGCGATGACGCCCTGGTCGATAAAGATCACCCGGTCGGCAACCTCGGCGGCAAAGGCCATCTCATGCGTCACCAGCACCATGGTCATGCCGCCGCGCGCCAGTTCGCGCACCACCTCCAGCACCTCGCCCACCAATTCAGGGTCCAGCGCGCTGGTGACCTCGTCAAACAGCATCACGTCGGGTTTCATCGCCAGCGAGCGGGCGATCGCCACGCGCTGTTTCTGGCCGCCGGAAAGCTGGCTGGGATAGGCATCGGCCTTGTCCGACAACCCGACCTTGGCCAAAAGCTCGCGGGCATAGTTGTTGGCGCTGCTCTTGTCCTCTTTCAGCACCACGGCGGGGCTGAACTTCGTCCGTGAATAGTCCACCGGCTGAAAGCCGGTGGCTTCAGGTTACGGCTCAAAGCCGGATCGGTCCGCCATTCGGCGGACTTACGTGACGTCAAAGCTGTCGCCCGGCTCTGGCGGTGTCTGATTAGCGATGTAGTCCATCCACATCTCACCTGTCATGTTCCCGCTGGTGTAAACCCAATACCCACCGCGCCCACAGGTGCTGGCCCCAACAACGTTTGCGCAGCAC
>JAAELR010000093.1 GCA_024226455.1 Paracoccaceae bacterium
AAGGTGCCTGGATTGCCACTGAGACCGCAGTGACCACGTATAAAACCGTATTCTTCGCGCATCAGGCGGCAGCGGATGCTTCACAGACGTAGCGCAGGTACTTCAACATACCCCGGGCATTGGCAAAGGCGGGGTGCTCGGCGATGGCCTGATGGGGAAACCAGTTGGCGATATGCTCCCCCAGCGCCACCGTGCCGCCACCGACAAAGAGAACCCTGTCCAGTTCGATACCAAGACCAAGTTGCCGGCGGGTCTCGGCGTGGATCCGTTCGACCACCTCCCGCTTGGCGGCATCAATCAGCGCCGCTACGTCATGGTCCTGGCCCTGCAGGCGCACGAGTTTGTGCTCGACGGCCCGGGCAACCAGCTGCTCACTCAGGCTTTCCAGATCGAAGCGCTCCTGGATACCGTCGGCAACCCGCTGTTTCACATCCAGCATGCCGCACTGGAGGGAGCCGGATGAGCCATGGATGACGCCCTGATCCTTCACCACCACGAAATCG
>JAAELR010000094.1 GCA_024226455.1 Paracoccaceae bacterium
GCCTTCCCAAGAGCACACCGGCCACGCGGATCGCTGACATCGCCCAACGTCTGGCGCGGCAGGGGTGATTATTCCGTCGCAGGCGGTGCGGATTGTGTTCGCGACAAAGCCGGTGGACTTTCGCAAGGGCCATGATGGGCTCGCCACCAAACACACCGGTTTGCGCCCTATGGGTGCGGTCGGTATCGCGCCGGGTCGCGGTCAGGTTCGCGTTCGGTCACCCGGTCCGGGCTGGCGCCTGTCAGGGAATACCAGGCGTATTGGAGATTCTCCAGCTCTGACGAATGATCCGGGCCAGGTTCGTTTCTCCGGACCTCGCGCAACGTCCAAAGCAATGCTGTTTCAGCGGCGAGTCGGTGAGCCAGCGGTTGCACTGCACGCCTTCGCAAAGAGATGACCGGAACCGTTTGGTTCACCCCCCTTGACGCTCCCCGATTAACCCCTTACTTCGCACTGTCTCGCAAGAGAATCGGCTGCAGCCCGGGGTCGCGTCCCGTTTCAGTCAACAAGGAAATCGAACAGGCCCGCCGGAGACAAAAATCCGCGGGCTTTGGTTGTGAAAAAAGGTTCTGGAAGCACGGAACCGCAACGAAAAAAGGAAGAACCCTCCGTGGCACGTATTGCCGGGGTCAACATCCCCACCGCCAAGCGCGTTCCCATCGCGCTGACCTATATCACCGGTATCGGTCATTCCACCGCCAAAGCCATCTGCGAAGCCGCCAGCATTGACGTGTCGCGCCGGGTAAACGAGTTGAGCGATGCCGAGGTGCTGTCGATCCGTGAATATATCGACGCCAATCTGAACGTCGAAGGCGATCTGCGCCGCGAGACGCAGATGAACATCAAGCGTCTGATGGATCTGGGCTGCTATCGCGGTCTGCGTCATCGGCGCAGCCTGCCCGTGCGCGGCCAGCGCACCCACACCAATGCGCGCACGCGCAAAGGTCCCGCCCGGCCCATCGCCGGCAAAAAGAAATAGGGGGACAGGCACATGGCTCGTGACAAGACCCGCACCAAGCGCAAAGAGCGCAAGAACATCGCCGCCGGCGTGGCGCATGTGAGCAGTTCGTTCAACAACACCAAAATCCTGATCTCGGACGTGCAGGGCAACGCCATTGCCTGGTCGTCGGCCGGCACCATGGGTTTCAAGGGCTCGCGCAAGTCGACGCCCTATGCCGCCCAGATGGCCGCCGAAGATGCCGGCAAGAAGGCCCAGGAACACGGCGTCAAGACGCTCGAGGTTGAAGTGCAGGGACCCGGCTCGGGCCGCGAATCGGCGCTGCGTGCGCTGGCTGCCGTCGGCTTGAACATCACCTCGATCCGTGACGTGACGCCGATCGCGCATAATGGCTGCCGCCCGCCCAAGCGCCGCCGCGTCTGATCGCTTTTTTGTCGGGCCGCGAACACGCGGCCCGGTTACGTCATTTGAATACCTCGGGCGTCGCCTGCCTACGGACCATGGGGCAGGGGACAGGAATGGAGGGAACGCCATGATCCACAAGAACTGGCAGGAGCTGATCAAGCCCACCCAGCTGGAAGTCAAACCCGGCAACGACCCCGCACGCCAGGCCACCGTCATTGCCGAACCGCTGGAACGCGGCTTTGGCCTGACGCTGGGCAATGCGTTGCGCCGGGTGCTGCTGTCGTCGCTACAGGGTGCTGCAATCACGTCGGTTCAGATCGACAACGTGCTGCACGAGTTCAGCTCGGTCGCCGGTGTGCGCGAAGACGTCACCGACATCGTGCTGAACCTCAAGGGTGTCGCGATCCGCATGGAGGTCGACGGCCCCAAGCGGCTTTCGATCTCGGCCAAGGGCCCCGGTGTCGTCACCGCCGGCGACATCTCGGAATCGGCTGGCATCGAGATCCTGAACAAGGATCATGTGGTCTGCCACCTCGACGAGGGTGCCGATCTGTTCATGGAACTGACCGTGAATACCGGCAAGGGCTATGTCGCCTCTGACAGGAACCGCCCCGAAGACGCGCCCATCGGCCTGGTGCCGGTAGACGCGATCTATTCGCCGGTCAGGCGCGTCAGCTATGACGTGCAGCCCACCCGCGAGGGCCAGGTGCTGGACTATGACAAGCTGACGCTGAAGCTGGAAACCGATGGCTCGGTGACGCCTGACGACGCCGTGGCCTATGCCGCGCGGATCATCCAGGACCAGCTCAGCATCTTCGTCAACTTCGACGAGCCGGAAAGCGCCACACGCCAGGACGACGACGACGGGCTGGAATTCAACCCGCTGCTGTTGAAGAAGGTCGACGAGCTGGAGCTTTCGGTGCGTTCGGCCAACTGCCTCAAGAACGACAACATCGTCTATATCGGCGATCTGATCCAGAAGACCGAAGCCGAGATGCTGCGAACCCCGAACTTCGGCCGAAAGTCGCTGAACGAGATCAAGGAAGTGCTCTCGGGCATGGGTCTGCACCTTGGCATGGATGTCGAGGAATGGCCGCCCGAGAATATCGAGGATCTGGCCAAGAAGTTCGAAGACCAGTTCTGAGTGATGGGTGCGAGCACCCATCCTACAGAGTGTAGGATGGGTGATTTCACCCATCGACCCGGGCAAAATCGCCCCAAGGAGAGCCGGTGACACGCATCGCCGGCCGGACAAAGCAAAACCGCCCGTAGAGGGCAACCTGGAGTAAGAAATATGCGTCACGCCCGCGGATACCGCCGCCTGAACCGCACCCATGAGCACCGCAAGGCGCTGTTTGCCAACATGGCCGGTTCGCTGATCGAGCATGAACAGATCAAGACCACGCTGCCCAAGGCCAAGGAACTCAAGCGTATTGCCGACAAGCTGATCACGCTTGCCAAGCGCGGCGACCTGCATGCCCGCCGCCAGGCCGGCAGCCAGCTCAAGCAAGACGCCTACGTGGCCAGGCTCTTCGACGTGCTCGGGCCCCGCTATGCCGACCGCCAGGGCGGTTATGTACGCGTGCTGAAAGCGGGTTTCCGCTATGGCGACATGGCGCCGATGGCGATCATCGAGTTCGTCGACCGCGATGTCGACGCCAAGGGCGCCGCTGACAAGGCCCGCGTTGCCGCCGAAGAGGCCGCCGGGGACTGAGCCGCGGCAACCCCGGCGAATTGACAGCAAGGCCCGCCAGCCCGGCGGGTTTTTGCTTTTTTGCGGGGTGGGGCCGCGCCTTTGAGGGTGCCCCACCCACCCACCCGCACCCTCAAAGGCGCGGGCTGCTTTTCTTGTCCGGCCGAAGCGCCTAACGTCGTCGCATGGCCGATCTCTTCGATACCCTGCCCGAACCCGACATCAGCACCGCGCCGCGCCCGCTGGCCGACAGGCTGCGGCCAGGCAAGCTCTGTGAGGTCATCGGCCAGGATCAGGTGCTCGGCCCCGAGGCACCGCTTGGCGTCATGCTGGCCTCGGGTGCGCTCGGCTCGCTGGTGTTCTGGGGCCCGCCCGGGGTTGGCAAGACCACCATCGCGCGGCTGCTGGCCGACGAGACCGACCTGCATTTCGTCCAGATCAGCGCCATCTTCAGCGGCGTCGCCGACCTGAAAAAGGTGTTCGAGACCGCCCGCCACCGGCGTGCCAACGGCCAGGGCACGCTTTTGTTCGTGGACGAGATTCACCGGTTCAACAAGGCCCAGCAGGACGGGTTCCTGCCGTTTATGGAAGACGGCACCATCCTGCTGGTGGGGGCGACCACCGAAAACCCCAGCTTCGAGTTGATCGCCGCGTTGCTGAGCCGCGCCCAGGTGCTGGTGCTGGAACGGCTTGGCCTTGCCGACCTGGAATTGCTGGCGCAACGCGCCGAGCACGAGTTGGGCCGGGCCCTGCCGCTTGGCGGCGAGGCCCGCGAGAGCCTGCTGGAAATGGCCGATGGCGACGGTCGCGCCCTGCTTAACCTGATCGAGCAGATCGCCGCCTGGAAAACCCAAGGCAAGCTGGACCGTGACGGCCTAGCGACCCGGCTGCAGAAACGCGCGGCACAATACGACAAGTCGGGTGATGCGCATTACAACCTGATCTCGGCGCTGCACAAATCCGTGCGCGGCAGTGATCCCGACGCTGCGCTCTACTGGTTGGCGCGCATGCTCGGTGGCGGTGAGGACCCGCGGTTCCTGGCCCGCCGCATTACCCGGATGAGCGTCGAGGATATCGGTCTTGCCGATCCTCAGGCGCAGCGGGTCTGCCTCGACGCCTGGGAAACCTATGAACGGCTCGGTTCGCCCGAGGGTGAGCTGGCGTTGGGGCAGGCGGTGATCTATCTGGCGCTGGCCCCGAAATCGAACGCCGGTTACGCGGGGTTCAAGAACGCCATCGCGGCGGCCAAGAAGACCGGCAGCGAGCCACCGCCCAAGCACATCCTGAACGCGCCAACCCGGCTGATGCGGGAACAGGGCTATGGCGAGGGCTACGCCTATGACCACGACGCCGAAGACGGGTTTTCCGGCCAGCACTACTTTCCCGACGGCATGAAACGCGGGGTCTATTATCAGCCGGTCGAACGTGGGTTTGAGCGTGAGCTGAAGAAACGGCTGGATTACTTCGTGAAATTGCGGGCCAGGCGTGGCTAGGGAATGCTTGTCGAGCCCTTGCGGGCCCTTCTCGCTTGTGTGGCGCGGGACACCCGCGAAGAGGACCCCGAAGGGGCCGAAGAGCGGCCCCGCCAGGCCTTGACACCCGCCTGTCAAACAGCAACAGACCGCCCATGTTCGCAACCCTTGCCCAGGTCGCCCTCGGCGGCGCCGTCGGCGCCAGCGCCCGGTATCTGACCGGCATTGCCTCCGTGCGCCTGGTGGGGCACGGCTTTCCCTGGGGCACGCTGACGGTGAATATCGTGGGGTCGTTCCTGATGGGGGGGCTGGTTGTGGTGCTGGCACAGACCAGCGGCACCCGTTTCGCGCCCTTCCTGATGACCGGCGTGCTGGGCGGGTTCACCACATTTTCCGCCTTCTCGCTGGACGCGGTGACGCTCTATGAGCGCGGCCAGGTCGGCGTTGCGGCGGGTTATGTCGCGGCTTCGGTGCTGCTGTCGCTGGCGGGGCTGTTTGTGGGCATGATTGCCGCACGGGGGGTCTTCGCATGAGCCGCGTGCAGACCCTGACCCTTGGTGCCGAAGAGGCCGAGCAGCGGCTCGACCGCTGGTTCAGGCGGGTCTTCCCGCAAGTCAGGCAGGGCCAGATCGAAAAGCTGTGCCGCAAGGGAGAGATCCGCGTCGATGGCGGCCGGGTCAAGCCGGCGACCCGAGTCGGACCGGGGCAGGTGGTTCGGGTGCCGCCGCTGCCCGAAGCCGCCCCGGCGCAGGCGCGCCCACAATCGTTTGTGTCCGATGCCGACGCGGCGATGATGCGCGACGCGGTGCTTTACCGCGACGACCATCTGCTGGTGATCGACAAGCCCGCCGGACTGCCCAGCCAGGGCGGCAGCAAGCAGACCCGCCACGTGGATGGGCTGAGCGAGGCGCTGCGATTCGGTCTGGACGACAAGCCCCGCCTGGTGCACCGGCTCGACAAGGACACTTCGGGCGTGCTGCTGCTGGCGCGCAGCCACAAGGTGGCCGGTGCGCTGACCGCTGCCTTTCGGGCGCGCACAACGCGCAAGATCTACTGGGCGGCGGTCGCCGGCGTGCCGCAGCCGGCGATGGGCATTGTGCGCTACGGACTGGTCAAGGCGCCGGGCCACGGCGCGCGCGGCGAGGCGGAAAAGATGCTGTGCATCCATCCGGCCTGGGTGGACGAGACCCTGGACGCCCGGCACGCCACGACGGACTACGCGGTGCTGGCCTCGCTGGCGCGGCGTACGGCCTGGGTGGCGCTGGTGCCGGTGACCGGCCGCACCCATCAGTTGCGTGCGCATATGGCGCAACTGGGTCATCCGATCGTCGGTGACGGCAAGTATGGCGGCTCTGGTCAGGAGAACCTCGGCGACGGCTGGGGCGCGCAACTGGGCGGCGAGATCAGCCGCAAACTGCACCTGCACGCCCGGCAATTGCGCCTGCAACATCCCGTGACCGGCCGTCTGATGACATTCACCGCGCCGCTGCCAGAGCATATGATGCGGACCTGGAGTACCTTCGACTGGCGGGTCGAGGATGTGCCTGCCGACCCGTTCGAGGATCTGCAATGAGCGACTGGAAAATCAAGCGGTTCTGGACCGCTGCGACCCTAGCCATGACCGAGGGCGGCTTTGCGGTCGAACTGGACGGGCGCCCGGTGCGGACCCCGGCCAAGGCGCTGTTGCAGATGCCAACCCGGCAGATGGCGCAGGCCGTTTGCGAAGAATGGGACGCCCAGACCGGCAAGATCGACCCCGGCTCTATGCCGATGACGAAATCGGCCAATGCCGCGATCGACAAGGTCACGGTTCAGTTCGCCGAGGTGGCCGCCATGCTGGCCGCCTATGGCGACAGCGACCTGACCTGCTATCGCGCCGCCGGGCCTCGGGCGCTGGCCGACCGGCAGGCGGCGGCCTGGGATCCGCTGCTCGACTGGGCGGCAGAGCGATTCGGCGCCCGGCTGATCCCGGTCGAGGGCGTCATCCACCATGCCCAGCCCGCTGCCAGCCTTGCCGGCCTGCGCGCGCCGCTCGACGCCATGAGCGCTTTTGAGTTGACCGCGATGCACGATCTCGTCAGCCTGTCGGGCTCGCTGGTCATGGCGCTTGCCGCCAGCGAAACCCACTTGCCGCCGCAAGAGTTGTGGCGCCGGTCGAGAATCGACGAGGACTGGCAGATCGAGCAATGGGGCAGGGACGAGGAAGCGGCAAATGAGGCAGAGATGAAAGGCGCCGCCTTCCTGCACGCGGCCCGATTCCTTGACCTTGCCCGTGGCCAAACCACCCCCACACTGACCGGTCAGGCGACAGACCACCCGCTACATCCACGATTTTCTTGATAAACACAGCGTTTCCCCCACTGCAGCCTTGACCTTTCGGTCTTGTTTTGGCCACACTCGCGGATGCTGGGGGACAATGGCCTTCGCAATACGCATGACCCGGCCCTGCGGTTGGGGATCCGCTCCCGTGAAACTCTGGGCGGCAAATCAGGAAGAGGTAAAAATGAAGAAATCCGTAATTCTCGGCGCGCTTACCGTCGCTGGCTTGGCCGCTGGTGCCGCCAATGCCGCCACGGTCGATGACATCACCGCGCGCGGCAAACTGAACTGTGGCGTCTCCACCGGTCTGGTGGGTTTCGCCGCACCCGACGCGGCCGGTATCTGGGACGGCTTCGACGTCGCCGTCTGCCGCGCCGTCGCCGCTGCGGTTCTGGGCGACCCGATGGCTGTGGAATTCGTGCCGACCACCGGCAAGACCCGCTTTACCGCGCTCGCCTCGGGCGAGGTCGACATGCTGGCCCGCAACACCACCTGGACCTTCAGCCGCGACGTGGACCTCAAGTTCACCTTCATCGGCGTGAACTATTATGACGGTCAGGGCTTCATGGTTCCCAAGGACCTTGGCATCTCGTCCGCGACAGAGCTTGATGGCGCCACCGTCTGCATCCAGACCGGCACCACGACCGAGCTGAACCTGGCGGACTTCTTCCGCTCCAACAACATCAGCTACGAGCCGGTTCCGATCGAAACCAACGCCGAAGCCCAGCAACAGTACCTGGCCGGTGCCTGCGACGTCTACACCACTGACGCGTCGGGCCTCGCCGCGACCCGGGCCACCTTCGAGGCGCCCGGCGATCACGTGCTTCTGCCCGAGATCATCTCGAAAGAGCCGCTTGGCCCGCTTGTGCGCCATGGCGACGACGCCTGGGGTGACATCGTACGCTGGACGCTGAACGCGCTGATCACCGCCGAAGAGCTTGGCGTGACCTCGGCCAACGTTGCCGAAATGGCCTCGGCCGCGGGCAACAACCCCGAGATCAACCGTCTTCTGGGTACCGAAGGCAATCTTGGCGAGATGCTCGGCCTCAACTCCGACTGGGCCGTCGGGGTTATTTCGACCTCCGGCAACTACGGTGAGATCTTTGAAAAGAACATCGGCGAAGCCACTCCGATCGGCCTGGCGCGCGGCCTGAACGCGCAGTGGACCGACGGTGGCCTGATCTACTCGCCACCGTTCCGGTAGGACCATCTGCCGAAGGGCGCGGGAATACCCCGCGCCCTTCGCGCTTTATCTGGCTAAATACCATTTCCCGGGTCCGTGAGCGCGAAAACGCGCCGTTTCGAAGACACCGGGAGGACAGGGAAAATTCATGACGACACTCACCGATGCTCCGAAGGTGACGTTTCGGCTGAGCATGTTGATCTACGACACCCGGTATCGTTCCATGACGATCCAGGTTGTCGCGCTCATGGGCTTCATGCTGCTTGCGGCCTGGCTGATCAACAACACTCTGACCAACCTCGCAACACTCGGAAAACCCATCGATTTCGGGTTTTTCACCGACCCGGCGGGCTATGACATCAACCAGCGTCTGCTGGACTACAACAGCCGCGACACGCATCTGCGCGCCTCGCTCCTGGGGCTGCTGAACACGCTTGTTGTCGCCGTGCTGGGCTGCATCACCGCAACTATCATCGGCGTGCTGGTCGGCGTTCTGCGCCTGTCCAACAACTGGCTGATCGCACGCATCATGACCGTCTATGTCGAGATGTTCCGCAACGTTCCGGTACTGCTGTGGATCGTGCTGGCCATGGCCATCATGATCGAGAGCCTGCCGGCTCCGAAAGCCTTTCGCGGCGACAATGCGACCGCGTCGATGGATCTGTTTGACTCCGTGGCAGTTACCAACCGCGGCGTCTATCTCCCCGAGGCGCTGTTCTCCCGTGGTCTCGGCAATGTCCATGTTTTCGGCGACAGCAGCCTGCGCTTCGATGTCTCGCGGGACCTGATGGCCATCCTGATCGTGCTGGGCGCCAGCATCTTTGCAATCCGCTGGAACAACCGGCGCGCCCATGAGATTCAGGATGCCACGGGTGAGCGGCCCACCACGTGGCATTTCACGTTTGGTCTGCTGGTGGTGCCCACGGGCGTCCTGCTGGCGCTGCTCGGGTTTCACTTTGGCTATCCCGAACTCGGGGGTTACAACTTCAAGGGCGGCACGCATTTACGAAACTCGCTGATCGCTCTGTGGCTGGCGCTGTCGCTTTATACTGCGGCGTTCATCGCCGAGATCGTGCGCGGCGGTATCCTGGCCATCTCTCAAGGCCAGTCCGAAGCAGCCGGTGCGCTGGGCCTGCGCCAAAACCGGATCATGGGCCTGGTGGTCCTGCCCCAGGCGCTGCGGGTGATCATCCCGCCGCTGATCTCGAACTATCTCAATCTGACCAAGAACAGCTCTTTGGCCATCGCCGTGGGTTACATGGACATCACCGGCACGCTTGGCGGTATCACCATGAACCAGACCGGGCGGGAACTGGAGTGCATCCTGCTCTTGATGCTTGTGTACCTGACAATCTCGCTTTCGATCTCGGGGGTGATGAACTGGTACAACAACAAAGTAAAACTGGTGGAGAGGTAAAATGACAGACACATCCTTTGTCCGCCACGACATGCTGCCCGAACAGGCGCCCCCGGCGACCTCGGTGGGCCTGCTGGGCTGGCTGCGCAAGAACCTGTTTTCCGGCTGGGTAAACTCGATCCTCACCGTCATATCTCTGGGCTTCATCGCCTATGCGCTGGCGGGGCTGCTGCCTTGGGTGTTCCAGTCGGTCTGGGTGGCCGATTCGCTGAAGGAATGCCGCGAGATAATGGCCGCAACCTGGGGCGAGACCCACGGTCACGCCTGCTGGGGCGTGATTCGCGAACGCTGGCTGCAGCTGATGTTCGGGTTCTACCCGCCGGAAATGTACTGGCGGCCGATCCTGGCTTTCGTCCTGCTGCTGGCCGCCATCGCGCCGGTCCTGTTCCCCGGCGCACCGCGGCAGCTTCTCTATGTTACGGCGATCTACCCGTTCCTATTGCCCTGGCTGATGTGGGGCGGGACGATCTGGGGCCCGGTGCTGGTCGCAGCCGGTCTGGCCATCGGCTATTTGGTGCACAGGTTCCTGAAACCGATCATTGGCGGTCTCTTTGCCCTGATCGCCGCCGTGGCAGCCGCGCTGATCTGGTGGCTGTTCCTGGTCGGGCCGATCTCTGGCGCGCTCAGCAGCGCCCTGCCGATCGGCATCGAGTCGGTAATCAGCCGCAATTTCGGTGGCTTCATGCTGTCGATCCTGATCGGCGTCGTCGCCATCGGCGTGTCGCTGCCCATCGGCATCGTGTTGGCGCTGGGCCGCCAGTCGGACCTGTTGATCGTCAAGGCGCTCTGCGTCGGCTTCATCGAGTTCATCCGCGGCGTGCCGCTGATCACGCTTTTGTTCGTGGCCTCGACGCTCTTGAACATCTTCCTGCCGCCGGGCACCAATTTCGACATCATCCTGCGGGTGATAATCATGGTGACGCTGTTCGCATCGGCCTATATGGCCGAGGTGATCAGGGGCGGGCTGGCGGCGCTGCCGCGCGGCCAGTACGAGGGCGCCGACAGTCTCGGGCTCGACTACTGGCAGGCGCAGCGCCTGATCATCATGCCGCAGGCGCTGAAGATCTCGATCCCCGGCATTGTCAGTACGTTCATCGGCGTCTTCAAGGATACCGTTCTGGTGATGATCATCGGCCTGATGGACCCGCTTGGACTGGCGACCGCGATCCGTGCCGATGCCGCTTGGAACGGCATCTACTGGGAGCTCTTCGCCTTCATCGCCTTCCTGTTCTTCATCTTCTGTTTCTCCATGTCGCGCTACTCGATGTATCTCGAGCGCCGGCTGAGAACCGATCACAGCTAAGGGGGCCTGATACATGGCCGAACACAGCCACGAAACCATGGTCGATCGCACGATTGACCGGTCACACATGCAGGTCAGCGACGAGATCGCGATCCAGATCACCAACATGAACAAGTGGTACGGCTCGTTCCACGTTCTGCGCGACATCGACCTGACGGTGAACCGCGGCGAACGCATCGTGATCTGCGGCCCCTCGGGGTCCGGCAAGTCGACGCTGATCCGCTGCATCAACCGGCTGGAAGAACACCAGCAGGGCCAGATCGTCGTCGACGGCACCGAACTGACCAGCGACCTGAAGAATGTCGACAAGGTACGCTCTGAGGTTGGCATGGTGTTCCAGCACTTCAACCTCTTTCCGCATCTGACGGTTCTGGA
>JAAELR010000095.1 GCA_024226455.1 Paracoccaceae bacterium
GACACGCGAGACCGAATTGGCAAACAGCTGCGCGCTGTCTGGAATGCTTCGTCGCTGCAAACAGCTCAGGCCGAACTGGACGCCCTCGTGGCCAGCTACCGCGACAGGCACCCGGGCTTCGCGGACTGGCTGGAAAACAACGTCCCCGAGGGGCTCGCTGTCTTCTCCCTGCCCGACCCTCGGCAGTTTTTCCCGCGAGCGCTGCACCATGGACTGTGATGCCTTGTTTTCCCCACGCCGCACGAGCGGCTTTCTACATTGTGCTTTTTCCGGCTCCGGCCAGACCAACAACGCAGGCGAGTTGGCTCGGGCCGAGAATATGATGCAGCGCCGCGCGCTGTTCTTCGCTCAATCGCCCACCGAAGCGCTTTTGCATGACGGCATCCTGTGCGCGAATAGCATGGGCGATATGGCTGGAACTGACGGCTGTGCCTTTGGTCTGGGAAAGGCTTTTTGCGCAGGCCCCAAGCTGGTGTTCCGCAGCCAGATAGTCTTTGGTCGTGACGTCACTGCCGTCGGCGGGCCGGATCAGATCGGATGAAGCCATGGCCGTATCCGCAGCCCTCCGCAAAGCCATCGGATCGCGGATGCGTTTTGCCATCTCACGAAGAACATCGGCACGATTGAAGCGCGCATTCTTGTGCGAGATATGGCCAAGGATCAGTGTTGGATCAGCTATCAATTGGTTCTTTGTGAACGGGATGTCGTCTGGTGGCAGCACAAGCCGTTGGCGCGGATCGGGGAGGGCCGCGTGATCGAATGCGCGCGACAGCTCTTGCAGGATATCCGGTTGGCTGCCCCGCCAGACCGAGCGTCTTCTCGACCGCCGCAACCGTCTCTTCAAATACTGCGACAGGCTCCTTTGAGCCGGGCGGTGGATTCAATGACAGCGAGAACAGATATTTCTGGCACTCCTTGCCGCCAGAGATTGCTTCCGTCTCCGCACACGCCCCATGTAGATCATCTGTCAATCCCGGCGCAAAGAGGGTCAGTTTCCCGGCGAAATATCGGGCAGTTTGTTTCGGAGTTGGCGGCGCCACTCATAGCGACGGCCCCCGAGGCGGTCTTCGGCGCGGCAGTTCCAGCGTTGCATCTTCGGAAATGCGATCCGCCCGCCCCGAAGCCGCATCCTCAAACTCCCGCAGCTTGAGGAAAAGTTCCGGCTCAGCCTTGAGAACAGACCCCCATTCCACTAATTCATCAAGAACAGAAACCAATGATGCAGGTTCTAGGTTCGTCCGACCACCCGCACGACCCGGCCTCTGGCGCAGGGCGGGCCAGGGCTGGGCACCTGCAAAGGGGCCCGAACGCACGATGGACCTGCCGCGCGACGCCGGATGTGCCCAGATCAAGATGCTGGCGATCAAAAGCCGACCAACCCTGTTCTGCGCCGCGAGGGTTCAAGAGCCGGGTGTGGGTCTGGCAATGCGCCCGCCCCCCCGCCTTCAACCGGCGCCAAGCCCTGACACTCTCGCTGCCACATCAGCCACGGGCGGCGGGGCCCCACCCGCAGCCGAAGGCGAGGATGGGGAGACTGGTGCATGCGCGAAGCGCTTTCGATCTGGTAACAGGCCGCCGCAGAATCTAGCCCAGCCGGTCCTTCACCATCGGGCCGACAAGTCCGAAGTCCATCCGCCCGGTGTATTCCGCCTTGAGCGCGCCCATGACGCGGCCCATGTCGCGGATCGTGCTGGCGTCGGCCTGGCGGATAGCATTGTCGACCGCCCTGGTCACTTCCTCGGCGCTCAGCTTTTTGGGCAGGAATTCCTCGATCACAGCGATCTCGGCCTGTTCGGCCTCGGCCAGATCCAACCGTCCGCCCTCTTCGTAGGCGCGGGTGCTCTCTTGGCGCTGCTTGACCATCTTGCCCAGTATGCCCAGCACCTCGGCGTCCCCGACGCCGGCGCTTTCGCCCTCGGCCGCCCCGCGCAGGGCGATATCCTTGTCCTTGATCGCGGCATTGATCAGACGCAACGTCCCCAGCCGCGCCTTGTCCTGGTTCTTCATCGCCTCTTTCAATCGGCTGGCGATCCGTTCACGCATGTCCATCGGCTGTCCAATCCCAAAGACGCGTTCCAAAGTGCCAACCATAGTCGCAGCCCGTTCCATGCGCAACAACCGAGAAATAGTGTAAGGTATTGAAAAACAACGATATCGCAAATCCACCTTCGCTCTTGACCCGCTCCGCTACTGTCCATAGGGTCCGCGCAATTTGATCTCAGACGGAGTCGCGTCCCATGGTCCAATCGCACGGCGCAAATGGCGCAACCGCCTGCCTGGCGCTTGCCGACGGCACGCTGTTTTTCGGCCAAGGCTTTGGCGCCACAGGGGAAACCCGGGCCGAGCTGTGTTTCAACACGGCCATGACCGGGTACCAGGAAATCATGACCGACCCCTCGTATGCCGGGCAGATCGTCACTTTTACTTTCCCGCATGTGGGCAATGTCGGCGTTACCCCCGAGGACGACGAAAGCGCCGACCCGGTCGCCTGCGGCATGGTGGTGAAATGGGACCCGACCGAGCCCAGCAACTGGCGCGCCGCTGAGCGGCTGACAGACTGGCTGGGGTCGCGGGGACGGATCGGCATCGGCGGGCTCGACACGCGGCGCCTGACCCGCGCCATCCGCCGGCGGGGCGCGCCCCATGTGGCGCTGGCCAATGCGCCGGACGGGCAGTTCGATATCGAGGCGCTGGTTGCTGCGGCCCGCGCCTTTCCCGGGCTCGAGGGGCTGGATCTGGCAAAGGATGTCACCTGCGCGCAAAGCTACCGCTGGGACGAGATGCGCTGGGCGTGGCCCAAGGGCTATTCGAAACGGACGGGAAAAGGCCACAAGGTCGTCGCCGTCGACTATGGCGCCAAGCGCAACATCCTGCGCTGCCTCGCCTCTGCCGGCTGCGACGTCACGGTTCTGCCCGCCACCGCCACCGCCCAAGAGGTGCTGGCACATAGGCCCGACGGCGTCTTTCTGTCGAACGGTCCCGGCGACCCGACGGCCACCGGGGCCTACGCGGTACCGATGATTCGGGATATCCTCGAGCAGACCGACATTCCGGTCTTCGGTATCTGCCTGGGCCACCAGATGTTGGCACTGGCACTGGGTGCCAAGACAATCAAGATGAACCACGGCCACCACGGCGCCAACCACCCGGTCAAGGACCTCGATACCGGCAAGGTCGAGATCACATCGATGAACCACGGCTTCGCGGTGGACAGTCAAACCCTGCCCAAGGGGGTGATCGAGACGCATATGTCGCTGTTCGACGGCTCGAACTGCGGTATTCGACTTGCAGATAGGCCGGTGTTTTCAGTGCAATACCACCCAGAGGCGAGCCCCGGCCCGCAAGACAGCTATTACTTGTTCGAACGCTTCGCCGAGGCCATGTAGACCAGCCACTATCGGTTACACTATCCACAGAGTTTACTGTGTATTAACGAAGATGAACCAGTTTCGGGACCAAATGGAAAACAACGGTCCAGCCAGATGAGCCCACCTCTATTGCGCAACGTGGCGGTCGATGCCGGAACACCGGCACGGCCGCAACCTACCGGCAAAGCCCGCCGGCCGCTCGGCCAGATCCTGGTCGAAACGGGCGGGCTTTCGGCTTCTGACAAGCTCAGAACACTGGCGATGCAGGCCGAGGTCGAGGCCCGACTGGGCGATATCCTGCTCGCCCACCGGCTGATCGACAAGACCCGGCTCTACGACGCCATCGCGAGGCAATACAACACCGACGTGGCCGATTTCCGCTCTATCCCGCCCGACATCCGGCTGATCGAGACGCTGGGGGTCGAGACCTGCCTGTCGACCGGGCTGCTGCCTTGGCAGCGTCGGGCGGGCATCGTGCTGGTCGCATCCGCCCGGCCCGAGGAATTTGCCGCCGCGCAACCGAGGCTCGAGTTACTGTTCGGGCCGGTGCGCATGGTCATCGCCTCGGAAAACGATATTCACCAGGCGGTGCTGGGCAAACATCCCCGCATCCTCTCGGCCAAGGCGGAAACCCGGGTTGCCGCCGAGGACAGCTGCCGCGAGTGGCCGTCGCTGATGTTGCCGTATCTGATGCTGGGGCTATTCACGGCACTGATCCTCTCGGCCGCGCTGGCGCCACAGACCGCCTTTTTGGTGCTGGCGGGCTGGACCCTGCTGACGCTCGTTGCCGGCAGCCTGCTGAAACTGGCCGCGCTGACCCGCAGGGTGCTGGACGACCTGGCCGGGCATGACGGCGCCATGCAAAACCCACCCGTCATCGCCCGGCTGCCCACGGTGTCGATCCTGGTGCCGCTCTACCGCGAACGCGAGATCGCAGACCGGCTGATCCGCCGCCTGGCGCGGCTCGATTATCCGCGTGAACTGCTCGATATCTGCCTGGTGGTCGAGGCCGACGATCAGGTTACCTGCAACGCCATCGGCGATATAGACCTGCCGCCCCATGTCCGTCAGATCGTGGTGCCGCATTCGGCGCTGAAGACCAAGCCCCGCGCACTGAACTACGCGCTCGAGTTTTGTCGGGGCACCATTATCGGCGTCTACGATGCCGAGGACGCCCCCGCTCCCGACCAGATCGACCGCGTGGTGCGCCGGTTTCACCAGGTCGGGCAGGACGTTGCGTGTCTGCAGGGTGTGCTCGATTTCTACAACGCCCGTTCCAACTGGTTCTCGCGCTGTTTCACGGTCGAATATGCCAGCTGGTTCCGGGTAATCCTGCCCGGACTGGCGCGGCTGGGACTGGTGGTGCCGCTCGGCGGCACCACGCTGTTCTTCCGCCGTCAGGTGCTGGAAGAGTTGGGCGGCTGGGACGCCCACAACGTCACCGAGGATGCCGATCTGGGCCTGCGCCTGGCCCGGCGCGGTTACAGGACAGAGCTGATCGACACCGTGACCGAGGAAGAGGCCAACTGCCGCTTCTGGCCTTGGGTCAAGCAGCGCTCGCGCTGGCTGAAAGGGTATGCGATCACCTGGGCGGTGCATATGCGTGCCCCGCGCAAGCTCTGGTCAGAGCTGGGGCCGTGGCGGTTTTTCGGCGTGCAGGTGCTGTTTCTGGGCACCCTGACCCAGACCATGCTGGCGCCGGTTCTGTGGTCGTTCTGGCTGGTGCAGCTTGGGCTGGCGCATCCATTCCACGAACTGGCCCCGCCGCTGTTGATCGGCACCGTGATTGCCGCCTTCATTCTTTCGGAGCTGCTGAACATCGCCATCGGGCTATACGCCACCCGGGCCCCGAAACACCGGTTCCTGATGAAATGGGTGCCGAGCTTGTATTTCTACTTTCCGATGGCCGCATTGGCCTCTTACAAGGGTGCGCTGGAACTGCTGACCCGCCCGTTCTATTGGGACAAGACCACGCATGGCGTGTTCGACAGCGACAACGACCCCGCTGCGGACGGTGACGCCGCCGTCAGGCCGACGCCTCGACCGCTGCGGCGTCGTGCTTGAGCCGGGTCTCGAACGCCTTCGAAATATGCTCCTTCAGCGCCGCGTGCGCCGCGTCGCCGTCACCCGCCGCGATCGCCGTGACGATGCGCTCATGCTCGGCCAGAGCATCCTCGTCGCGCCCCTCGACCGCCAGCGACGTGGTCGCCAGCAAGGCCATGGACCGGTGCACCAGATCCAACTGCTGCACCAGAAATCGGTTGTGGCTGGCCAGGTGGATCTGCTTGTGAAACCGCCGGTTCGCCCGGCTCAGCGCCGCAGGGTCGCCCAACAACGCCCGGTCTTCTTCGATCAAGTCGTTCAGCACCCGGATCTCTTCGGGCGCCGCGTGCCGTGCTGCCAGCCTTGCGGCCAGCCCCTCCAGTTCGGCCCTCACCGCATAAAGCTCGGCCAGTTGGTTGTGATCCAGCGAGGCCACGATCAGCGAGCGCCCGTCGCGGGTAAGCAAGCTTTGTGTCTCCAGCCGCTGCAACGCCTCGCGGATCGGCGTGCGCGACACGCCAAAGCGTACCGCCAGTTCGCTTTCGACCAGCCGGTCGCCGGGGCGGTAGACGCCGACATCGATCGCTTCAAGGATCATCTCGTATGCGTCTTTCATCTGCGGTTTCGTTTCTGCCATGCCTGCCCCCGGTTAGGATACCGTGGCATACCCTAGACACTGGACGGCCATGCAATCAAGCGTCGGCAATTGCCCTTATGCCGCACCCAGGGTAGGCAGGCGAACATGGTCGCACAGCATTTCACCCATGTCGAAACCTGGATTTTCGACCTCGACAACACGCTCTACCCGCCCTCGGCGCGGCT
Organism: Paracoccaceae bacterium; assembly: GCA_024226455.1. Classification (GTDB taxonomy): domain Bacteria; phylum Pseudomonadota; class Alphaproteobacteria; order Rhodobacterales; family Rhodobacteraceae; genus JAAELR01. Next base: position 6,234 of record JAAELR010000095.1, read on the forward strand.
CTTCGACCAGATAGAGACACGCATGGTCGCCTGGGTGATGCGCGTCCTGGACGTGCCGCGCGCCGAGGCCAACCGGCTGCGCGCCACCTATTGGCGCGAGCACGGCACCACGCTGGCCGGGCTGATGGACAATCACGGTGTCGATCCGTGGGATTTTCTGCTGGACGTGCACGATATCGACATGACCGGGCTCGACCCCGCGCCCGACCTGGCCGCGCTGATCCGCGCCCTGCCCGGCCGCGCCATCGTCTATACCAATGGCGACGCACCCTATGCCGGGCGGGTGCTGGACGCCCGCGGGTTGGCGGGGGTGTTCGACGCGGTCTATGGCATCGAACATGCCGGATGGCGCCCGAAACCCGAACGCGCCGCCTTCGACACGGTCTTTGCCGCCGATGGCGTGAAGCCGGTGACCGCGGCGATGTTCGAAGACGACACCCGCAACCTCGCCGAACCCCATGCCATGGGGCTGCGCACCGTGCATGTGGCGCCAGACCCGGACCCGCACCCGCATATCCATCACCATACCGACGACCTGCAGGGTTTTCTGTCGCAGATCGTGGACGGGGTCTTTGCCCTGGATCCCGTCGGCCCTGGCCAGGTCTCATGAAGCGCGAGCAGGTGGATGTTTTTGTCCCGGGAGGCGGCATCGCCGGGCTGGTGACCGCGGCCGCCTTCGGCCATACCGGGTTCTCGGTGCTGCTGGCCGACCCCGCACCGCCGCCGCTTGCCCGGGCCGATCCCGGCATCGTCCTGCGCTCGACCGCCTTCCTGCGGCCTGCCTTGCAGCTGTTTTGCGGAATCGGGCTCTGGGACGTGCTAGGGCCTGTTGAGATTCACCGTGTACGAATGACGGTCGCTCCGATATGGACCATTGCTTCAAAGCTTGTATCAGTTTTGCATGCACGCATGGCTATGCGTTTGAATTCTTTGAGTTTCTGAAAGAAGTTTTCGACAA
>JAAELR010000096.1 GCA_024226455.1 Paracoccaceae bacterium
ATGAACATGAACAGCGTCATTATGTAGGGGAAGTACTTTACCCCGTCCCTGCCGGCCACATCCTCGACCATCTTGTAGACGAACCCATATGCCAGCTCGGCGATCGACTGGCCGCGGCTGGGCACCACGGCGCGGCGGCGGGTGGCCACAACCAGCAGCAGCGTGATCACCACGATGGTCAGGAACATCCACAGCGTCACGTTGGTCGGCGTGTACCAGGCAACCGGTCCGTCCCCGAACAGGGGCTTCACGAGGAACTGGTCCATCGGGTGGAATACCAGGCCGCCGCCTTCCTCTGCGTTTGCTTCGCTTGCCAAGGCTCTATTCCTCGTTCTTTTCGCGGGGCATGCCCGCCGCTTCCTTTTGGATCTCAGCCGCCGAGCGCAGCATGGTGCGCACCCCGGCGATGAAGCCCAGCAATGTCATCACGACCAGGAATATCGGCAGCGTGCCGAACAGGCTGTCCAGCCCGTACCCCAAGCCGAAACCGATGACGATCCCCGCCACCAGTTCGATCACCATGCGCCAGGCCAGATGCGCCTGGGAATGATGCTCTTCGATCTTCGAGCGCTCAGGCTGGTTCGCCTGCTTCACCTCGGCAATCCGCGTCTCAAGGCGCTGCATCTGCGCTTTGTGGTCGGGATCGGCCATGGCTTGAGCCCCTTCGATCGGTCGGGCGGACCCTAGGAATGCGGCGCCACAGAGTCAAGCGCCAGACAGCACCTGCTCGAACACTGCAAACGTCTGATTTGTAATAGATAATTCAGGGTGCGGCAGAACGGCGCCGCGGCCACCGTCTGGCAGCCCGGCCTGAAGCACATTCAACCGAACGGTTGACCTTTGGCGCCTGGTGCGCCAAGTGCGGCCTTCATGAGCTGCGATCTAGACGCCATATTCGCCGCGCTGGCCGATCCCACCCGCCGCGCCATCCTGACGATGCTGCTCGAAGACGACATGGCGGTGACGGATGTGGCGGAACCCTTCGCGATGTCGCTGGCGGCCATTTCAAAGCACCTGGCCATCCTGACCCGCGCCCGCCTGATCGCCCAGGAAAAGCGCGGTCGGGTGAAATGGTGCAAGCTGGACCCCGACGCGATGCGCGCCGCCTCGGTCTGGATGCAGGGTTTCGGCCAGTTCGAGCCGGTCAATCTCGACGCATTCGAAGCCTTCCTCGAACGCGAACTCGGGCAGGATCAAGGTTAGGGCCCGATGGAGCATCGGCATACCCGATAACGCGCCCGGCTCCTTCTTTGCGGTCGGGAGTACGGGGGGCTTGCCCGTCCAGCCCGACGCGACCGCCAAAGGCGGGCGCAGTCAGACAAGGCCTGCGCCTGGCCCATTCACTCCGTTGGCACCCTCAGCCGCGACCGCAGGTATTTCGATGCCGACCGATAGTGGCTGGCGCCCGCCGCCTCGGCCCAGCGACCGGTGGTCCAGTCGTTCCTGGCGCCTTTCATCGGGCCGCCGTAAAGCTCTGCATTGCCGTGCTTGGCCAGAAAGAACATCAGGCGTTCATGAGCGCCCTGCAACTCTGCCTGCGCCTCGTGCCAACCGATCCCGGTCTGCCGGGCTCGCAGAGCGGCATTGTATGCCTTCAGGTCCGACCATTTGTAACCCGGTGCCGGGAACGCCACATCTACCCCCGCCTGCCCGTCTGACCACCAGCCCAGAAACAGGTCGATCCAGTGCGCCCGGTGCGCCACCACATCCTTGATCGACGTGTCGTCCTCGTCCTTGACTAGCGCAAGCGACTCCGGCACCTGGCCCAGGACTTCCAGCAGTTTGGCGAATTCCTTTTCGGTGACGGCGACAAGCGCCGATTTGTGCGTGGCAGCGGGCATTCTGGTGGCTCCGTGGTTCGCACCGCAACCTATGACGCATTGCGGCGCATCGCCTTGCGCCACATCAAGCGGTCTCATCTTTCAGCATCATCGCCAGCGCCACCAGCGTCAGCCCGACCCCGCCCAGCACCAGCACCGTGGGCACCGCGTGGCCCAGCGCGATCTCCCAGCAGATCACCCAGGCCGGCGTCAGGTAGGAATAGGCCATCACCTTGGCCGCGGGCAGGCTGCGGGCTGCGTATTGCAGCAAAAAGAAACTTGCAGCACTGGCGAATACCGCCAGATAGCCGATGGTCCACCAGACCAGCGGCCGCAACGCCGCCCAGTCGGTCGCCAGCAACTCGGACCAGCCCCAAAGTGTCAACAGCAGACATCCGGCGGACATGAACAGGAAGGAATAGACCAGCGACCCCTCGCCCCGATTCAGAAATCGCAGCATCGGGGTGAACAGGGCGTGAAAGGCACAGCCGACGAAATAGATCGCCTCACCCCGGCCCAGGTCCAGCGCTATGGCTGCCGCCAGATCGGCGCGAAACACAACCCACAATGCCCCCACCGCGCCAACGGCCAGCGCCAGACCCATGCGCATCGTGGTCACCTGCCGCATCAGCAGCCAGCCGAACCCCGCCGCCATCACCGGCGTCAGGGTGAACACCGCCGCCGTCGACACCGGCGGCGCGGTCTTCAGCCCCTCGAACATCAGCACGAAATAGACCGCAAACAGCCCGCCAAGCAGGAAATACCGCCAGGGCGCACGCAGCGCCGGGCCGGGCACCCCGCCAGTAGCCAGTACCAGCGCCCCCATCAGCGCCGAGGCCAGCAGGTAGCGTACCGCGTTCAGCGCCGTGGGCCCGATCTCGTTGGCGATCATGCCGCCCAGCGAAAACGACCCCGCGATCAACGCCGAGAAAGTCAGCATCGCAAGATGCCCGCACAGCCACGGCGGCAGGCCGCTCAGCATGGCGCGGGCCAGCTTTGGGCAGCGTCTTTGAGAAACCGCGTGAAGGCCTGCACTTTCATCGAGCGGTGCAGATCGACATGCGTCACCAGCCATAGCGGCGAATTCCACTCGGTCCGGGGTGGCAGCACCTGCACCAAACCGGGATGCCGGCGCGCCTCGGTCACCGACAGGAACCCGATGCCCGCCCCCTCCAGCACCGCGCGCTGCATCGCGGCGATGTCGCTGGTGCGGAACACGATCTGTTCCGGCGCCACCCGGGAGCGCAACCATCTCGCGAACGGCCCCTGCGGCGGATCGGCATCGAACGACACGAAGGCGTGACCGCCGAGGTCATGCTCGTCCGCGGGCTGGCCCATCCGCCCGACATAATCCGGGCTGGCATAGAAGGCGCCGCAAACCTTATGGAACTCCTGCACCACGTTGTCGGGCTCTTGCGGCGGCGCACCGGCACGGATCGCCACATGCGCCTCGCCATATTCCAGCCGGAACACGCGGATATCGGTCAAAAACCGCACCACCAGCCCCGGATTGACCGTCTGGAACCGAACCAGCACCGGCACCAGCAGTGGCGACAGGCCAGGCAGTGCGGTCACGATCAGCTCGCCCGTCACTTCCTCGCCGCGCCCGTGGATGCGGCCTGAAAGCTGGGCGAACTGGTCGCCGGTAGCCTGCGCCACGGTCAGCAGGTCCAGACCCGCCTCGGTCGGGGTATAACCGCGCGCATGGCGCTGGAACAGCCTGGCGCCCAGCCGCGCTTCCAGCGCATCGATATGGCGGATCACCGTTGCATGGTGCACCCCCAGCACCCCTGCCGCGCCGCTGACCGTGCCCAATCGCGCCACCTGGTAGGCGGTTCGTATCTCATCCCAGTTGCCGATCGCCATCCATGTGCGCCCACTCACAGAACCTGCTCATTTTCTGCAATTACGTTCGAATTTGCAATGATCATTCTCTCGACACCCGATCAATCCCAAGGGACACAGCCAATCATGACCCATCACATCCCGCGCATCGACACCTCTGCCCGCCGCACCGTCCCTGTCAGCCGGGCCCAGAGCGATCGCCTGGCCGACCGTTTCGCCGCCGCCGACGCCAGCTTGACCACCCGAGACCTGGCCGACCCCTGTCGCAGGTCGACGAGGCATGGATCTGCGCCAGCGTCACGCCCTGGCCTACAACCTCGCCAACCTCATGCGGACATTGGCCACACCGGAACTGATCGAAGGTTGGTCGCTGACCGACTTGCGGGAACGTTTGATCAAGATCAGAACACGTTTGGTGCCTCATGGCCGATACGCCATCTTCCAGATGGCCGCCGCAGCACTGCCCCAAGAGGTCTTCGCGGGCATCCCCGGCCTGATCAACACATTGCGCGGGCCACCTGCAGTTGCCGGTGTCGATATGATGGGTAGACACTCGAAGACCGCAAAAGGCATCGCTGGCGGCGAGACAGGTGCGCCCGCAAACCGGCGAAACGATGCCACAAGCAGCTGGGCGACCCGTTTGGTCGTTTATTATGGC
>JAAELR010000097.1 GCA_024226455.1 Paracoccaceae bacterium
CATGCTTGACGATATTCACGAACGTCAGCCGAATCAGCACCAGGGCGGCGTTGCGATGGCGGCGGTCCAGGTGGTAACTGTCGGCTGAGGCATTCTCGCGTTCGATGCCGCTGCGATGGGCATACAGCTCCTTGAAGCGTGTCGAGTCCCGTGGGATCGGCGGAAAGAGGCGCAGATCAGCCTCAGACTTGATGTAGTAGGTCAGGCCCATCTTTTTCTCCGGCGGCGTGCAGCGTTCGTGAACGGGGCATTCGTCCACATGAAAGAGTCGCTGTCCCGCCCCGTTGATGCGTGTGGCCGGACAGACAAACGTATGGGCGGCTTTGCCCTTGCTATAGCCGTGATGGCGCATACGGCAGCCTTCGGGACACAGTGGCGTGCCGTCGGGCTCGAAGGTGATGTGCGGATAGGCGTTGACCTGGGGCCGCGGGTGTGTCGCGGGGGCCGCGCCGTCGTCCTGTGGGCCTGGCGTTGTGGTCGTGGGCGCCGAGGTGTTGGTCGGCGCGGCGGTGGTGGTGGGCTGCGACGAGTCGCCCAGTGGAATGACGGGCACGATGCCGTTGGCCTTGAGATAGCGGTAGATCCCCATGGCGTCGTGATGGCCGTCGCCGATGAAGATGGCGATATGCAGCGGCAGGTCCTGCATCTCCAGCAGGGTGAGCAGCCGATCCAGCGTCGTGAGCGACAGCGTGAAATCGGACTCGTTGCCGCCGGGCTCACGGACCTTCCGGTCCGCGTCATAAGCGGTACATCGTGGCCGTTAACGTGCATGCTGATGGTATACGAGCGGTCACCGAAGCGCCAGCCATGCTGCTGGTCCCAACAGAATTGGGCGGTGGCGCTCAGGTAGTCGCGGGCACAGCCGCAGCGGGATCCGGCGGGACAGTCGCAGGCGCGATGGCCCTGTTTGGAAGCGGCCGACACCTCGACGGTGCCGTCGCCGCTGACGGCCAGGTCCGCGGGCAGCAGATTGGCGGCGATGGTGGGGCTCAGCCCCAATTGGACGAAGAGGACCTCCATGCGGGTCTGCAGGTCATGCGGATTCTGCGGCTGCGCGGCCTGCGTCAATAAGACCTCGGCCAGCAGCGCCGATTGCTGCATGCCGGCGGCGTCTGCGGCCTCGCGGCGGGCGTTGGTGGCGTCGGCCAGGCGGCGGCGATGACGGCCGGCCAGTTGCTGACTGCGCGGCACATCCTGGCGACAGCGGACGGCGTACGGGCCGTCGGCCAGGCGGGTCAGAAAATCCCGATGCGTACTGGCTCCCGGCGTGTCACCGGGCACGAACCCGGCCAACACGGCCAACACCGATTCCCGGCGCAGACGTCTGGCCCAGACTGAGGGACTGCCTTCGCGACAGAGCGCCATGAGAAGCCAGGAGCGCAGCATCAGCACCGGGTCCGTGGGATCGCCTTGCCCGGTGGGGCAATACAGCGCCTCCAACGCGTCGCGGACCGGGTCCAGCGACGTGTCGAGCAGACAACTCAGTTCTTCGGTGTAGGTGCCCAGCGCCTCCCAGAATTGCCGATCATCGGCGTGGGCGGTGAATTGGGACGAGAGATGCGACAGATACGCGTCATGCGTGGAGAGGATCATACGGAAAACCTCCGAATGGTGTGCGGGGACACGAAGGTAGTCGCCTTCCCGTCCTCACACGGGTGAATCATGCCTGGTGAATACACGGCGGGAAGACGCTGGAGAGCGTCGCGTTCCCGCAGAGACCATGATCCACGCGGACGCGTGTTCTGTCACGTGTTTTGAGGTTTCCGTGCGCGGAACCGTGGGGCCTCACAGAAGCGCACAAGAGATTGAAACCAGGTTGCGGAAAGCTGAGAACGACTGATTCACAGGCATTGAGGTTTCCGCAAATCCTCCCCTGGAAGGGATTGAAACGTCTTTCCAAGATCCACTGATGAATTGGCGGCATAAGTATGTCAGAACCGGTAAGAATCCCTGGAAGGGATTGAAACGTTCTCATAACCTTTTCCATAAATCTTTCCTCCTGTAATGTCAGAACCGGTA
>JAAELR010000098.1 GCA_024226455.1 Paracoccaceae bacterium
GAAGACCGCCACGACCGGCGCGGCGCCATTCGCCATGCGTTCCGGGCCTATGCACGGCAGATCGGTGGCAGCCTGTTGCAATTGATCCAAAGCCGGGAGCCGGACAAACGCCAGATGGGCCTGTTTCTGGCCGGGATCGAGTTCGACACGCTCTCGGCCGCGCTTGAGGGCGCGCTGGACTGTCATGAAGAGGTCTACACCCTCTTTGAGCCCCTGCGCAAAAGCCTTCAGGCTACCCGCCAGTTCGGCCCGATATCGCGTCTTGCAACGCGGGTGATCGCCGGTCTCAACGCCTATCCCGAAGACGCGGTTGATGAGACTTTCGCAACCGACCGGATCAAGATCGTCGGCAACGCCGCAACGGCCCTGCTGCAGCTCCGGCAATTCGACGAGGCGCAGACCGGGTATCGATCCGCGCTTGCCGCGATCGACAAACTGACAGAGTCCGACGGCGACCAGGCATGGAAATGGCGGGCTGTCGCACACCACCAGCTGGGCAGTGTCGCACAGGAGCGCCGTGACTTCGACGCCGCAGAGGACGCCTACAAGACCGCGCTGGAGATCAAGATCCGGCTCGGCGATGAACATTCTGCGGCAGGCACCTATCACC
>JAAELR010000099.1 GCA_024226455.1 Paracoccaceae bacterium
AAGGCGTTTTGCTTCCAGACCGCATGGCCCTCACGGAATTCGGTCAGATCGGCCAGAACCTTGGCGAAGAACTCATCCTTGGCGGCTTCCTCGGTGGCCACGGCCTCCCAGTTCTCGCGGAAAGTGGCCAGCATCTCGTCCGACCAGGTCATCAGGGTCACGCCGTTGTTTTCCACGTTGTCGATCAGGGCAGCGTGCTGGATTGCCTCGCCTTCGGCAAAGCTGTCGGTCATCGAGGCCTTGCAGGCGTTTTCGATGATCGCCTTGTGCTGATCGCTCGCACCATTCCAGACATCATTGTTGATCAACAGCTCGAGTACGGTGGCCTGCTGGTGCCAGCCGGGGAAGTAGTTGAACTTGACCAGCTTGTGAAACCCAGGCGGGCGTCGATGGCGGGCATCGAGAACTCGGTGGCATCAATGGCGCCTTTCTCCAGTGCCGGGAAGATTTCACCACCGGGCAGAAGCGAGGTGGCAACGCCCAGGCGCTGCATGACTTTGCCGCCCAGCCCGAAGAACCGCATCTTCAGACCGTCAAGATCGGCGGGGCTGTTGATCTCGTTGGCAAACCAGCCCGAAGTTTCCGGCGCGATGACGGCGCATGGAATGACATGGACGTTAAAGCCCGCCTGATCGTACATTTCCTGATACAGGGTCAGGCCATTGCCATAGTAGAGCCAGGCCATGTATTCGCCTGCCTCGGGACCGAACGGAACGGCGGAAAACAGCGGTGAGGCCGGGATTTTACCCGCCCAGTACCCGGTGGTAGAGTAGCCCGAGTTGATCTTGCCAGAGCTGACGGCATCGAGAATTTCGAACGGCGGCACCAGTTTACCGGGCTCATAGACCTTCATCCTCAGCGTGCCACCCGACATCAGATCAAGCTGTTCGGCAACGCGGGGAATGGGCGAGCCTAGGCCCGGAAGCGAGGTTGAGAACGCAATCGGTGTCTTCAGCAGCAGCTTGTCGGCCGCCATCGCCACGGGGCAGTCAGGGTTACGGCCGCTGCCACGGTCAGATTGATCAGGGATTTCTTCATGATGTCCTCCAGTTCCCCGGCCCCCGCCTGCTTGCGGCGACCGGATCGACCCGGGGTCATTCCCGCGCCATTGATAAGTGGTCAATAATATTTACCACCCTGCCTTGCCAACAATTTCCTTGACCACTGACCTGCCGTGGCGCGCCACTAACACAATAGAGGACTCGGAAACTCAGTCCCCTTCACAGATGCAATCCCGCGATGATGGTATCCAAATGTACGTATTTACAAAAGCTTATGATGACTCAGAACTCACGAACTTCCTGGCGATCGCCGGCATTTTCCCGCTTTCGCAAGAGGTAAAAAAAGATTACCATGGCGACTGAGCTTTTCCTTCCTAAGGAACCGAAACATGGAAAGCCCGAAGCAGATATTCGAACCCATCGCGCATGATTCCGTTGCCGACGCCGTCATTGATCAGATCGAGGATCTGATCGTCACCGGCGTGCTGAAAGAGGGGCGCAAGCTGCCCTCCGAACGCGAACTGGCCGAGTTGCTCGACGTATCGCGCCCAAAACTTCGCGAGGCGCTGAAGGCGTTGGAGGAGCGCGGGCTTATCGAGGTACGCCATGGCGAAGGCTCGTTCATTGCACCGCTGATCGGCAAGGCCCTGTCACCGGCGCTGATGGACATCTACGCCCGGCATCCGGTCGCCTTTTATGACTATCTGGAATATCGCCGCGAGCAGGAAGGCTTTGCCGCCCGACTTGCCGCCATACGGGCAACCCAGGCTGACAAGGATGTGATCGCGGCAATCCTCTCGGATATGGACGCAGCGCATGAAACCCATGACGCCTTGGCCGCACAGCGCGCCGACATCGCGCTGCACACAGCCATCGTCGATGTCAGCCACAACACCACGCTCATTCACATGATGGCGTCGATCTATGACCTGACCAGGCGCGGCGTGTTCTACAACCGGGGCTTTTTGCGGACGCTTGACGGAACCGGCGAGAAGCTCCTGAGCCAGCACCACCAGATCGCATCTGCGGTCCTGAACGGCGACACAGAAGCCGCCGAGGCTGCCGCGCGGGCGCATATCGACTTTGTAGAAAACTCATTCCGGATCGGTCAGGCCAGCGCAAAGCGCGAAAACATCTCGAGAAAACGATTGATGTTGTCACGGCTGCAATAACGCCCAGCTTGTGCTGCCGCTCCTCGCGTAGCGCGCCCATCCCTTGTGCCCGTCATCGGCGCCCTGACAGGCCTTCAGGATCGCCGAGACCGTGCGCCACAGTTGCTCGTCCGGCGCCAGCCCATCGATCTGCACCCCTCAGATCTGGTCGCGCCGGTTGATCAGGTAGCTGTCGAGCAGATCGACCAGGATCGCATCCTCGCTGTCATAGTAGTGGTATTTATTGGCCTTCGAGATACCGCAGACCTGCGCCACCCGGTTCATCGAGGCACAGGCGAGCCACTCGCCAGCGAACACCTTCGCGGCGCCCTTCAGGATCTGGCCGCTTTTCGCGTCGTGCTCCCTGGCGATGATGCGGGCCAGGGGCTACTCTCTGGGCCGGTTGTCGACCACCCGCCGCGCCTTGCCCTGCGAGCGTTCCACTCGGCCCGGGTCCTGCACGTTGACCTCTGTCGACACGCCTACCACATCCTTGATCCGCTTGAACAACATGCGCGCCGCGGCGTCCTTGCTGGCGTCGTCACTCGCGTCGGGCAACATCTCTACATGCACCCGCATCGCGTCCATGCGGCCGGAACGGTAAAGCTCGACCTGGAAATAGGGCGCCAACCCGCCGGTGGCCATCACCTGTTCCTCGATCTGGGTCGGGAACACGTTGACGCCGCGCAGGATCATCATGTCGTCGCTGCGCCCGGTGATCTTCTCCATCCGCCGCATGCTGCGCGCCGTACCCGGCAACAGCCGCGACAGGTCGCGGGTGCGATAGCGGATCATCGGCAGGCCTTCCTTGGTGAGCGTGGTAAACACCAGTTCTCCCATCTCGCCGTCGGGCAGCACCTGGCCGGTCTCGGGGTTGATGATTTCGGGGTAAAAGTGATCCTCCCAGATCACTGGCCCATCCTTGGTTTCGACGCACTCATTGGCCACACCCGGCCCCATGATTTCGGACAGCCCGTAGATATCGACCGCATGCATGTCGAACGCCTCTTCGACCTCGCGGCGCATGGCGTCGGTCCAGGGCTCGGCCCCGAAGATGCCCACCTTCAGCGACGTGGCGCGGGGGTCGAGGCCCTGTTTGTGGAACTGTTCGAGGATGTTCAGCATGTAGGAGGGGGTCACGGCGATGGCGTCCGGCTTGAAATCGTTGATCAGTGTCACCTGCCGTTCGGTCATGCCGCCAGAGACCGGAACCACCGTGGCGCCCAGACGCTCGATACCGGCATGGGCGCCCAGACCGCCGGTGAACAGGCCATAGCCATAAGCGTTGTGCACCATGTCACCGCGCCGCACACCGGCGGCACGAAAACTGCGGGCACCCAGATCGGCCCAGTTTTCCAGATCGGCCTTGGTGTAGCCGACAACAGTCGGCTTGCCGGTGGTGCCCGAAGAGGCGTGGATGCGCGCTATCTGCGACCGCGGCACGGCAAACAGCCCGAACGGGTAGTTATCGCGCAGATCGTTCTTGTAGGTGAAGGGAAACTTCGCCAGATCGGCCAGTGAGGTCACGTCGTCCGGATGCACCCCGGCCTCGTCGAACCGCTTTTTGTACATCGGTACATTGTCATATGCATGGCGCAGCGAGCGCTTGAGCCGGTCAAGCTGCAGCGCACTGATCTCATCGCGTGATGCAATCTCGATCGGGTCGAGATCGGTCTTCTTCGGGGTCAGGTCTTCCATATCATCCTCCGCATTCCGGGCCCCGCCGCCCGGCGTCAGCCTGGTTTGCCGCCAAAGACCGGCGCACGCTTTGGCAGCAAAGCGCTAACGCTCCCGGCATAGTCGGGGCTCTCGCAACAGGTTTTCTGCGACCGGGCTTCAAGGTCAAGCTGTTCGTCGCAGCTTTGCGCAGATGCCGCATGTATCGCCGCCTTGGTCAATCTCAGAAAAACCACCAATCCTCGTGGTCGCGTCTCAGGCTCTTCGCGCATAAACTGACCGGTTGGTCAATGAATATCCAGCAGATCGGCACAGCCATGGGTTACCTCGATCTCGGCCTCGCGGTGGAACTGGCCAACAGGGGTCAGGGCTCTGGGGCCCCTTCACGCGCAAGTACCACAGATCTGACCATCGGCGAGACGATCCACTCCGCCCCGTGCGCCGTCACCCTGAACGATATCGGGCAATCCGCCGAATTCACCGATGACACGTTCTATGCTGACATGGACCTGGAGGCGCCAAAGCGGAACCCGTTCTTCCCCGGCCGGGTGGCGCATGGCTATCTGCTGCTTTTCCTCGCCGCGGGGTTCCTTGTCGAGCCCGGCGCGGGGCGGGCACTGGCCAATTCCGGGCTCGACGGGTTGCGCTTCATAAAGCCGGTCGAGGTCGGCGATTCGATCCGCGTACGCCTGGCGGTGAAGGAAGAAACCCAACGGGCAGACGAGTTTGGCGAGGTCCGCAGGCAGGTTTCGCTGAACCAGCACAACGACGAACTGGTGGGGGAATGCGGGCTTCTGACCATGGTCGCATATTGAGCGCCTACGGTTTTTCCACAAGTAATCGTAGGTGGTTGCGGTCGCCCAGGGCCTGCAAACCAGCTCCGATTTCAGAGTGACATTGCGGCCATGACCGGGGGTTATTCGCGATTCCGCCGGAAAAGGCTTTGCGATTCCGGTTTTGGGCGGCAGTCTGTCTTCAATTGTTACCCCTGTCCGCGAAAGGAAACCAACAATGAAACACGCACCCAGTTTCTCCATGGCAGCCCTGCTGGCAACAACCATCGCCGCCAGCCCGCTCTGGGCCGGCAGCCACGCCACCCATCCCGCAACCGGAGAAGCACTGGCCGACGACCAGACCTTTACCTATCGCCAGCTTGACGAGTTCAGCTCTGTCGATCCGCAGGTGGTCGAGGACGTTTCCGGTGCCGAGGTGGTACGCGACCTGTTCGAGGGCCTGATGAACCAGGACGCCGATGGCAATCTGGTGCCCGGCGTGGCTACGGGTTTCGAGGCCAATGATGCCAACGACGTCTACACCTTCACTCTGCGCCAGGGCGCCAAATGGTCCAACGGCGACCCGATCACCGCGCATGACTTCGTCTACGGCTGGCAGCGCGCCGTCGATCCGGCGCTTGCATCGCCCTATTCGTGGTACATGGAACTGATGAGTATCCGGAACGCCAAAGAGATCATCGCCGGCGACAAGCCGATAACAGATCTGGCCATCGAGGCGATTGACGACCATACGCTGCGCGTGCATCTTACCGGCTCGCTGCCCTATTTCGCCACCATGACCACCCACGGCACCACTTTCCCGGTGCACCGCGCCACTATCGAGGCGCATGGCGCCGAGTGGACCAAACCCGGCAACATCGTCTCGAACGGCGCCTACGTGCTGTCAGAGCATATCCCGAACGAACGCTCGGTTCGGGTCCGCAACGAGATGTACTGGAACAACGACGCTACCATCATCGACAAGACCGTGGCCCTGGTGATCAACGACGAAAATACCGCGCTGACGCGCTACATGGCCGGAGAGCTGGATCGTACCGAGGTGCCCGCCGGCCAGTTCCCGCGGCTGAAGCAAGAGCATCCCGATGAGGCGATCAGCTTTCCGCGGCTCTGCAACTACTATTACACGTTCAACCTCAGCGACAACGGTCCCGAAGAATTCAAGGACGTGAACGTGCGCCAGGCGCTGGCGCTGGCGGTGGACCGCAGGATAATTACCGAAAACATCCTTGCCGGCGGGCAACCGCAGGCCTTCACCTTCACGCCGGCCGCCACCGCCGGTTTTGAGGTGCCCGACGTGGCGATTGCGTCGATGACCCAGGCAGAACGCGACGCCAAGGCCAGGGAACTGCTGGCCGCAGCTGGCTATGGCCCTGGCAACCCGTTGAAATTCTCCATGATCTACAACACTGCCGAGAACCATAAAAAGATTGCAGTGGCAATGAGCCAGATGTGGAAGCAAAAGCTGGGCGTCGAGGTGGAACTGGGCAACCTGGAGTGGAAGATCTTTCTCGAAACCCGGGAAAACCAGGATTTCGAACTGGCCCGCGGCGCCTGGTGCGGCGACTATAACGAGGCCTCGACCTTCCTCGACCTGATCACCACGCCTTCGGGCTATAATGACGGCAAGTATTCCAACGCCCGGGTCGACGAGTTGATCCTGGCGGCCAGGACTTCGACCGATACCCAGCCGCTATACACGGAGGTAGAGCAGATCCTTGCCGAAGAGATGCCGGTGATCCCGATCTACCACAATGCGGGCGTCTACATGATCGACGAAGATGTAGGTGGCTGGCCGGTGGATAACGTCGAACAGAACTGGTACTCGCGCGATCTCTACAAACTCGCCAAGTAACCGTCCGCCCGGTCCGCTCGGCAGGCCCGTAAAGGGCCTGCCGAGCGGACCGGGCACCCCAGCCCACAAGGCCATCTGAATGCTCGGCTACATCATCCGCCGCCTGCTCGTCGCCATTCCGACGCTGCTGATCCTGATCGTGATCTGCTTTCTCCTGATGCACTCGGCCCCCGGCGGGCCGTTCACCTCGGAGCGCCCGCTGCCGCCGCAGGTGCTGGCCAATATCGAGGCGAAATACGGGCTGGACCAGCCGTTTTGGAAGCAGATGTGGGACTATGTTTGGGGCATCGTCACCCGGTTCGATTTCGGGCCGTCCTTTGCCTACAAGGACCGTAACGTCAACGACATCATCGCCCAAGGCTTTCCGGTCACGCTGACCTACGGTCTGTGGTCCTTCGTCGTGGCTTCGACCATCGGCATCAGCCTCGGCATCGCCGCCGCGATCCGGCACAATACCTGGCTGGATTTCTTCGCCGTCGGCCTTTCCTTCACCGCCCAGGCACTGCCGAATTTCGTGTTGGCGCCGATCCTGGTCATCATCTTCACACTCTGGCTCGGGCTCTTGCCGGGGGGCGGTTGGTACGGCGGCCAATGGCAATACCTGATCATGCCGGTGATCGCGCTGTCGACCTCCTACATGGCCTCGATCGCCCGCATCACGCGCTCGTCGATGCTGGAGGTATTGAACACCAACTACATCCGCACCGCGCGGGCCAAGGGGCTGCCCACACGCACCGTGATCTGGCGACACGCGCTGAAACCAACCCTGATGCCTGTGATCAGCTATCTCGGCCCGGTCTTCGTCTATGTCATCACCGGCTCGGTCTTTGTCGATCTCTATTTCTCGACCGGCGGGCTGGGGCAAAGCTATGTCAACTCGGCGCTTTCACGCGACTATGCGGTGCTGCTGGGTGTCACCATCCTATACGGAGCGTTAACAATCGTTTTCAACCTGATCACCGACCTGGCCTATGCCTGGCTCGACCCGAAAATCCGGTACTGACCCATGGCGCTGGCAAAGAACAAACGGGCCGAGGGCATGGCCGAAACGCTGGTCGAGCAAACCGAAATCAGGGGCCGCTCGCTGTGGCGCGATGCGCGGGTGCGGTTTTTCCGCAACAAGGCCGCGGTGGGCGCGATGATCCTGCTCGGCTGCGTGGTGCTGTTCACCATATTCGGGCCGCTGGCGGCGCAGTGGAGCCGCGAAGAGATCGACTGGAACCGCATGGGCGACATCCGCGGCATGGGCGCACCCAGCATCGAGACCGGGCACTTTTTCGGGCTCGACGATCTGGGGCGCGATCTCTATTCGCGCACCATCCAGGCGACGCAGACCTCGCTGCTGGTCGGGCTGATCGGGGCCGCCGTGGCACTGATCATCGGCGCTCTTTATGGTGCCATTGCCGGTTTTGTCGGGGGCTGGATCGACAATTCGATGATGCGCACTGTCGATATCCTGCTGGCGGTGCCGTCGACGCTGGTCATCATCCTGCTGCTGGTCATATTCGGACGCTCGTTCTTCATGCTCTTCATCGGCATCGGCGTGGTCGGCTGGCTAAGCATGTCGCGCATCGTGCGCGGTCAGACGCTATCTCTGAAGAACCGCGAATTCGTCGAGGCCGCCCGCGCCGCGGGTGTGGGTGAATTCACCATCATCACCCGCCACGTTCTGCCGAACCTCTTGGGCGTGGTGATCGTCTATGCCTCGCTGCTGGTGCCGGAAATGATCCTGACTGAAAGCTTCATCTCGTTCCTCGGGCTCGGGGTGCAGGAACCCAACACCTCGCTCGGCGCGCTGATCTCGGAAGGCGCCGGTACAATCGCATACGGTACCATGTGGCAGCTGATGTTCCCGCTGGCGTTCTTTTTGATGACCATCGTGACGCTCTTTTTCATCGGCGACGGGCTGCGCGATGCCCTTGACCCCAAGGACCGCTGACGCCATGGCCCTGCTCGACGTCACCGACCTGACGGTCACCTTCGACACCAATGACGGCCCGGTTCGCGCGGTCGACCATGTCAGTTTCTCGATTAGGCCCGGCGAGTGCCTGGGCATAGTCGGTGAAAGCGGCAGCGGCAAAAGCCAGACATTCCTCGCCGCCATGGGGCTTTTGGCGCAGAACGGTCACACCACGGGCACGGCCAGTTTTGAAGGAACTGACCTTCTGAAGTTGGAAAACTCGGCCCACCGCCACATCCGCGGCGCCGAGATCAGCATGATATTTCAGGACCCGCTGACCGCACTGACCCCACACCTGACCGTCGGCGCGCAGCTGGCCGAGGTGTTGGATCTGCACAAATCCATCCGCGGCCAACAGGCCACGAAGATCTGCCTCGACTGGCTCGACCGGGTGAAAATTCCCGACGCGGCCCAGCGCCTGCGGCAATACCCGCATGAGCTTTCGGGCGGTATGCGCCAGCGCGTCATGATCGCCATGGCAATGCTTTGCGGCCCGAAACTGCTGGTGGCCGACGAACCCAGCACAGCGCTCGACGTTACCGTGCAGGCGGATATCCTCGACCTGATGGAGGCCCTTCAGCAAGAGGAAAACACCGCCATTGCCCTGATCACCCACGACATGGGTGTCGTGGCCCGCATGTGCGATCGGGTCGAGGTGATGCGGCTCGGGAAATTCGTTGAAAGCGGCAACATCGAGGATATCTTCTACCGCCCGCAGAACGCCTATACCCGTACCCTTCTCGACGCCATGCCGCGCATCGACAGCGACCAGAGCGTGACCCCGCTGCCTAAGGCTGCCCAGGGAGAAATGCTGAACGTGCGGGATGTCCGGGTCGAGTTCTCGATCAAGATCGACAAGGGCCTGTTTCCCCGCCGCCGAACTCTGAAGGCCGTCGACGGGGTCAGTTTCGAGGTGGGGCCCGGCGAAACCCTGGGCATCGTCGGCGAGAGCGGCTGCGGCAAGTCCACCCTGGCCCGCGCCGTGCTGAACCTGCTGCCGTCAAGCCACGGTTCCGTCACCTGGCTGGGCCAGCCGCTGCAGGATCTGACCAAGGCCCAGATGAAGCCCTATCGCAGCGACCTGCAGATCGTGTTTCAGGACCCGCTGGCCAGCCTCAACCCGCGCATGACTATCGCCGCGTCCATTGCCGAGCCGCTAAAGACCTTTCAGCCCGGCCTGACCTCGGTCCAGCGCCGCGACCGGGTTGGCGCGATGATGGAGAAGGTCGGGCTGGAGCGAACCTTGATCAACCGATACCCGCATGAACTGAGCGGCGGTCAGAACCAGCGCGTGGGCATTGCCCGCGCCATGATCAATGACCCGCGCCTGATAATCTGCGACGAAGCGGTCAGCGCGCTGGACGTCTCGATCCAGGCCCAGATCATCAAGCTCTTGAAAGATCTGCAGGCAGAGCTTGGCCTGTCGATGATCTTCATCAGCCACGACCTGAGCGTGGTCTACGAAATCTCGCACCGCATTCTTGTGCTCTATCTCGGCCGCACCGTGGAACTGGGCGACCGCGACACCATATGCCGCGCGCCCGCGCACCCCTACACGCAGGCCCTGATCTCTGCAGTACCGATCCCCGACCCAAGGGTCGAACGCTCCCGGACCCGCATCAAGCTGCCCGGAGAGGTACCCTCGCCGCTGGAACCCGGCTCGGGCTTGCGCTTTTTGCCGTCCCAGCGTGGCACCGGCCATGTGCCACAGCTGACAGAGATCGCCCCAGGCCATTTCGTGGCAGAGCATGACCCGCTGGAGGTCCTGCTCGGACAACCGGGGCCGGATTGAGGACCATCGCCCCGGCTCACGCGAAAGCTGACAATTCGCTGACCGCCAGCATAAGGCTGGGTTCAACTCTTTGTTGATAGTACACCAGTACCGGCCCCTGACCAGTTGGCAGCAATCGCCGACAGCAGAGATCCGGTGGGAATGGAAAAGGAAAGAACATGGCTGACAATCTCAACGATGGAATGACGCGCCGGCGGGCTTTTGCCAAGATCGGAGCGATTGCACTGGCCGCCTATACGGTACCGGCTTTGACAACCCTGAGCACGGCCCAGGCCGGGTCGGGTTCCAGCGGGGCATCGGGTGGCGGAGCGTCCGGTGGCGGAGCGTCCGGTGGCGGAGCGTCCGGTGGCGGAGCGTCCGGCGGCGGGGCGTCCGGCGGCGGCAATTCCGGAAGCAGCGGCCCCTCGGCGGCAGGCGGCGCAAGCACCTCATCGGGGCCGAGTGGCTGCAGCTCGCAAACAAGTACGAACGGCACCAGCTCCTGCAACTGACCGCGAAGAGCCGTTGCCCCGGTGCAGCGCAAGCACCGGGGCAAAGGCTGCTTTCTCCGATCTGCACGATGCATTAGACCAGTTGAGGATGACGGAAACACACAGCGAACCCCAGAGGCTTCTGCATTTCGATGGTCTGACTGCGCCGGTAGTACTGGAGCGGGCAGACCAGCTTTTGCCGGTGGTCAGTGGAGCATTGCCGAAATGGCCGTTCACGCAGGCCGACAACCCCGGCATGCCCTCCCCCTGCTTCAGTATCGGCGGGGACGGCAGCGGGGAATTCCTTTGCCGAGCCGGCGACTCGGGCGGCGCCGGCAAACCTTGGGATGCGGTCAACGCCGTCTGTGAAATGGTGGTGGAACTGGCCTGGGAGCAGATCCGCTGCAACCCCGGGTGGTTGTGCCTGCATTGTGCGGCGGTGGAATTCAACGGGCGTCTGATCCTGTTCCCGAACCGCAGGCGGGCGGGCAAGAGCACACTGACGGCTGTGCTGGCGGCGCGCGGCTACCGGGTCTATACCGACGATTTCCTGCCGGTTCATGTGGATGAAGACGGCAGGATATTTGGGGTCGCGAACGGTGTCGCCCCTCGCATCCGGCTTCCTGTTCCAGACGGGTTCAGCGCGGAATTCCACGCTTGGGCGGCGCAAAACAAGGGCCCTGGCAACCGGCGCTACAAGTACCTGGATATCGAAGACCTGGCTGACCGTGGAACCATGTTGCCGGTTGGTGCGGTGGTCGTTCTGGACCGGGACACCGACATGACAGAGGCGACGCTGACCCCTGCCTTGCGCGGTCAGGTTCTGGACGATCTGATCACGCAAAACTTCGCGCGCACCCTGCATTCGGGCAGGATATTGCTGGCCAGCGAGGGGGTCACCGACACTGCCGAGCTCTTTCGGCTGCAATACGGCTCTGCCGAGTTGGCGGCAGACCGGCTGGCGGAACGGTTTCAGACCTGGACCGCGCCGGTTCGCACAATCAAACACCCCCGGCGTTTGCAGACCTGCGACGCGGATCTGAAGCGGCTGGAGGCTGGCTCGCCAGCATTTCTGCCAGCCGCCCGGTACCTGCGCGCGCCAGGGGTGACGGAAGTCGAATGCGAAGGGACATTGTATGTTTCCGATGGGTTCGGACTGGGCATTCACCGCCTCAACCCCGGCGCGCGGGCGATCTGGCAGTTGGTGTCAGAGCCGCTGACGGTCAACGATGTTGCCGGTATTTTGACTGCGGCGTTTCCCGACATTCCCGGCGAGCAGATCGCAACGGACAGTCTGGCGACGATGACGGATTTCGTTGCCAACCGGCTTGTCCGGCCAGAACCCGACTTGCCAGAGCCCGTGGCATGACAGAGCCGCTGTCGCGACGCGCTGCGCTTGTCCGGCTTGGGTTGGGTGTCGGCGCTGCATACTGCGCGCCCGGGCTGACCGTGCTCAGCAAGGCACATGCTGCAAGCGGGCCCAGCCAGCCATCGGCACCGTCTCCTGCGTCTCCTGCGTCTCCGGCCTCGGGGCCCTCCTCACCTTCCGACCCGGCATCGCCGACGCCGTCGTCCTCTCCACGAGACAGCACGCGGGAATCGCCGACGCAACCCGTCTCGTCGGGGGTCTGCAGCGCACCCAGCGGCGCCAAGCGCGCCAGTATCAGCCGGCGTGACATGACGCGCGCCAACGCCGCCATCGCAAGAGGAGAGGCCAAGCCATTGCGCGAAATCGTCGGCATCGTGCAAGGGCAGTATCCCGGCAGGCTGATACGGGTAGGTTTCAAACCGGGCGGCGGGCGTCCGCAGTACTGGTTACGAATGGTGACCCGGCGGGGCGCGGTTCAGACCGTGACGGTGGATGCTGGATCTGGTCGGATAACAAGCGTGGAAGGGTGTTGATGCGCATTTTGGTCGTTGAAGACGAAGCCAGAATCGCCGGCCTGATCTCGGAGGTTCTCGAAAGCGAAGGTTATGTCGCCGAGATTGCCACGGATGGCGAGACGGGTTGGGAAATGGGCAGCACCGAGCTCTATGCGGCCGCGATCCTCGATATCGGTTTGCCGCGGCTGGACGGCATCAGCGTCCTGCGAAACTGGCGCAAGGAAGAGGTCGATTTCCCCGTCATGCTGCTGAGCGCCCGCAGCAGCTGGAACGAGCGGGTCGAGGGTATCGATGCTGGCGCTGACGATTACCTGGTCAAACCGTTCCAGATGGAAGAGCTTCTGGCGCGCCTGCGCGCCCTTCTGCGGCGAAGCTCGAAACAGAAGATGACTGTACTCAGTGTCGGTGACATGCGGCTAGACATGCGGCAAATGAAGATCACGGTCGCGGGGAGGCCGATCAAGGTCACACCGCTGGAATACCGTTTGCTTGCCTATCTGCTGCATCACAGAGGCGAGGTCGTATCGCAGAGCGTTCTGGCCGAGAATATCTATTTTCGCGATCAGGAGCCCGACAGCAATGCGGTCGAGGTTCTGGTCGGACGCCTGCGCCGCAAGATCGGGTCTGGCTATATCGAAACAAGGCGGGGGTTCGGATATCTCGTGCCAGAGGAAAAGAAGTGAGATCGTCACTCAAGCTAAGGCTGACGGTCGCCGCGGCGGTGTCGACCCTTGCCGCGCTTTTTGCGACGGCGCTGCTGCTGACGCAGCTGTTCAGGGCCTATTTCGAGGAACGTATCAATGCCGAGCTGGAATCCTACCTGGTTCAGCTTACCAGCCAGGCCGGTCTGGACGCGAACGGTGAGGTTACCGTGTCGGAACTGGCCGATCCCCGGTTTTCCGAACCGCTCAGCGGGTATTACTGGCAGATCCAGGCACCGGACATGCCGGTCGTTCTGTCTCAGTCGTTCTGGTCGGAACCGCTGGAACTCTACCGCCCGGCGCAGCTTGGGCAGGTGTCCATCCGAACCACGGCTTCCGGCGATGGCACGCGCCTTCAGACAGGAAGCTGGCTGATCACGCTGCAACATGATGGCACCGACCAGGAGCTGTTTTTGACAGTCGCCATCGACCTGGCGCAGGTTGAAAGCTCGATTTCCGGGTTCTCAAGAAACGTTTGGGTCGCGATGGCGGTTCTTGGCACGTTTCTGATCGTGGCAGCCTGGGTCCAGGTGCGCGTCGGCCTGCTGCCATTCGAAAGGATACGCGCCGAGGTCAACCGGGTCCGCGAGCGCCCCGATACCAGGTTGTCCCAGGAACACCCGACCGAACTGGAGCCTCTGGTGGCCGAGGTGAACAGCCTTCTCGACCACCAGCAGGACACCATCGAGGCCGCCCGCGCCCATGCCAGCACCCTGGCGCATGGGCTGAAGACCCCACTGACGGTGATGCGTGCGCTCTCGGAGGATCTGAAGAAACACGACCATCCGTTAATTTCTGCCGAAATTGACGGCCAGGTGGACAACATGCACCATCTGGTAGAGCGCGAACTGGCGCGAACCCGCGACCAGGTTCCAGCGCGGGATGCCTGGTGCAGAGCCCGGCCGGTTGTCGACAACGTCGTGAAGGTCTTTCAGCGCCGCCTGGGCAAGGGCAGGCTGACCTGGCACATTGATGTCGCCGACACCGCGCGGTGCCCGTTTGACGAATACGCCCTGACCGAACTTCTGGGCAATTTGATCGACAACGCCTCAAAATGGGCGGAAAACGAGATTTGGGTTTCCGTGCACGAGGGCCGAACCGGCGGGTATATCGAGGTTTGCGACGACGGTCACGGGGTGGCCGATGCCGATCTGGCGTCGGCGCTGGACCGCGGTACCAGACTGGACAACTCGGTATCCGGCCACGGGCTTGGCCTGGCGATCGTGATGGACATGGCCGAGCAAAGAGGCGCGCATTTCCACATCGGCAACCGGCCCGAGGGCGGTTTGCGGGCCAGCGTCGACTGGGCCGATGCTGGCCCGGCCTGACCTGAGAACGCTTCAAAAAATGGGTTCCCAGGCGGGCCGGTTCGTACGTTCCTTCGATTGACCAACTCCTCCGCCCCGAATTCAGCGGTGAATCCAAGCGCGAGGAGCCACATTGTCGGCGGATTATTTGTCTGCTTG
Organism: Paracoccaceae bacterium; assembly: GCA_024226455.1. Taxonomy (GTDB): domain Bacteria; phylum Pseudomonadota; class Alphaproteobacteria; order Rhodobacterales; family Rhodobacteraceae; genus JAAELR01. Next base: position 14,749 of record JAAELR010000099.1, read on the forward strand.
CCGCTAAACAAGAAGAGTATGCAGGGGTTCGGGGCACTTCGCCCGAACGGCTGTTCTCGCCTTGATGTAGGATTCTGCCCCCTTTCCGGCATTCGATCCCCATTTGCCGCCTTGGGCAAGGTGAAGCGGGCATTCCGAAGGAAACTCCAGTCGCCAGAGCCCGAAGATCGCATCATCCTGTTCACTCCGGGCTACAGGATGGAACCGCCAGGGGCCTACAACAACAGACCGGTCTTTCGTCCGTCATAGATCGCGGCAGAGGCCAGGCGTGGGGCGTGCGCGTCGCCGACCAGCCGGGGCGTGATGGCGATGGCACAGAGATCGTCGAAAAGGCCGGTATCGACGACATTGCCGGTCGCCAGCACCAGCGCGTCGGCGTCGTGCCTTGTCGTTTCTCCGGTCAGCAGTGACATCACCTCGGCCCGGTTTCCCGTCCAGCGCGCGATGGCGCTTTCCACCACGAACCGGGTGCCACGGGCTGCCAGCGACTGGCGGGCGGGCAGATCGGTGGCAGAGCGGACCAGATCCCGGGCAATCATCGCACCCGGCGTCACGATGGTCACCTCGTGCCCCGCCTCGGCCAGGTGCCAGGCCGTTCCGACCCCGCGCCAGTTGCCGGCCTCATCCAGCACCATCACCCGCCGCCCCAGCCGCGCCGCCCGTCCCATGACGTCTTCGGCAGACCAGACATTACCCGCCCCGATCCCGGGCAGTTCGGCAATATGGGGCAGGGCCTTTTGAAACCCGGTGCCCGCCGGCATCGACCCGGTGGCCAGCACCACCTCGTCGGCGGCCATGGCCGCAATGTCCCCGGCATCGAGATAGCTGTTGAACCGCATATCCACCCCCAGCTTGTCCAGCTGGCGGCCATACCAGGCGATCAGATCGCTGATCTGGGCCCGGCGCGGCTGTAACCCGGCCAGCCGGAACTGGCCGCCAAGCTCTGGCCCGGCCTCGGCCAGGATCACTTCGTGCCCGCGCTCCGCGGCCACCCGGGCGGTCTCCAGCCCCGCCGGTCCCGCACCGACGACCAGCACGCTCTTGCAGTCGGCGGCCCGGCTGAACCGGTCGCCGCCCCAGATATGCTCATGCCCGGCAGACGGGTTGATCAGGCAGGAGATATGATAGTCGCGCCCGCGCCGGCCCCAGCATTGCTGGTTGCACGACAGACAGCCGCGAATGTCCTCGATCCGGTCCCCGGCGGCCTTGGCCGCGAGATGCGGGTCGGCGATCTGCCCGCGCACGATGGCCACCAGATCGGCCTGCCCGGCACCCAGAACCGCGTTAGCATTTTCGGGCGTGCGGATATTGGCCTCAGCGGTGACCAGCGCATGGCGCACCACGCCCTTCAGGCGCCCGGCCAGATCGGCGCCCAGGTTCTCTGGATACTGGAAACTGGGCAGCAGCCGGTAAAAGTCGAAATAGCTGCCCGAGCCGACGGTGACATAGTCCATCAACGCTTCGGCGTCGTGCAGCGCCACGATTCCGGCCATCTCGTCGTGGCTCAGGCAGACCGGTTTGTCGGCGTCGTCATTGACCGACAGACCGATGATGAAATCGTCACCGCAGGCCGCCCGGATACGGGCCAGGATCGCGCGCGACAGGCGGGTGCGGTTTTCCAGGTTGCCGCCCCATTCATCGCGGCGCGTGTTGGAAAACGGCGTCCAGAACTGGTCGAGCAGGCAATGATAGGCAGCCCAGACCTCGACCCCGTCAAATCCGGCTTTGCGGCACCGGATCGCGGCCTGAACGAAGCCGTCTATGGTCTGTTCGATCTCGTCCGTGGTCATTGCATGACTGCCGTCGCTGTCGTGGTAACTCGGCCCGCCAGAGGGCGACCAGTTGGCGTGCCAGCTATTGTCCCAATCGCCATGCGCGCCGACATGGTAAAGCTGCTGGATCATCACCGCGCCTTCTGCCTTGCAGGCCTTGGTGATGCGGGCGAAATGCGGGATCACCGCGTCACTGGAATGGCGGAAATTGCCCCGTGTCAGAACCGCCGAGGCATGCACCGGCATCGGCTCGACCACGATCATCGCCGCTCCGCCGATGGCGCGCTCCAGGTAATAGGCCAGGTGCTGATCGCCGGGCAGACCGTCCAGCGCCATATTGGTGGTATGCGCCCCGAACACGATGCGGTTGCGCAACGTCCTGTGGCGCAGTCTGACCGGGTTGAAAACGTGTTTCAGGCTCATGGACCGGCCTCGGTTCAAGGGTTTCAGCCGGTTTCGAATAGACCTTCGAACATGCCCCTGTCGAGCCATTTCCTTTGGCCCGCCACCGACCCGCTGCGGTGTCGACAGGCAACCGGTCGCGAGCCGAATTCAGACGGGCCCGCGCCGCCGGTTCAGGCCATCTGTAGCGAACGGGGGCTTTCGTCCATCTGGGCCGCAAGATGGTGGATCAGGTGCTCTGCCAGCCGGGCGCGGGTTTCGAAATGCGCCGGATCGTCCCAAAGGTTGTCGGTCTCGCGCGGATCGTTCTGCAGATCAAAAAGCGCGCCCCAGCTTTCGCCCGCGAACATCGAATAGCGCCAGTGTTTGGTCACCAGCGTGCGCACGCGGGCGGGCCGGTCAAAGCCGAATTTCGGGGCACCGTCGTTGAATTCGATCAGCACTTCGTCGCGGTGCCCGGCGCCCTGCTCTATTGCCGGCAGCATCGAACGGCCCTGAATGCCGTGATAGGGCTCCAGCCCGGCCCGGTCGAGGATCGTGGCCGACAGGTCGATGGTCGAGGCCAGCGTATCGCGTAGCCTCGCCGAGCGGTCTTTTGGGTCTGACCAGATGCACGGTACCCGGGTCAGGCCACGGCCGGCCAGCATGCCTTTCAGCAGCAGGTTGTAGTCGCCCAGATAATCGCCATGGTCGGAGTTGAACACGATCACGGTGTTGTCGTACTGGCCGTTGTTTTTCAGCGCCTCGACGATGCGGCCGATCTGGTCGTCGATCATGGTGATCATGCCCGCGCTCAGCGCCATGGCCTGCTTCAGTTCCTGTTCGTCCTGATAAACCGCCGTCTGGGCGGTCATCTGCTCGCCTGACCCGTGGAAATTCGCCTCCAGCCACCGCATCGGCGGGACCGGGTTGCGGTGATCGGCAAAGGTCACCGGCAGGTCGAAATCGTCGGGGTCGTACATGTCCCAGTATTTGCCCGGCGGGTTGAACGGGTGATGCGGGTCGGGGAACGAGACAAAGGCGAAGAACGGCGCATCGCCGCGGGCCGTATCGCCCAGATAGTCGATGGCGCGGTCAGCGATCCAGGTGGTGGGGTAGATCTCTTCGGGCACCGGCGTGCGGTAGGCCTGCGGGCAGGTATAGTTGTGCGGCAACTGGTTGGCGTCGTCCCAAAGCTCGCGCCAGTTGGGCACGTTCTGCCTCAACCACTGCTCGTAATGGCCGCCGCAGCGGTCGCCGTGCTGGGTGACAAGGTCCATATGGCCGAACCCGTAATGCGGCGTTTCGACCTGGTATCGGTCATCGGCGGCGTAGTTCCCGGGCGCCTCCTGGGAATAGCTCTTGCCGTCACCCTTCAGCGCCTCGTCGATCAGCCGGTCGGGGCCGCGATTGTGCTGCGCATGCCACGACGGCGCGCCGGTGAAGCATTGCAGATGGCTCTTGCCGATGGATGCCGTGTCGTAGCCCGCCGCCGCCAGTACATCGACAAAGGTATTGGCATTGGCGGGCAGGTTGCAGCCGTTATAGCGCAGCCCGTGCACGCTGGGCATCCGGCCGGTCAACAGGCTGGCGCGGTTCGGCATGCAGACCGGGGCGGCGGTGTGGAAATCATCGAACCTTGTGTCCTGGGCGGCGATGGCATCGATATTCGGCGTCTTCACCACCGGGTGGCCGTAACAGCCCAGCCAGTCGGCCCGATGCTGATCGGAGATCAGGAAAAGGAAATTCGGCCGGTCGCTCATGCCGCTGCCTCGCTGGATGCTGTGACAGGGCGATGTTGCGGCGTTGCGCGGCGGGCCGCAAGCGACAGGTGGCCCCGGGGCGAAAGAATACGCCGGGGATCTTTCGACCCCCGGCGAAGGCATTGCTGTCGCAAAAGCGCCTAGGACGCTTCGACGGCCCGTTTGGCCATCACCCCGATCAGGTTGGCCCGGTATTCGGCGCTGGCGTGGATATCGGCCAGCAACCCTTCGCTGGCGACGCCGACGCCACCTGCCGCCGCCGCCGACCAGTCCGCGCCCAGGGCCGCTTCCAGCCCGACGTGGCGGAACACGCCGTCCTCGCCTGCGCCGGTCACCGCGACACGGGTGCCGCCGGCGCCCTGAGCCGCGAAGACGCCGACCAGCGCGAATAGCGACGCCGGCTGGCGGAACTTGGCATAGCCGGCGCGCGAGGCGGCGGGGATGCGGACCGAGGTGATCACCTCGTCATCGTCCAGTGCCGTGGTGAACAGGCCCTGAAAGAAGTCGTCGGCGCCGATCTGGCGCTTGCTGGTCACTACCGTGGCACCCAGCGCCAGCAGGCCCGCCGGATAGTCTGCTGCGGGGTCGTTGTTGGCGATGGAACCGCCGATGGTGCCGACATGGCGCACCGCCGGGTCGCCGATGCCACGGGCGAGACCGGCCAGAGCCGGGCACAGCCGTTGCACGTCGGCACTGCCGGCAACTTCGGCATGGGTGGTTGCCGCACCGATCACCAGCATGTCGCCGTCCGTCGAGACGCCGGACATGCCGTCGATGGCGCGGATATCCACCAAGTCGCTGGGCGAGGCCAGATGCTGTTTCATGGTCGCCAGCAGGGTCTGGCCACCGGCCAGAACCAGTGCCTCTTCACCGGCGCCAAGGGCTGCCACCGCGTCGTCGATGCTGGCGGCTTTGTGGTATTTTGTCGGATACATGTGATGTTCCTCCCTTACTTCGCCGCCTGAATGGCGTTCCAAACCGCCTGCGGGGTTGCCGGCATGGCCAGATCGTTGCTGCCGATGGCGTCGGTGATGGCGTTGATCACCGCCGGCGGAGACCCGATCGCCCCGGCCTCGCCGCAGCCCTTCATGCCCAGCGGGTTGTTGGGGCAGGTGGTCGAGGCATGGTGCACCGAGAAGGACGGCACATCCGATGCGCGCGGCATGGCGTAGTCCATGTAGGACCCGGTCACCAGCTGCGCGTCGTCGTCATAGACGACCTGCTCCAGCATTGCCTGGCCGATGCCCTGGGCGATACCGCCATGCACCTGACCTTCGACGATATTGGGGTTGATGATGGTGCCGAAATCGTCCGAGGCGGTGAACTGCACGATATCGGTGACCCCGGTCTCTGGGTCGACCTCTACCTCGCAGATATAGGTGCCGGCAGGGAAGGTGAAGTTGGCCGGATCGTAGAACGCGCCCTCCTTCAGCCCCGGCTCCATGTCGGGCGGCAGGTTGTGCGCGGTGTAGGCGCTCAGCCCCACCTCGTGCCATCCCATCGCCTTGTCGGTGCCCGCGACCTTCACCTGACCACCCTCGATGACGATGTCGTCCTCGGAGGCTTCCAGCACATGCGCCGCGATCTTCCTGACCTTGGCCTCGACCTTGTCCATCGCCTTGACGATGGCCGACATGCCGACCGCACCGGAACGCGAGCCGTATGTGCCCATGCCGAACTGCACCTTGTCGGTGTCGCCATGCACAATGGACACGTTCTCCAGCGGCAGGTCAAAGCGTTCGGCGACGATCTGCGCGAATGTGGTCTCGTGCCCCTGTCCATGGCTGTGGCTGCCGGTCAGAACCTCAATGGTGCCGACCGGATTGACCCGCACCTCGGCAGATTCCCATAGCCCGACGCCGGCGCCCAGCGACCCGACCGCCGCCGACGGCGCGATGCCGCAAGCCTCGATATAGGACGAATAGCCAAGCCCGCGCAGCTTGCCGCGCCCGGCGGATTCCGCCTTGCGGGCGGCAAATCCCGCCACATCCGCCGCCGCCATGGCCTGATCGAGATTGGCGCCGAAATCGCCCGCGTCATAGGCCATGATGACCGGCGTCTGATGCGGGAATTCCTGCACGAAATTCGCCCGCCGCAGGTCGGTCGGGTCCTTGCCCATCTCGCGTGCCGCGGTCTCCATCATGCGCTCGACCAGAAAACAGGCCTCGGGCCGTCCGGCGCCGCGATAGGCATCCACCGGCACCGTGTTGGTGTAGGCCGCCCGCACGTTGCAGTGAATGTTTTCGATGTTGTACTGGCCCGACAGAAGCGTCGCATAAAGATAGGTCGGCACAGAGCTTGAAAACAGCGACATGTAGGCGCCGAAATTCGCGATGGTGTCCACCTTGAACCCGACGATCTTGCCCGCCGCGTCAAAGCCCATCTTCGCGGTGGTGATATGGTCGCGGCCATGGGCGTCGGTGATGAACGCCTCGGACCGGTCCGAGGTCCATTTGACCGAGCGGTTGGTCTTCATCGAGGCCCACAGACAGGTGATCTCTTCGGGGTAAATGAAGATCTTCGAGCCGAACCCGCCGCCCACATCGGGGGCGATCACCCGCAGCTTGTTCTCTGGCGCCACCTGATAGAAGGCCGACAGCACCAGTCGCGCCACATGCGGGTTCTGGCTGGTGGTGTAGAGCGTATAGTGGTCGTCGCACTCGTCGAATGTCGCCACGGCAGCGCGCGGCTCCATCGCGTTGGGCGACAGGCGGTTGTTGGTCACCGCCAGTTCGGTCACATGCGCCGCACCTGCCAGGGCGGCATCGGTGGCAGCGCCGTCGCCGATCTCCCAATCGTAGATCAGGTTGCCCGGTGCGTTGTCGTGGATCAGCGCCGCGCCGCCCGCCAGAGCCTTGTCGGAGGCGGCCACGGCGGGCAGAACCTCATAGTCGACCTCGACCGCCTCGGCGGCGATGCGGGCCAGGGCCTGGGTTTCGGCGATGACCACGGCCACCGCGTCGCCGACATAGCGGACTTTGCTGGTGGCGAGCGCCGACCAGGCGCCCATGTTCATCGGGCTGCCGTCTTTCGAGGTGATGGCCCAGCCGCAGATGATGTTGCCGATGCCGTCGCCGGTCAGCTGCTGGCCGTTCAGAACGTCGATCACGCCGTCCATCGCCATCGCGGCGCTGGTGTCGATGCCGTTCACATTGGCATGCGCGTGCGGGCTGCGGACAAAGGCCGCATAGGCCTGGCTTTCGTTTCTGACGTCGTCGGTGTACTTGCCCTTGCCGGTGATGTAACGCTTGTCTTCCTTGCGTTGGACGCGGGCGCCTATTCCTGTGCTCATGTTCTGGTCCTCCCTCGGCTCACATCTTCGCGGCGGCGTCTTCGACCGCCTTGACGATATTGTGGTAGCCGGTGCAGCGGCAGATATTGCCCGCAAGCTCGCCGCGGATCGCTTGTGCGGTCAGCTCTTTGCCATCGGCCTTGTAGCGGTTCACCATGTCGACGCTGGTCATGATCATGCCCGGCGTGCAAAAGCCGCATTGCAGCCCGTGGTTCTCGGTAAAGGCCTGCTGCATCGGGTGCAGTCCGCCATTGGCGAGCCCCTCGATCGTGGTGACTTGCGATCCGTCCAGCGACGCGGCCAGAGTCGAGCAGGATTTCACCGCCTTGCCGTTAACATGCACCACGCAGGCGCCGCACTGGCTGGTGTCACAGCCCACATGGGTGCCGGTCAGGCGCAGGTGCTCGCGCAGGAATTCAGACAACAGCGTCTCGTCCGGAACCTCCCGGCTGACGGCCTTGCCGTTTACTGTCATGCTTACATTCGTCATATGATACTCCCTGATATCCGGGTCTGATCGCCCGCGTGTTTGCTGTTTTGCGCCACCGTTTTTCTACCACCGTCAGTCGCCGGGCGGGTCCTTTCCGTTCAGATGGTCGTGGAAATTGTCGAAGAACTGCCTGGCCACCTTCTTGGCGGCGGCGTCGATCAGCCGACTGCCGATCCGGGCCAGCTTGCCGCCGACCTGGGCCCTGGCCTCGAATTCCAGCACCGTCTCGCCGCCGTCCTCCGACAATGTGACATCGGCCGCTCCCTTGGCGAAACCGGCAACACCGCCCTGGCCCTCGCCCTTGATGGTATAGCTTTGCGGCGCATTGACGTTCAGCAATTCGATGGCGCCGTTGAACCTGGCCTTCACTGGGCCGATCTTCTGCACCACCCTGGCGGTCATGGTGGTTGGTGAGGTCTGTTCGATCTCTTCGCAGCCTGGAATGCACAGCTTCAGAACTTCGGCGTCGTTCAACGCCGTCCATACCGCCTGGCGCGGGGCTCCGATCCTGTAGCTGCCACTCATGTCCATTGATCAAACCAACGTCTCAAATTGCGCATGAGAATGGATAATACGGCGTGGGCGATTCAGCGCAAGGGATTCTACCAACCGCTACCATCGGCAAAACCCGAAGTCACATCAGCGCCATGAAGCGCCGTTTGTCGCCGTCGGTGCCCAGCGCCGTGCCCAGATCCGCAAGGCTGTCGAGCGAATGACAAGCGTGAAAGCTGTCGACAACCGGCAGCAACGTCCGGATCCCGGCGGCCTCGGGGGCGAATTCCTGCCAGCGCAGCAGAGGGTTCAGCCAGATCAGCCGGCGGCAGGACCGGGCCAGACGCTGTGCCTCGGCCCTCAGCAGATCCACATCGCCGCGCTCCAGCCCGTCGGTGATCAGCAGCACCACCGCGCCTTGCCCCAGCACCCGGCGCGACCAGTCCCGGTTGAAGCGGTTGAGCGCCTCGCCGATCCGCGTGCCGCCCTGCCAGTCCGGTGCCTCGCGCCCCAGCGCATCCAGCGCCAGGTCAATGTCGCGCAGCCCCAGCGAGCGGCTGATATTGGTCAGCCGGGTGCCGAAGGCAAACCCGTGAACCCTGCCCCAGCCCGAACCGGGGGCCCAGGTCAGCGCGTGCAGGAAATGCATCATCATCCGCGCATAGCTCGACATCGACCCAGAGATATCGCAGATCGCCACCAGGCTCGGGGGCCGGGTGACCGGCAGCTTCAGCGACAACCGGTCGATCTCGCCCCCCTTGCGCAACGAGCGCCGCAGGATGGCGCGCGCGTCCGGGCGGTGGCCATGGGCCGAGCCGCGAAAGCGCCGCGTGCGCAAGGGATCGACGGGCAGGGTCAGCCGCCGGATCAGCGCCGCGGCCTGGGCTGTCTCTGCGGCGCTCATCTGCTCGAAATCCTGACCCCGCAGGATCTCGTTTTCCGACCAGCTAAGCTCTGCGTCCAGTTCCAGCTCTTCGCGCTCGGGCGCCTCTGCCTGCCCGGTCTCCTGATCCCACAGCGCCTCTGCGGCCCGCTTCTGGGCGGCCTGCGGTGGGCCCTGGTCCTGGGCGACGGTCTGGATCAGCGGCAGCATCGAGCGCACCATGCGCTCCAGAAATTCCGGATCGCGCCAGAACATGCCGAACACCTGGTGATAAACCTCCAGATGTTCCGGCCGGGTCACCAGCGTCGCGCGCAGCGCAAAGTAATAATCCTCGCGCCGGGTGAACCCCGCCGCCGCGATGGCCGAGATCGCATTGCGGACCTGCGAGGTGCCGACCGCGATCCCCGCCTTGCGCAGCGCCCGCGCGAAATGAACGATGTTCTCGACAAGCCGGCCCGGGGTTTGCGGCAACGGCTGCATGCGCTCAGGAGACTTGCGCCAGCTGGCTGCGCGCCTGGTTAAGGATGCGCATCGCCTCGGATCCGGCAATTCTGGAGATATCGTCCTGGTATTTCAGCAGTGCGCCCAGCGTGTCCGATACCACGTCGGGCGACAGCGCCACCGCATCCAGCGCGATCAGGCAGCGGGCCCAGTCGATGGTTTCCGCAACCCCGGGGTTCTTGAACAGATCCTCGCCGCGCAGGCCCTGCACGAAAGCGACGATCTCACGCGTAAGCGTCGCGGCACTGTCCGGCACGCGGGCATGCAGGATCTCGACCTCGCGCTCAAAGTTCGGGTAGTCGACCCAGTGATACAGACAGCGCCGTTTCAGCGCGTCATGCACCTCGCGCGTGCGGTTCGAGGTCAGGATAACGATCGGCGGCTCAACCGCGCTGACGGTGCCGATCTCGGGTATCGTAACCTGAAAATCAGACAGCGCCTCCAGCAAGAAGGCCTCGAAAGGCTCGTCGGTCCGGTCCACCTCGTCGATCAGCAGAACCGGCGGCCCCTCGGCATGCGGTTCCATCGCCTGCAGCAGCGGACGCCGGATCAGATAGTCCTGCGAAAACAGCTCTGCCTTCAACGCATCGCGGTCGGCACCGCCCGACGCCTCTGCGGTGCGGATGGCGATCATCTGGGCGGCGAAGTTCCATTCATAGATCGCCGAGGCCGCATCCAGCCCCTCGTAGCATTGCAGCCGGATCAGCCGCCGCCCCAGCGCCGCCGACACCGCCTTGGCAATCTCGGTCTTGCCGACCCCGGCCTCGCCTTCCAGAAACAGCGGTTTGCCCAGTTTCAGGGCAAGGAAAACCACCGTGCCAAGGTCGCGGCCGCAGACGTAATCTTCGGCCGTCAGCGCGGTGAGGGTCTTATCGATACTTGTCGGAATACCGGCCATTGGACGGGCCCTGTTGCAATGGATCGCCGCCATATAACCACCGGCCCGCCGGGGTGTCCACGCGGTAAGATGGTGCGCGGGGGGCATTCGCGCTCATCGCCCCAGACGCACCCAGACGCCGCGCCGCCACGCGCCAGCCAACCGTCGGCGCATTTGCCAAAACGCCCGGCCCGTGCCAAACCGGACGGGCAACCGTTCCGGAGGATCATGCAGATGTTCAAACTCATTGCCCTGACGCTTTCGATGGCCTTTGCACTTGCCGCCCCGGCCGCTGCCCAGTCCGCGCTCGACTGTCACGGCTGGCAGGGGCAGGCCCGCAACATCCCCGAACCGTGGGAATCCCATATCCGCACCTTCGCCAATGGCAAGATCCGCGTCGCCCTGCTCGACACCATAGAGCCCGCCGCGGGTGCCTATTACCTGCTGGTCATCGCGCCACCCTATGACGAGATGGGCAACCGGCAATGCGCCATCATCGCCGAGCATGGCGGCACGATGGGATTTGCGGGAATGTTCTTCGACCAGCTTGGCGCCAGCTATGACCCGGCCAGCGGATTGACCCTGCGCCTGCCCGTCAGCCGTTTTGCCCCCGCCACCGGCGGCTTCGATCCGGCGATTCTGGCGGTGACGATCAACCAGGTCGTGGGCACCATCGTACCGTTCTTCGAGATCCCATGACACCTGCCGCCCGCCCATTGCCCAACGAGAAGCCCGGGGAAAGGTCCGACGCAAGTCCGACTGAAGTCCGACAAAAGTCCGACGGTCTTTTTGGGGGCTCCGCATGATCCTCGGCATCGGCACCGATCTGGCCAACATAGAGCGGGTCGGGCGCACGCTCGACCGCTTCGGCGACCGGTTTCGCAACCGCGTCTTCACCGAGACAGAGCAGCGCAAGGCAGAGCGTCGGCGCGATGCGGCGGGCACCTATGCCAAGCGCTGGGCGGCGAAAGAGGCATGCTCCAAGGCGCTGGGCACCGGCCTGAGCATGGGCATCTCGTGGAAAGACATGGCGGTTACCAACCTGGAGACGGGCCAGCCCCGGATGGCCGTGACCGGTTGGGCGGCAGAGCGATTAAAATCAATGACACCAGATGGTTGCGAGGCGGTGATCCATGTCACCCTGACCGACGACCACCCCTGGGCGCAGGCTTTCGTGGTGATAGAGGCGCGGCCACTCGCTTGACACTCGGCGGCATGGGCCGCATGACACGGCCCGGAACGGTACAAGGCAGGTAGAAGCATGGCGGCCAGGGCAGAAAACAAGAAGGACGGGATCGTCGAGACCGTCAAGACGATCGTCTACGCGCTGCTGATCGCTGGCGTGTTCCGGACGCTGTTCTTTCAACCTTTCTGGATCCCCTCGGGTTCGATGAAAGACACCCTGCTGATTGGCGACTTTTTGTTCGTCAACAAGATGGCTTACGGCTACTCCCGCTACTCCTGCCCATTCTCTATGTGCCCGTTTTCAGGCAGAATTTTCGGCAACGAGCCCCAGCTTGGCGATGTCGTCGTGTTCCGTCATCCGGTCTCGGGTGCCGACTTTATCAAGCGCGTCGTGGGCCTGCCGGGCGACAAGGTGCAGGTCAAGAACGGCGTGCTTTTCATCAACGGGGTCGAGGCGAAACAGGCCCCCGACGGCACCTTCGAAGAGATCAAGGAACCCCAGGGGCCCGTCGCCAACATCCCGCGCTGCGCCAACCAGCCCGTGGGCACCGGCGGCATCTGCGTCAAGGACAAGGCCATCGAGGTGCTGCCGGGCGGCGTCAGTCATTCTGTGCTGAATATCACTGGCAACGCCTCGACCGACTCGACCGGCGTCTTCACCGTGCCCAAGGGCGAGTTCTTCTTCATGGGCGATAACCGCGACAACTCCACCGACAGTCGAGTGCGCCAGCCCAACGGCGTCGGATTTGTGCCCTTCGAGAACCTGATCGGCCGCGCCGACCGCATCATGTTCAGCTCCGCCGGCCGCTCGATGCTGTATTTCTGGACCTGGCGCAGCGACCGGTTCTTCAAGGGGGTCGAGTAACCGCGCAGGCCGGGCAGGGCAACGGATGCTGAAACTTCTCGCCTTCCTACTGTCGATCCCCACAACCGTATGGGAACCCTACTGGATTCCATTCGGCTCGATGAAGCCGACCCTGTTGCCCGGCGACTCTGTACTTGCAACGCGCGACTATACGGCCCCGGCCCGCGGCGAGGTGGTTGTCTTCAGGCACCCCCTGCGCGGCGGCGACTTTGTCAAACGGATTGTCGGCTTGCCGGGCGATGCGGTTCAGATCAGGGGCGGCGTTTTGTATCTGAACGGCACTGAGGCCAGACAAGTGGAGATAGAGGAGTTTGTGGAAAGCATGGCCCGGCAAGGCCCGTCCGGTGGCTTACCACGATGTGCAAACGGGCCCGTGGGCTTGGGCGGCGACTGCGTGAAGCAGCGTCTCATCGAAACGCTGCCCGGCGGCCATAGCCATAAGGTGCTGAACATCGGTGACTTGCCCCTGGATGACACGCCCGTGTACTTGGTACCCGATGGCCATGTCTTTGTGATGGGCGACAACCGCGACAATTCCACCGACAGCCGCGTGCGCCAGCCCAACGGCATGGGCTTTGTACCGTTGGAGAACATCAAGGGGCGGGTTGCCACCATCGTCTTCTCTGCCAAAGGACGCTGGCTCTGGGGTTTCTGGTCATGGCGCGAGGGCCGGTACCTGAGGCCGGTCCGGTGAAACTGTCGGCGGATCTCGGCGCCTTCTGCGATCGGCTGGGGCATCGCTTCGCCACCCCTGACCTGCTGTTTGAGGCGCTGACGCACCCCTCGATGTCGTTACCGACCCGTCCCGACAACCAGCGGCTGGAATTTCTTGGCGACCGGGTGCTGGGGCTGGTGATGGCCGAGGCGCTGCTGCAGGCCGACAAGACCGCCGCCGAGGGCAAGCTGGCGCCGCGTTTCAACGCGCTGGTGCGCAAGGAAACCTGCGCCGAGGTCGCCCGCGCGCTGGATATCGGCGCGGTGCTGCGGCTGGGGCGGTCCGAGATGCTGTCGGGCGGGCGGCGAAAGCAGGCACTGCTGGGCGACGCAATGGAAGCGGTGATCGCTGCGGTTTACCTTGATGCAGGGTTCGAAGCGGCGCAGCAAGTGGTGCTGGCCGCCTGGGGCAACAGGGTTTCCCGGGTCGAAGACGACGCCCGTGACCCCAAGACCGCCTTGCAGGAATGGGCCCAGGCAAACGGGTTGAAACCCCCGGCCTACACCGTCCGGTCCCGCGAGGGGCCCGATCACGCGCCGGTCTTTACCATTGAAGCCCGGCTCGCCACGGGCGAGGCTGCTACCGCCGTAGCCAGTTCGAAACGCCAGGCCGAACAGTCCGCCGCTCTCGCCTTGCTGGAGCGGCTGTCGGTCAAGTAGACCCAATAGGATTGGTGCAGGTCAACCTGCTTGCCTCTTTCTGGTCGGATCAAACCTCTCGCGCGCTGCGGTGCAATGCACTGTCGACGCTGGCCGTTATTGCAGATGCATCCGCAGAAACGCCGCCGTTCGCAGGTTGGAATCCTTGGTTGCCAGATCGTCGGCAAATGTCCGCACCGCCGGATCACGAAAGTCAAAGCCGCGTCCCACGCCGGGATAAACGATCAGCCGAACCTCGCGCCCGGCCTGTTTCATGAACGACACCGCGGTCTCGATGGACCGCCGACGCTGGTATTGCTCGTACTCGCCGATGAAGATCATGGTGGGGATCTCCAGCCCGTCCGCGTCGCGGTGATAGCGATAGACCTGCATCGGTTCGACCGCGTTCGGATCCTGCCAGTGCGGGTAGAACGAGATGTAACAGGCCACCGCGTCCTTCTGGCGCCCATATTCCACCGCAACCCGCAGCGTGTAGAACCCGCCGCGGGTATGCGACACCAGGCAGATCCTCGACCCCGACATGTCGGGTTGCGCCAGCAGGAAATCGACCCCGGCATTCACGTCGCCCTCGGTGGCCGGGTCATGCTCCATCGGGAACACCTCGATGAACCGCGCCTCGAACACGTCCGGCGCCAGTACCACGAAACCCCGTGCGGCGATGCGCCGGGCCAGGTTCTGCACCAGCGGATCGAGCCCGCGCCGCCCGTGCTGGAACAGCACGCCCGGGAACTGCCCCTCTGCCGCTGGACGATAGAGGATCGCGGGCACTTCGGTGCCGTCCGCGGGGTTTTCATAGCTAACGCTGCGTTCAATCACCGCATGGTTCACCGGAACCTCCAGTACGCCGCTTTCGAACCAGTCGTCCGACCACCAGAACTTTGCTTCCACGCCGCGGGTGTTGACCGGCGCTTCCATTGCCCGCCCGACCATAGTGTCGGCGGCCTCCTGTGCGGCTGAAATGCCTGGGCCAAGCGCCAAGAGGCAAAGAGCGACAAGGGATGCGAGATGCTGTTTCACGGAACTGGTCCCATCGATTGATTGCATTCTTTGCATGAGACGGGTTTCGTCCTCATACGTCAACTCCGACGCCTGCAAGGCTGGCACATCCGTCGAAACCGCGTTAGGTGCGCCTATCACGCCCGAAAGGACCGCCATGCCCACCCGTGCCGGATTTGTTGCATTGATCGGAGAGCCCAACGCGGGAAAGTCGACGCTGCTGAATGCCATGGTCGGGCAGAAGGTCTCTATCGTCACCCACAAGGTCCAGACCACCCGCGCCCGCATCCGGGGTGTCGCCATGGAGGGCGAGGCGCAGATCGTTTTCGTCGACACGCCGGGGCTTTTTCGCCCGCGTCGGCATCTCGATCGGGCCATGGTGGCGGCAGCCTGGAGCGGCGCGGCGGATGCCGACGTGATCCTGCTGCTGGTCGAGGCGCATCGCGGCATCACCGGTGGCGTAGAGCGCATTCTGGAAGGGCTGGCCGAACGAGGGCGCGGCCGACCGGTGGCGCTGGCGATAAACAAGATAGACAAGGTGGCGTCCGAAAAACTGCTGGGTCTCTCGCAAGAGCTGAACACGCTGCATCCCTTCGCGCGGACCTTCATGATCTCCGCCGAAAAGGGCTATGGCGTCGAGGACTTGCGCGTCTGGTTGGGCGGTGAGTTGCCCGAAGGACCCTGGCTATACCCTGAAGACCAGATTGCCGACCTGCCGATGCGGATGATAGCGGCAGAGATCACCCGAGAGAAGCTGACCTTGCGGCTGCATCAGGAACTGCCCTACCAACTGACCGTCGAGACCGAGGCCTGGGAGGACCGCAAGGACGGTTCGGCCCGGATCGACCAGGTGATCTATGTGGTGCGCGACGGGCACAAGGGCATCGTGCTGGGCAAGAAGGGCGAGACAGTCAAGGCTGTGGGGCAGGCGGCACGCGTCGAACTTGAGGAAATGCTCGACCGCAGGGTGCATCTCTTCCTGCAGGTCAAGGCGCGTCCGAACTGGATGACCGAAGCGGAACGCTATTCCGCCATAGGGCTCGACTGGTCCGATGCCAAGGGCTGAACCATTGGCTCATCGCGCCCTTATGGGCGCTCCTCGCCAGCGAAGCGGGACGTCAGGATCCATGCGCAACTTTCAGGCAAAAACGGCACGGCAGCGAGAAAGGCCTCATGGCCTGACGAGCGGACCCCCCGGGTTTCCACGATGCCGCGCCTGATCGCCGAGCTTTGGGTGCAGGCCTATCTGACGCGCCTGCGGCTGGCCGATATCCCGGCTTTCGTCATTGCCCGCGGTGACGCCACCGCGGGCGCGGTGCTGGTCAAGCAGAACCCGCTCGACGGCAGCGCCAGCCTCTACCAGCGAACCGTCGATATCTTTACCGGCGACAGGATTTGGACCGAGCTTGCCCGCGGCCCCGACCAAACCGTCGAGGCGGCCATTGCCAAACAGCGCAGTTTCGACCCCGATCTCTGGGTGATCGAGGTCGAGGATCGTGATGGGCGGCACCTGCTGGATGAACCGGGGCTCGACAGCTAGGCTCTGACCATGGACTGGCAAGACACCGGAACCGTTCTGATAGCCCGGCGCCATGGCGAGACCTCGGCGATCGTCGAGGTATTCACCAGGGCACATGGCCGCCACGCCGGCGTGGTGCGCGGCGCCACCAGCCGCAAGACCGCCCCCAGCCTGCAGCCCGGCAGCCATGTCGCCGTCTCCTGGCGGGCCCGGCTCGAGGATCATCTGGGCAGCTATTCGCTCGAACCGATCAAAAGCCGCGCCGCGGCGGTCATGAGCGGGCGGCTGGAACTTGCCGCGCTGAACGCCATCACCGCCCTGCTGCTCTTTACCCTGCCCGAGCGCGAACCGCATCCTCGGCTATACGGACGCTCCGAGACGCTGCTCGACATGCTCGGCGAAACCGAGGCCTGGCCGCTGGCCTATCTGCACTGGGAACTGGCGCTGCTCGATGAGATGGGCTTTGGCCTCGACCTGTCGGTCTGCGCGGTCACCGGCGCGCGGGAAGGGCTCGGCTATGTGTCGCCGAAATCTGGCCGCGCGGTCAGCGAGGCCGGGGCGGGAGAGTGGAAGGACCGTCTGCTGCCGCTGCCCGCCTGCCTGCTGAACCCGGCAGATGCCGCCGCCGCCGACATCGCACTCGGCTTGCGCACCACCGGGCATTTTCTGGCCAATTGGCTGGCCCCGGCGCTAGGCGACAGGCCGCTGCCACCAGCCCGGCGGCGTTTCGCCGATCTCTTTGCGCGTCAATCCTGAGCGGCGCGGAATACCATTTCGGCCCCCTCGTCATTCGACAGGATCAGCACGCCGCCGGCCACTTCTGCCAGTGTCATCGCCTCCAGCGCCCCAAAGAAGGCAGCCTCGTCTACCAGTTCCGGGCAGGCCCGGCGCGTCGCGGCGAGCGCCTCGATCCTGATCCACGGATAGGGTACCGTCTGGCGCGCGGAATAGCTGTTGCACGGCCCCTGGCCGCGCACCTCGCCGGCCCCCGGAAAGGAGATGGTCGCGCGGGCGGTGAATTCCGCGCCGCTCAGTTCGCCCAAACGATAGACGGCGCCCGGATCGGCATAGCCCGAGACGCTTTCGTCCTTCAGGCAGGCCGACAGCAGAATCGGCAGGGTCAGCACCAGTCGCAACATGACCGCACCCTGCCATGCGCTGGCCCGGCTTGCCAATTCCGGCGTGATCCCAGACAAGCGGGCAGGACCGCGACCAGAGGGGAAAAACGATGAATACCGTACCGGCATTCGATAGGATCGGCGAAGAGAACGCATTTGCCGTGCTGGCGCGCGCTGGCGCGCTGGCGGCCCAAGGCATGGACGTGATCAACCTTGGCATCGGCCAGCCGGATTTCCCCACTCCGCCGAATATCGTCGAGGCCGCGGTGAGGGCTCTGCGCGACGGCCACCACGGCTATACCCCCGCCACCGGCATCCCCGAGTTGCGCGAGGCCGTGGCTGCCGACCTCTATCGCCGCTTTGCGCAAGAGGTCAGCCCCGGCAACGTGCTGATCGTGCCCGGCGGCAAGGTCACCATGTTCACCACCATCTTGATGTTTGGCGAACCGGGTGGCGATATTCTCTATCCCGATCCCGGCTTTCCGATCTACCGCTCCATGATAGAGTTCACCGGTGCCAACCCGGTACCGGTGCCGATCCGCGAAGAGAACGGCTTTGCCTTTTCGGCAGAAGAGACCCTGTCGCTGATCACCCCGGAAACCCGGCTTGTCATAGTGAACTCACCCGCCAATCCATGTGGCGGAGTGACCCCGCGGGCCGAAATCGACCGGCTGGTCGCAGGTCTTGCCGAACACCCGGAGGTCGCGGTGATGTCGGACGAGATTTATGATCAGATGCTCTATGATGGAGAGCAACATGTCTCGTTGCTGACTTACCCTGAGATCCGCGACCGGCTGATCGTGCTGAATGGCTGGTCCAAGACCTATGCCATGACCGGCTGGCGGCTGGGCTATTCGGTCTGGCCGCAGGAGCTTTACGACAAGGCCCGCAAACTGGCCGTTAACGCCTGGTCCTGTGTCAACGCGCCGACGCAATACGCGGCACTGGAGGCGCTGACCGGCCCGCAGGATGCCGTCGCCGCCATGGTCGCCGAATTCGATGCCCGCCGGAAGCTGGTGGTCGACCTTTGCAACCAGCTGCCGGGCGTCTCTTGCATCTCGCCCAAGGGTGCCTTCTATGCCTTCCCGAATGTCGGCCAAACCGGATGGAAGGCCAAGGAGCTTGCCTCGGCGTTGCTGGAACAGACAGGCGTCGCCACAATCGGCGGGCCCGATTTCGGCATCCTCGGAGAGGGTTATATCCGCCTCAGCTATGCCAACAGTCAAGGCAACATCCGTCGCGCATTGACGCGGATGGCGGAGTTTCTGGGCTGACGGCATGACAGTCTCGCTATTTGCCCGGTCAAGTGGCCATGCCGTAAACCGATTGACAAAAGGAGAGCAGCATTTAACATCGCAACTATTGCCGCGTTAGTGAAGTGCTGCTGGAGCGGGCGTAGCAAGGACCATTCGGAGCCCCGCCATGTCTGTGCTTGACGAAAACATCGCGAAATTGAGCAGCTATCTGGCCGGTTTCAGGGATACGGGCATCCAGAACCGGATCGGCGGCGAGGATTGCGCCGGCTCCGGTGGCGTGTTCCAGTCGATCTCTCCGGTTGACAGATCGGTGATCTGCGACGTGGCGCGCGGCGACGAGACGGATGTGGACGCCGCGGCCCAAGCTGCGGCTTGGGCATTTCCGGCCTGGCGCGACCTGCCGGCCACCCAGCGGCGCAAGATCCTGATCGACGTGGCCGGGGCCATCGAGGCCCGCGCCGAAGAGATCGCATTTTGCGAATGCTGGGACACCGGCCAGACCCTGCGCTTCATGTCCAAGGCAGCACTGCGAGGGGCAGAGAACTTTCGCTACTTTGCCGATCAGGTGGTGCAGGCGCGCGACGGGCAGCACCTGAAATCGCCGACCCTGATGAACATCACAACACGCGTACCGATCGGCCCCGTCGGGGTCATCACCCCCTGGAACACGCCCTTCATGCTGTCGACATGGAAGATCGCCCCGGCGCTGGCCGCTGGCTGCACCGTGGTTCACAAACCGGCTGAGGATTCGCCCCTGACCGCTCGTCTGCTGGTCGAGATCGCCGAAGGCGCCGGCCTGCCGCCCGGTGTGCTGAACACCGTGAACGGTTTTGGCCACGACGCCGGCAAACGCCTGACCCGGCACAAGGCGATAAAGGCAATCGCCTTTGTCGGTGAAAGCCGCACCGGCAGCATCATCACCAGGCAGGGCGCGGATACGCTGAAACGCATGCATCTGGAACTGGGCGGCAAGAACCCGGTGATCGTGTTCGATGACGCCGATCTGGACCGGGCACTGGATGCGGTGATCTTCATGATCTACTCGATCAACGGCGAACGCTGCACCTCATCCAGCCGCCTGCTGGTGCAGGACACGATCCGAGAGGAGTTCGAGGCCCGGCTGGTGGAGCGGGTGAACAACATCAAGGTTGGCCACCCGCTGGATCCAGCGACCGAGGTCGGGCCGTTGGTGACCGAGGAGCATTTCAATAAGGTGATGTCCTATTTCGACATTGCGAGAGAGGATGGCGCGACGGTGGCCGCGGGTGGCCAGACGGTTGGGGACACAGGTTATTTCGTCCGCCCGACCCTGTTCACCAACGCCGATAACTCTATGCGCATCGCGCAGGAGGAGATATTCGGCCCGGTGCTGACCTCGATCCCGTTCTCGACCGAAGAAGAGGCGCTGGAGATGGCCAACGACACCGCCTATGGGCTGACCGGCTATGTCTGGACCAACGACCTGACCCGCGCGCTGCGCTTTACCGACAGGCTGGAGGCGGGGATGATCTGGGTGAACTCTGAAAACGTGCGCCACCTGCCCACGCCCTTTGGCGGCGTCAAGGCCAGCGGTATCGGTCGCGATGGCGGTGACTGGTCGTTCGATTTCTACATGGAGCAGAAACACATCGGCTTTGCTACCGGTCAACACAAGATCATGAGGCTGGGCGCCTGACCCGCCGCCTGCAACCAAACGCGCTTTGCCCCAAAGGAGGAAACCATGGGAGAACTCGTCCTAGCCGCAAAATGCACTCATGTGCCCACCATGTTGATGTCAGAGCAGGAAGGCCCCATCAAGGGCAAGCGCCAGCCGGCCATCGACGGCCACCGCGAAATTGCCCGCCGCGCCAAGGCGCTTGGGGCCGATACCGTGGTGATCTGCGATACGCATTGGGTGGTGAATGCGGGCTATCACATCAACGCCAACCACAGGTTCGGCGGTCTCTTCACCTCGAACGAGTTTCCGCAGCTCATCCAGGACATGGAATACCAGTACACCGGCAATCCCACCCTGGGCGACGCCATCGCAAAGACCGCCACCGACAAGGGCGTCCAGACGCTCAGCCACCAGATCGACAGCCTTGAGCTGGAATACGGCACCCTTGTTCCGCTGCGTTTCATGTCGCGTGAGCACCAGATGAACGTGGTCTCGATCGCCGGCTGGTGCACGGTGCACAGCCACGAGGAAAGCCGCATTGTGGGCGAGGCGATCCGCGAGGCGGTCGAGGCCTCTGACAACAAGGTGCTGCTGGTCGCCTCCGGCTCGCTTTCCCACAAGATCTGGCCCAACAAGGACTATGCCGCCAACAACGGCACCTTCACCATCTCCAGCGAGTTCAACCGCCAGATGGACCTGCACGTGCTGGAGATGTGGCAACGAGGCGATCACGCCACTTTCCTTAAGATGCTGGGCGACTATGCCGGTTTCTGCTGTGGCGAAGGATCGATGCACGACACGGCCATGCTATACGGTGCGCTAGGTTGGGACAGCTACGACGCCGAATGTGAGGTCGTCACACCCTATTTCCCATCCTCCGGTACGGGGCAGACCAACGTCATTTTCCCGGTCATCTGACCGGGTGCCAAAACGGCCAAACACAGGATGGACGGGGTTCCGGCGATGAGATTTGCGACGGTGAGCGTGGCGGGCACGCAGCTATACGGCGCGATGCGCGAGGGCGGGTTCGTGGCGCTCAGCCCCGGTTTTCCGGAATGGCCCAGCCTGCTGGACGTGGTTCGGGCTGGCGGTCTTGCACGCCTGGCAGAGGCCGCCGAAAACGCTCCTGTGACCCACACCGAATACGCCTACGAGATGGTCATGCCCAACGCGCCGCGCATCCTGTGCGTCGGTGTGAACTTTCCCGACCGGAACGCGGAATACAAGGATGGTAGTGCGCAGCCGAAATACATGTCGCTGTTTGCGCGTTTCGCCAGCGGCTTCACCGGGCACGAATGCAATCTGGTGCGTCCGCCGGAAAACCACACGCTCGACTACGAGGGAGAGGTGGCGATCGTGATCGGCAAGGCGGGCCGCCGCATCGGCCAGAGCGACGCCTATGACCACATCGCCGCGCTGACGTTGTGCAACGAAGGCACGATCCGCGACTGGGTGCGGCACGCCAAGTTCAACGTCACACAGGGTAAGAACTGGGACAGGTCCGGCGCCATGGGTCCCTGGCTGGTGCCCTTCAGGGATGCGGCCCAACTGGATGAGGCCCGCATCGTCACCCGGGTCAACGGCGAGGTTCGTCAGGACGACTACCTCAGCCGGATGATGTTCCCGATCCGCCGCGAGATCGAATACATCTCGACATTCATGGCGCTGCAGCCTGGCGACATCATCGTAACCGGCACCCCCACCGGCGCCGGCGCGCGGTTCGATCCGCCGCGATACCTGAAACCCGGCGACGTGGTCGAAATAGAGGTCGAAGGCATCGGTACCTTGCGCAACGGGGTCGAGGACGAGAACGTATGACCCCCGAGGATCACGTCCGCGCCGCATCGGATCTGTTGCATGCCGAGGCAACCTGCCAGCAGGTGGGCCTGCTGACCTTGCGCCACCCGGACATGACGATGGATGACGCCTACGAGGTGCAGAACGCCATTTTCCGCGCCAAGCTGAAGGCCGGGCGCCGGGTGATCGGCTGGAAGATCGGGCTGACCTCGAAGGCGATGCAATACGCCTTGGGGATCGACATCCCCGACAGCGGTATCCTTTTTGACCACATGGCTTTCGACAATGGCGCCACCGTACCGGTAGGCCGGTTCATCCAGCCCCGTATCGAGGCCGAGATCGCCTTTGTGATGCAGGCCCCGCTTGCCGGCGCCGATGTCACCCGGGCCGACGTGATCTCCGCCACCGGCCACGTGGCGCCATCCATAGAGATCCTCGACACCCGCATTCAGCGCGCCGACCCCAGGACCGGGCGCAGCCGCACCGTGCTTGACACGATCAGCGACAACGCGGCCAATGCCGGTATCGTGCTGGGGGCCGAACGCCACGCGGTTGATGCCCATGACCTGCGCTGGGTGGGGGCGATCACCTTTCGCGACGGCGAAGTAGAAGAGACCGGGCTGGGCGCGGGAGTGTTGAGCGATCCGGTCGAAAGCGTTGTCTGGCTGGCCCGCCGCATGGCCCAATACGGCCAGAGCATCGAGGCCGGGCATGTGATCTTGTCGGGCAGCTTCATCCGCCCCGTCGAATGCCCGCCGAGAACCGCGATTCATGCCGACTTTGGCCCTTTCGGATCCGTGGATGTCAGCTTCGACTAGCCTTGGCGCGGGATGCCAGCCCTGCTGCGACATTGTTGGTTTCGGCGGCGGCAGCGGCGAAAACCGATATAGCTTCATCCGGAACCGCGATAGACTGACAGGCGGTCAACACCGATGAGGCCCCCGAAGACGCGCATACCCAACGCCGGGCCGTGCCCGGAGCGGGACTAAAGGCCCACTGCAAAGGAGACGCCCATGGATCGGGCCGATATTGTCGACAAGGCGTTTCGCGACAAACTGGCGAGCGGCGCGCTGCCGCCGGGAAACCCGGCGCGGGGGCCGCTAGCTGATACCGAGGCGGTGGCGATCTTCCGGGCGCAGTGCCTGAGCCGCAATCTTGACCGGCGGTCGCGCAGGATGCAGGCGGCGGGGCAGGGGTATTACACCATCGGCTCTTCGGGGCATGAGGGCATGGCGGCGGTGGCCGCGGCCCTGCGCCCCGACGACATGGCGTTCCTGCATTACCGCGACGGGGCGTTTCAGACCATGCGATCGGCCCAGGTGCCCGGCACCACGCCCGCCTGGGACATGCTGCTAAGCTTTACGACCTCGACCGACGATCCGATCAGTGGCGGGCGTCACAAGGTCCTTGGATCGCGGGCGCTGGCGATCCCGCCGCAAACCTCGACCATTGCCAGCCACCTGCCAAAGGCGGTGGGGGCGGCCTATTCCATCGGTCTTTGCAGACGTCACCGGCCCGAACATCAGGTGCTGGCCGATGACGGGCTGGTGATGTGCTCTTTCGGCGACGCCTCTTCGAATCACTCCAC
The DNA here is from genome assembly GCA_024226455.1 of Paracoccaceae bacterium. GTDB lineage: Bacteria > Pseudomonadota > Alphaproteobacteria > Rhodobacterales > Rhodobacteraceae > JAAELR01. Next base: position 38,555 of record JAAELR010000099.1, read on the forward strand.
CGCCCAAGGGGCGATCAACACCGCCTGCTGGACCTCGTACCAGTCGATCCCGCTGCCGCTGCTTTTTGTCTGCGAGGATAACGGCATCGGCATTTCCACCCGCACCCCGCGCGGCTGGGTCGCCGCCAACTTTGCCGTGAAGCCCGGGCTGAAGTACTTTCATGCTGACGGGCTCGACATCTTCGACACCTACCGTGTGGCACAAAAGGCCGCCGACTACGCCCGTTGCCGCAAGAAGCCGGCCTTCCTGCATCTCGGCCTCGTCAGGCTCTACGGACATGCCGGGCCCGACCTGCAACAGACCTATCTCGGCAAGGACATCTTCGAGCGCTGGGAGGCCGACGATCCGCTGCTGCACTCTGCCCGCTTGCTGATCGACAAGGGCGTGCTGAGCCCCGCCGAGGTTCTGGACATCTACCAGGAGGCCGAAGACCAGTGCACCCGCGTCGCCGAAGAGGCGGTGAAACGCCCGCGCCTGCAGACCGCCGGGCAGGTCATGGCCTCACTTGTCCCCCCCGCCCGCGCCTGCGCTACCTCGAACGGTCCGTCGCAAGACGCTCGCCAGAAAGCTTTCGGGCCTGAGTTCAAACATCTCGCCACGCCACAGCCGATGGCGAAGCTGCTGAACTGGGCCCTGACCGACCTGATGCTGGAACACGGCGAGATCGTCATGATGGGCGAGGATGTGGGCGCCAAGGGCGGTGTCTATGGCGTCACGCAAAAGCTGATCGGCAGGTTCGGTCCGGACCGGGTGATCGACACGCTGCTGGACGAACAGTCGATCCTGGGGCTGGCCATAGGCATGGCGCATAACGGCTTCGTGCCGATGCCCGAGATCCAGTTCCTCGCCTATCTGCACAATGCCGAGGATCAACTGCGCGGCGAAGCGGCGACGCTGCCCTTCTTCTCGAACGGCCAGTTCAGCAACCCGATGGTGCTTCGCATCGCCGGGCTTGGCTATCAGAAAGGCTTTGGCGGGCATTTCCACAATGACAACTCACTGGCCGTTCTGCGTGACATCCCGGGCATCGTGATCGCCTGCCCGTCGCGCGGCGACGACGCGGCATGCATGATGCGCGAGTGTGTGCGGCTGGCGCGCCAGGAGCAGCGCGTGGTGGTGATGGTCGAGCCTATTGCGCTCTACCCGATGCGCGACCTGATGGCCGAAAAGGATGGCCGTTGGATGGCGACCTATCCTTCGCCCGACCGGCGCATCGCGCTGGGCGAAGTGGGCGTCGACGGCGACGGCCCGCTGGCGATCGTGACCTATGGCAACGGGCGCTACCTGTCAGCGCAGGCCGCCGCCGACCTGAAAACCGAGGGCATCGGAACCCGTATCCTCGACCTGCGCTGGCTTGCGCCGCTGCCCGCGGACGCAATCATTGCCGCACTGGACGGCGCCGAAAAGGTGCTGATCGTAGATGAATGCCGCAGCACTGGCAGCCAGTCCGAGGCATTGATGGCGCTGCTGCACGAACGCACAGATCTGCCGCACGCCCGCCTCGCCGCCCATGACAGTTTCATCGCCACAGGGCCCGCATATGGGGCGACCATGCCGTCGCGCGCCTCTGTCACCAAGGCTGCACGAAACCTGTGGGGTGCGGCATGAACAGGACTGCCCCCAGACAAAACGCCATAGTCGTCGCCCCGGGCCGCGGCACGTATAACCGCGAAGAGTTGGGGTATCTCGCCCGTCACCATGGCCATCGCGCCGACATGCTGGCCCGCTTTGACTGCTACCGCATGACCCAGGGGCAGGCGATGGTCTCGGAGTTGGACGGGGCGGCGCGGTTTTCCGGCCTGACACATACGCGCGGCGACAATGCCTCTGCGCTGATCCACGCCTGCGCCTATGCCGATTTTCTGGCCATCGACCGCAACCGCTTTGACATCCTGGGGGTCACCGGCAATTCGATGGGCTGGTATATCGCGCTGGCCTGCGCCGGTGCGCTGGATCTGATGGGCGGGCTGGAAGTAGTCAATACCATGGGCACCCTGATGCACGACCATATGATTGGCGGGCAGCTGATCTATCCTTTCGTCGACGAAGACTGGCGCCTCATTCCGGGCGAAAGGGCGCGTATCGAGGCCCAGCTGGCTGCGATCGACGCCCGTCCCGGCCATATGCTGGCCCTGTCCATCGATCTGGGCGGTATGCTGGTTATCGCCGGCAACGAGGCCGGGCTCGCGGCCTTCGAGGCCGGGATGCCGGTGGTACAGAAAAGGTTCCCCATGCGCCTGCCCGGGCATGCGGGGTTCCACACCCGGTTGCAGGCTCCGGTCGCCGCCGAGGGGCGGGCGCGTCTGGGGGCTGGGCTGTTCGGCCAGCCCGGCATGCCGCTGGTCGACGGGCGCGGTGCCATATGGCGGCCCCGGTCCACCGACACCGGCGCCCTGCGCGACTACACGCTGGGGCATCAGGTGATCCAACCCTATGATTTCGCTACCGCAATCCGCGTTACCGCGCGAGAGTTCATGCCGGATGTGTTCATCGTCCTGGGCCCCGGCACCACGCTGGGAGGTGCTGTGGCGCAAAGCCTGTTGGCGGCGAACTGGCGCGGCCTGGCGGGCAAGGCCGCGTTCAAGGCGGCGCAGGATGCGGCGGCGCTTGTGCTGTCGATGGGAATGGCCGACCAGCGGACAATGGTCACCGGCTGATCCACCGACCCCGGGCAAAGCGGCGTTCGCCAGTCAATTGGGATCGGCGGTGCGACTGGATTGCGGTCAATCACCAGTCAACGGTCTGACCTCAGGTCTTCGGCCAGTCCTCGGCGTCGCAGATACCCACGGCGCAGCCGCGGATGGTCAGGCCGCTGTCGCCGAAGGTCACGGTGCCGTTGAACCGCAAGCGATCGGACATGTCGGGATGCTGCATGCGGCGCCCGGCCCAGGTGCCGTCGGTGCGCGGGCTGAGACCGTTGCACAGCTCGTACCCGTCCTCGACGCGGGTGCAGAACAGCTTGTCATTCTCGATGTGCACATCGATTTCCTCGGCGCCGTTGCGCAGGTAGATCTCGGACTGCGCCGCGCCAGCGACGACGGCGAAGAACGCGGCGGCGAGCGCGGGTTTCAGGATGCGGGTCATGGTGTTCTCCCGGGTGGTTGCGGCCAGGTCGGCGGATGCTTGCATGTGTATATTACAACATCTGGATATTACAATCAATGAATAGCACGGGATTGCGACCGGGCGGCCACGGATGCCGGGGAGTGGGCAGAGCTGTGGGTCCGGTGCTGCCGGGTTAATCAAAAGTGGCCGCGTCGCGCGGCCAGCGCCGCGAATCGGGGATTAACGGGTTTTTTCATGGCAGATTTCGGTGTCGGATTTGCGTCGGACACCCGTCGGACCTGTGTCGGACCCTTGTCGGGCAAAGGCCCGGGTTAACAGACCGAGCGGGATAGCCCGGGGGTGGCCAGATGGCAGAGAGTGGCGGAGTGGGGAACCCGGGCCTTTGCGGGGGGAGGTGCGCTGAAGCGCACCCTACGCCGGATGCAGGCGGGGCGAACAGTCGCGGTCAATCGGTAACCGCCCTAGCGATCCGGCCCGACATGAACTCCAAAAACAGCCGCGACCTCGGGTCGTTTTCGGTGCGGTACGGGCGAAAGACAGGTCAGTTTCGTCGGCGTCGGCGGCGTGGCCCCGGCGACCAGATCGCCGGTGGCGAGGCGGGCGGCGACCTCGAAGACCGGTTTCATCACGATGCCGCGCCCGGCCAGCGCCCAGGCGGTGAGCACGTCGCCGTCATCGGATTCGAAGGGACCGGTGACGGCGTGGCGTTTGTCTCCTGCTCTGTCTGCCGGGTCCACTGGAACTCCGGCCCGCCGGGCAAGCGCAGGTTGAGACAGTCGTGACCGGCAAGGTCGTCTCCGGTTTGCGGCATGCCGCGGGCCTCTATATAGGCGGGCGAGGCGCGCTGGTCGCGGGCAGCGGCGGACATGCTGCCAGGCTCATAGACCCGGGTGAACATGCGCAGGGTCTTCAGATAGGATATTTGGCGCGTTTCACTGAAAGTCCCGAGTTTTTCAGGAATGGCGCGAAAAAGCCGGGCGCGATAGAGTGGCGGCGAACCAAGGGGGAGAGGCACGATGCTGGAACTGGTGATCCTGGAGGCCTGGGCCGAGTTCGCGGTGCGGTGGCTGCATGTCATCACCGGTATCGCGTGGATCGGGTCGTCGTTCTATTTCATCGCGCTGGATCTGGGGCTGCGGCGCGACGGGGACCTGGGCGATGCGGATGGCGAAGAGTGGCAGGTGCATGGCGGCGGCTTTTATCATTTGCGCAAGTACCTGGTGGCGCCCAAGGAGATGCCGGAGCATCTGATCTGGTTCAAATGGGAGAGTTATTCTACCTGGCTGTCGGGCATGGCGCTGCTGGTGCTGGTCTACTGGATGGGGGCGGAGCTGTATCTGATCGACGCCAACAAGGCGGATCTGGCGCTGTGGCAGGGGGTGCTGATTTCCGCCGCCTCGCTGACCGTTGGATGGCTGGTCTACGATGTTCTGTGCAAGTCGGGGCTGGGCGCGCGACCGACCGTACTGATGCTGTTGCTGTTCGTGCTGCTGGTGGTCATGGGCTGGGCCTATAACCAGATCTTCACGGGACGGGCGATGATGCTGCATCTGGGTGCCTTTACGGCGACGGTGATGACGGCGAACGTGTTCTTCATCATCATCCCGAACCAGAAGATCGTGGTGGCGGATCTGAAGGCCGGGCGGGTACCGGACGCCAGGTATGGCAAGATCGCCAAGCTGCGTTCGACCCACAACAATTACCTGACCCTGCCGGTGATCTTTCTGATGCTTAGCAACCACTATCCGCTGGCCTTTGCCACGCAGTGGAACTGGATCATCGCCGCGCTGGTGTTCCTGATGGGGGTGACGATCCGGCACTATTTCAACAGTCTGCACGCGCGCAAGGGCAATCCGCACTGGACCTGGGGGGCGACGGCGGTGCTGTTCGTGCTGGTGGTGTGGCTGTCGACCGGGCCGCGGCTGGAGATGAGCGCCGAGGCGGCGCCGAGGCCGGGGGCGATGCGGTTCATCGAGGCCGAGGGGTTCGAGGAGGTGGCCGATATCGTGCTGGGGCGTTGTTCCATGTGCCACGCGCAAGAGCCGTTCTGGGAGGGGATGCATTGGCCGCCCAAGGGGATACGGCTGGAGACCGAGGCCCAGATCGCGGGGGCCGCCAAGGCGATCTATCTGCAGGCCGGGCGGAGCCAGGCGATGCCGCCGGCGAACCTGTCCTGGATGGAGCCCGAGGAGCGGCAGGCGATCGTGGCCTGGTACCGGGACGCGCTGTCGAATTGAGTGCGCTGCGCGCACGCTTGCTTGAGCCCGTCCTCGCCTTCGGCTGCGGGCGGGCAGTTGGTGCGCGTTGCCTGCGATTTGGCTGATTTCCGGGCGAGTCAGACGCTGAGAAGCTCCAGCCTGCGGTTGGCATTGCCCAGGGCGCGGGCGGTCAGGGTACCGCAGCGGTCGGCCAGAACGCGCGCCTCCCATTCGCGGAGCGCGCGGGTGTGCGGTCAGGGCCGTGGCGCGGTGGCAGGGCGAGAGAGAGGTGGTTTTGCCCATGTGAGGCGCCTCTTGTGATGCTCGACAGGTGCGTTGAGCGGCGCGGGGTCAGCCTGGTGCGGCGTAGTGCATGTAATGGGCGGCGAGGGTGATTTGGCCGAAGGTGAAGTCGCCGTCCTCGCCGAATATCCTGACGCTGGTGTCGGCCCAGAACGTTTCAAGGCCCGAGGGGTCGGTGAAGGTGCTGTCGAGCGCCGGCGAAAGGCCGCTGGAGAACTTCGATGCCTGGCGGTCGATGCCGGCCGAGAATGTGGTCAGAGTGCCGGTGATGGCGCCGGTGACACGGTCCGAGACGCAAAAGAGCGAGGCTTTGTTCGGGATGATGAGCCCGGCGGTGTTGATGGCGCCGGCGGCCGCGGTGTGGGCCACCTCTGCCACCGAGTGCCGGGTCATGGCCCCGGTTGTGCCCATGGCCAGAACGCCCGTGACCCAATCTGTGCCGTCCCATTGGGCGCGCTGTGCCTCATCGGCGATATGCGCGGTCCAGCCCGTGACGGGCGGGATGAAGTGCCACGCGCCGTAGAGGAACATGGCGATCTTGCCATCATGGCTGGCGGTGTGAGTGTCATGGATGCTGAACCCAAAGCCGCAATCACGATTGACCCATCCGACCGATCCCTCGCGCACTTTCTGAAAGAGGCCGAAGCTCAATATCTGGCCTGTGTCATGACCAGCACGGGCGGCAACAAAAGCAGAGCGTCGAAACTGGCAGGTATTGCCCGCGATACATTCCAGAAGAAGCCGCAACGCTACACCGTGCGCGCGTTCTACAGGCTCGAATGATGATGTGATCAACAGGAACCGCCGATGGTTTGCCCTGGCCGTCCTTGGGCGATGTCACCTCGACAAGGTTGTTCACGGCACGCTCGCGGGGCAGCTTCCATTTGTGCCTCTGTGCCTCCGATTTCTTGAGGTGCCGCGTTTTTGTCAGCTCATAATTCTCTGCAAGGATTTCCGGCATGGAGGGAAGTGTTTCGGGCACTGTTCCCAGCAGGGCCTCGGCGGTGGCAAGCGAGGCCGTCAATTGCGGTGGTTGCTGCCGGCTGCCTTCGGCAAGTGCGAGAACGCGGTTGAGCATGTCGATCACGTCACCGGCGGCGACATTCTCGACGGGGCGATAGGGAAACCCGCGCGCCGCCGCCAGTTTGCGGGCCGCCTCATAGTGCTTGCGGGCGCTGGCGCTATCACCGGCGGCCAGCGCCTCCCATTCGGCCAGCCGGGCGCCCTCGATCTGTGCGGCCTTGATTTTGGCCTCGGCCTTGTTGTCGGTGTGCAGTGCCTGGCGTACCTGAGTGACGGTCTGGCCATCGACACCGCGCACCAGCCCGGCAAACCGTTTCGGCACCCGTTTGACCCAATAGTACCGGCCTCGGTCGTTGAGGATGCCCACACAAGGATCCCTTTTTCTTTCCTGCTTGATAGCGGAAGGCGAAACGGATTGTGTTAATACTCTCAGAAAATCCCGCGCGTCAAAGCGATGATCTGCACCGCCCAGGGAGCGGCAACGCCGGAAATTGCAAGGGCGCCGAATGCCAGGCTGTCCACTCGGAACCAGAACCCCGGCGGTTAGGGGGCGGCGCCGGCGAGCGATTCCACCGGCGCTGAATTGGGGAACGGGACTATCCCTGCGGGCACAAACGGGCGCCTGAATGTTGCGGATTGTGTTGCGGAAAAGGTTGCGGGATTTGGTGAGTTATTCCAATCTCTCCCAAAGCCGACCCTTGGCTAAGGTATTGTTTTATAAGGGATACGAAAGAAAAAGCCCGATGCTCTTTGCACCGGGCTTCTATCCTGTGGCTGTGCAGGCAGTCTCCAGCCATCCAGTCTGCGCCCTAAATCCCTGTTTATCGGGAATCTACAGGGAAATATTGAAGAACAAACTGATATCGGTGCACCTGGTCGTCAATTATCCACCTGTTATCAGTATCTTGCCGTGGATTTCCCTGCGTGAATTATCAGGGAACTTCTTCACGAACATCAGGGAATTTTTCTCCCTCAACAGGGAAACCAATCCGGACAATCGAGATCATATTCAGTCGTGATAGGTGTGCAGAAGCGATTGACCTGAGTGGGGCCGAGCGCGACGCGGCCCACTTGTGGCATCGACTTCCCAAGTTCCTAGTCTGGCTCGAATGCGATGGGTTTCAAAACTTGCGATCGTTGGCCCACTGATGGATTGGACAGTTTCATATTAAAATTCAAAGCTCTAAATGGTTCCGTGTGCACTATGAGCTTGCTGAAGTCCGGCGCGTCCCAGTCCAGGCCGATCGGGTAAAGCAGGCTCTCGACGAGGTCAATCGTTTGCCGCAGCGCCATTCCGAACAGCACCTTTATCGCCAGACCAGTCTGAATGTGAGGGTCGCTGTAGAAATGCTGCCTCCCACGCCACGTTAGGATCGCCCCAGATCGTCAGCGATCCGCGCCGCTTGAGCGCAGTGTTGTACGCGGGCCAGTTCTGGGTCTTGAAGTCGGAGTGTTAGGTCCGCTCATCCACCACAGCTACCACGCTGGATTCACGAGATGAATCCCTCACTGGATTTGTGCAACAGATCCATCCTCTCAATTGCGGTAGCTAAGATTTGCGGCGAAGGGAAGCGGGAACGGACCAGAATCTCCCCCGAGTTACTGACAGCTATCGCACTAAAACCAGCTCCGAGATCGCGAAACAGAAACGAAAGGAGAGACCAGCATTGACTACGTTATGAGGAACAAGTCAGAATGACTGGGCGGGTCAATTCTCGGTGACAATACCGGGTCAGTTAAAAGTGATATTCAACAGCGCTTTGGGTCAGGGCGTGACGGATGCCGGCGCGTTGGCGGCTGTGCCAGAGGCCTTAGGCGATGGTGACGTTTGGGAAGGCCCGGCGGTGAAACCGGCTGCTGAGGCAGCCTGTATAGGCGCCGAGCCCCTGGAATTCGAGCAGTTCACCAACGCGCGGGACGCGGCACAGTGGCAAACGGTAGAACGGGGCGAATTCGCAGGTCGCATCCACAAACACAACTGTCGGCATTTCGCCGGTGTCACCGCGGAGATGGGCATCGAGCGAGTACAGCGGTTCGCGCCCGGCGACGGTTACAGCGCTGATCGCAGAGGGGTGGGCACCCGGCTTTGTCCCGATATTGAGTTCAAGCGCGACGACATGTTCGTGCGCTGCGGCGCGGACTTGCAGAACTCGGGTTTGCAGAGACCCCGCCCGTTCGACCAGCGCCCTGCCGGGTTCGGCCCAGACCCGGATCGAATGCCGGGCGCGCAGACAGCCCAGCCGCTCAGTGACGGTGCGGTAAAACCGTTCAAGATCGAACTTCAGGGCCAGATGCGGAGGCAGGGTATTGCGATAGCCGCCGCCGATATTCAGAATCGGCGACGTGGTGCCCTGCAGCCGGTCAAGAACGGCCCCGGCCCGGTCGAGCACCCGTTCGAGCAGTTTCGGGCGGTAATTGCGACTCAGGTGAAACGAGACCCCGTCGATCTGGGCAAGAACACCGCCGCTTTCGGCGACCCAGGCATCGAGGGTGTCGGGTGACATCCCCCAGCCGATGCTTGTGCTGTCGAGATCCTGGACGGCGATGCGCAGCAGCCTGACCGCCGACGGCGCATGGCACAGCAGGTCGGCGTGTTCCTCGGGGCAATCGAAAGCAAAGGCGCGGCAGCCCTTGGCATACATGTCGGCGATCAGGTCGGGGCCTTTCATCGGCAGCCCACAAATGATGTCCTGCGCCCCGACACCGATGTCCAGCAGTGCCTTGTTTTCTTCGGCGCTGGCAACCTCGAATCCCAGCCCGTGGGCGGCCAGTTCACCCAGCACCAGCGGTTCGGCGCAGGCCTTGGCCGCGTAGAAAAGCCTGATCCCCGGCAGGCGCGCCTGCAGTGCGGCAACGTCTGCGCGCAGCGTCGCCCGGTCGTAGATGAGCCTGGCCGGCATGTGTCAGGGTAACTTGCTGTCAGGAGTAGATTTCATATTTGCCTTCCTGCGCAAAGGTCTTGACGGCGTTGCGCGCTGCAGAATGCGAGTTGAACAGCTCGCAGCGTGTCTTGCCCTCGATTGTGTTGTAATACGGGCATTTCAGGCCAAAGCACAGCGGTTGCAGGACGCAGTCCTTGCAATAGCCGGGCGGTTCGATGGTGTTCCAGTCCTGGAGATTGCTGGCATTTTCGACCAGCGCGCCCTCCTGGGTCAGATCGCCGAGAAAGGTGACGTGTTTGTCGTTCATGCACATGTCGCATTTGTAGAACCGGCCATCGGAATTGACGAAATACGTGTTCTTCTGGCGCGATTTGCACATCAGGTCGCCGGGGCCATCGACGCGCAGAGAATTGAGCCGGATGTCACGGTCGATTGCGGCATCGAACATCGAATCCACCACGTCTTCGGTCTTGTCTAGATACTTTTCGGACATCTCGTCGGCACGTTTGCCGTCATGTTCCTCGACGCCCTGAATATAGAGCTGAAAGCGCCAGTCGTCGCCGAATTCACTGCGGTAGAAGTCAAGAAACTCGTCGAGATAGGGCTGAGTTTCCTTGGTCACGTTCAGGCGAACGATGAATTCAAAGCGCCCGCGCACCTGATCGCAGATGTCGCGCAGGTTTTGCAGAATCCGGTCATAGGTCCCGCGTTTGGCGAACTGGAGCAGTTCTTTACCCAGAGCCTCGGGGTTTTCCCTAGCGAGAGATTCGGCGCGGCGGCCGCTTTTGAGGGGGCGGTTGCGGTCGTGCAGGGCCTGAGGCCCGTCAAGCGTGACCTGAAAGAAGCGAGTGTGGTATTTCAGCAGGAATTCGAAACGCTCGACGGTCAGCATGGTGCCGTTGGTGGTCAGCGAGCAAAAGTAGGGAGTTTTCTGCGATTTGCAGATTTCGTCGATCCGGCGCGACAGGTTCTGCATGACGGGGTAGGCCATCATCGGTTCTCCGCCAAACCATTCGATATTCAACGCCGAGAACGAGGGCAGTTGCGCCTCGATATATTGCAGGAGCCGTTCCTGCGCCTCTGCGGGCATCGCGTCGTTCGAGTCCTTGGTATCCTCCCAGCAGTACACGCATTTCAGGTTGCACTGGTATGTCGGGATGATGGTCAGTGTCAGCGTGTCTTCCTGACGGGTTTCGAAGTCGATCTTCTTTTGCGTGATGAGCGCGGATTCGTCGGTATCCGAAGGGATCAGGCAGCCGGCCCGCAGCAACGGTTCAAGCAGAGGTTCATGGGCATGGGCGGCGGGGTCGTCAAGGATAGCGTCGATCAGCGCTGCCTTGTCCTGCGGCACCAGAAACCCGGTTTCACGCAGCAGGTTGTGCACGATGGTGTGGGTTGATTTGAAACCGGTTATTATGTTGTATCGCGACTTCTTGAGCTGGGTCAGAGCGGCGGTGTTCAATGGTTCGGGCAGGGGAAAGGGTGCGGTATGGTTCATGAGTCTGCCTTCTTTCTGAATGCTAGGCCAGCGATCTTGCCCAACTGGTCGTCGTCGGGGAACGTGCTGTCGTTCTGCAGCATCGCCGTGACCAGTTCGAGAAGTGTTTCTTCGCCTTCGCCCAGGACAACCAGGTCAATGCTTTGGTCTTCGAGGACCCGTTCGCAGGCGGTGGTCGGATGTGCCCCGCCAACGATGATCGGAGCGGTAACGCCATTGCCGCGCAGGTGGGCGGTCAGTTCGTGCAGGAAGTCGCGGTAATACGTCATGCTGCGAAAGCCGATCAGTGCCGGGTCGTATTCTTCGACGATCTTGAGCAATTCGTCGTGGCTGTCGAAATCCGCGTAGGATTTGATGACCTTGCATTGCACGCGGCCGGGCAGCGCGCGATGCAGATGAGTGGCCAGATACATCAGACCGATCGGTGGGTGCAAAAAGCCTTCCAGCGCGCCTTCGTCCCTGTCGGCGTAGTGCCGTGTTGCGTCAATTAGGAGTACCTTCATACCTTGGTCACGCAGCGGATAGAGCGGTTTGAAATGCCGGGTCATCTTGGCGTGCAGGTCGGGCACGGCGACGGCGCTTTCGGCGACGCATTCCGTTGACGGCAGTTCGTTCTCGGCGATATTGAAATGCCGCAGGAGCTGGGGAAGCGTCGTCATCTTTTGCTGCAGGAATCCGGAGTAGTAGTTCAGGAGTTCGCTTTCGGTCATGATCTTCATCTGTCCGGGCAATGTGGCGACAAGCCGGTCCTTTCGCATCCAGTAACGCGACAGAAATTTCATCCGCAGTTTGGACACGAAAGCGGGATCCTTGAAGGGAGTGGTTTCGGGGATTTCGTGTACGGCGGAATCTTCTGATCGCAGGATCGATTCACGGCTCATCCCTGTTTCGAGCGCCAGGTCGACCAGTTCCGTGCCGGGATAGAGATGCACAACGAAGAATTCGGGGAAATGTATCCATTTGGTGTTCATGACGAAATCAAGTGTCTGGTGGGCTTCTTCCTCGGTTTCGGTCGGAAAGCCGATCATGAAGTAAAGCCCGGTAATGACATCCGGGTGCGCCGTGCAGAGGTAATCTAGCGCCTCGCGCAGTCGGTCCAGCTTGAGCTTTTTCTTGATCAGCTGTTGCAGCCGGGGTGACCCGGTGTCGAGCGCCAGCGGCATATAGACCGTGCCCGCCTTGACCATCAGGTCGATATAGTCCGGGGTCAGCAGGTCGCCGCGCAGCCCGTTGGAAAAGAACAGATCAATGTCGAGGCCGGACTGGATGATGAGATTGAAGAAACGCTCGCTGTTCTTGCGATTGACGTTGAAGATGTCGTCGACAAACCCGAAACGGCGGACACCCATGTCGGCATAGAGTTTGATTTCCTCAAGCAGGCTTTCGGCGGAGCGATAGTGATGGGTTTTCCAGGTGATGTGGCAATACGTGCAGCGCCACGGACACCCGCGTGTGCCCTGCACGGTGATCGCGTGGCGCACGGCGGTTTCACTGGGAAAGAGACTGTAGCGATCATAGTCGATCAGACTCCGATCAGGAGCCGGAAGCGTGTCGAGATCGCGGATTTGTGGCCTCGGCATCGTTCTGCAAATACTTGTCTCATCAAAATCTTTCACGAACTGACCTCCAAAAGAATAACTCCGTCAATACCGTAAGCATCCGAAACGGATACCCAACTTCAGAAAAATCCGACCCGGCACAGCTCATCCAGGCTTTCGACGTGTGCCTGCAGGATTTCCTCCATGTCTGCGTCGCTATGCATCACTGAGAAATGCGCCAGTTTTGCATCTCCTATGTATATCCCTTTTGATCGTAAAAGGGGAGGAAGAATTTCAAAGCTCATCTCTTGGGGTTGCGTTTTATAGGTGGCGAAGCTGGCAAAAGACTGCATTTCAGCACCGATTCCGCGGTCGCGGAAATGCTGGTTGAGCCGGTCGCGAAACCGTCGCACGCGGTGTGTCGTCTCGAAAGGCAGCGCATTGCCCCCGGCGGCGAGGTGGCGCAGCGCGGCGCGCGCCGCGGCCATGGCAAGCGGATGGCGCACAAATGTGCCCGCCAGAAAGGTACGGGGGACACCGGGGGCGGAGGTATCGCCGAACTGCCACGGGCCGCCGTCGATGTGGTCCAGCAGCGCCGCCTTGCCCGCGACGGCGCCGATGGGCAGCCCGCCTCCGATCACCTTTCCGTAGGTTGCAAGATCGGCGGGCACGTCAAACAGCGCCTGCGCGCCGCCCGGGTGGGTGCGAAATCCGGTCACGATCTCGTCAAAGATCAGGACAACGCCACGCGCACTACACAGGGTTCTGAGATTGTGAAGAAAGGCGATGGGAATATTGGCGGGGTTACGGGTTTGCACCGGTTCGACCAGCACGGCGGCGATGTCGTCTGACTGCGCGGCGATGTGGTCCAGCGCGGCCTGCGACCCATAGTCGAACAGCCGCATGTCGGCGAGGGCCGAGGCGGGAATGCCCTGTGCGATGGGCATTGCTGTGCCGTCTTCGCGATCACGCAGAGGCCGTCCCAGGACCGCGTCGAAGCCGCCGTGATACGACCCCGAAAATGCAACGATCCTGTCGCGGCCCGTGGCGGTACGGGCGATGCGGCAGGCGGCGGCCACTGCCTCTGACCCTGTGTTGCAGAAGGCCACGCGTTCGGCCCCGGTCAGGGCGCTCAAGTGTTCGGCGACCTCGACGGCCAGCGTGGTCTGCGGGCCGAGTTCATAGCCCCTGTCGAGCTGGGCCCGAATAGCCTCGGTAACATAGGTCGGTGAGTGCCCGAGGTAGTTGGCGCCAAAGCCCATGACCATGTCGAGATAGCTGTTGCCGTCGAGGTCACTGAACGAGGCACCCGCGGATTTGTCCGCGACAATCGGGTAACAGATGTCTTTCCAGCGTAGGTCAAAGCCGGAAATGGTGCGAGGGTCAGCCATGACGGACCGCGCCCGGATCGCCATCGCGCGGGACGCATCGGTGCGGGCACGGTAGCGTGTCTGCAAGTCATCGAGGAACTGGCGCTGTTCCCCGGTGAGGCTGCGCGCGGTGTCACGGGTGGCGGTGAGCGGCACCAGGTAGGGGCCTGAGGCGGTGTCGGTCGGGCTGGGTGTTTCCGATGTCGTGCGGGGAACGGTGGCGTGCGGCATCTGTTCCAGCTTTTGCAGAAGGTGCGCCGGTGATGTTCCGGGGTCTGCAAGGTCGAGCAACGTCAGCTCTAGGCCGGTTTCGCGGCGCAGCCGTCCGGCCAGTTGCGACATGGTCAGCGAGTCAAAGCCGAGATCGAGGAAGTCTCGGGGCATGTCCGCAGGTGTGAGCGGGTCAATCGCGACTTCGTTGATGAGCGCGATGAGCCTGTCGCGTGCGTTGGTCTGCGTCGGCCCGGCAGGGGCGGGCGTTTGCGCGGGGGGAGCGACCCAAAGCCGCCTGCGCTGAAACGGAGTTTCGGGCCGTGCATCGGGTTCCTGGCCGAGCCGCGTCCGGTGCGCGACCGATTGCGGCACCGCCGCGAGCACCGCGTGAACATTGGTGCCGCCGACGCCGAATGAGCTTACCCCCGCTATCCGGCGATGAACCGGCAATTGTGTGGTCCGGGTCCGGATACGGAAAGGGCCGGAGGTGAGGTCGATCCCGGTGCCCGGAGATTCAAACCCTGTGAGGCCGGGCACGAGGCCGGTGTTCACGACGTGGATCGCATTGATCAGGCCGACGACGCCGGACGCCACATCGAGGTGGCCAACGCTGGCCTTGGCCGTGCCGAGCGCGATCTCGGTATCTTTTGCAGCGCCAAAAACGCTTTGCAGTGCGCGGAATTCCACCGCGTCGCCGATGGCGGTTCCGGTGCCGTGCGCTTCGATATAACCGAGGTCGCCCGGCGCCACCCCGGCAATGTCGAGCGCGTCGGCGATCACTTCGGCCTGGCCCTGCATCGAGGGGGCGACATACCCCGCCTTGCGCGCGCCATCGTTGTTCACTGCGGACCCCAGGATCACGGCATGAATCGGGTCGCCGTCTTTGAGGGCATCGGCATAGTGTTTCAGCGCGACAACGCCACCGCCGCTGCCAAAGACGGTCCCGTCGGCGCGCGCATCAAAGGGTCGGCAAACACCTTGCCGGGACAGGATGCTGCCGTCTTTCCACAGGTAGCCGACCCGCGCGGGAAGCCGCAGCGACACCGCACCCGCCAGCGCAACATCGCATTCGCCTGACATCAGGCTCTGGATTGCCAGATGCACCGCGAGGAGCGAGGTCGAGCAACACGACTGGACAGTGACGGCAGGTCCGGTCAGGCCCAGGCAATAGGCGGCTGTGAGGGTGGCGTGGTCCTTGTTACCGCCGAGTTCCAGGTCGTCCTCGGTGAATGTGTGCGCCACCTCGGGATTGCCGAGAAGGTTCTGCACGAGGTAGGCGTTTGCCGATGTTCCGCCGAACACGCCGACGCGGGCGTTTTGCCGTTTGCCGGGCTGGCCGGCCTGTTCGAGCGCCTCCCAGCAGCATTCCAGGAACAGACGTTGTTGCGGGTCCATGAAGCGCGCGCGCCTGTCATCTAGGCCAAAGAACCGTGGGTCGAAGAGGCCGATGTCGCCGCTCAGGAATGCGCCTGCCGGGACGTAGTCGCGGTGCGCCAGCAGGTCGCCGGGAACTCTGTCGCCCAGTTCCCGGGGGTCGAGGATTTCGAAGGCGGCGCGTTTTTCCAACACAGAGCGCCAGAATTCGCCGGGGGTATCGCCGCCGGGCACGCACAGCGCCATTGCGACAACGGCGATGGCATTTGACATGTCCCGTTCTGTTTCTGGCATCGATATCCCTATTCGTAATACATCGCGTCGGGCAGTCCCGGAACAAAACCCATTTCTGCGAAAAGGTTGCCGGTGTCTGGCTCACGGGTGTCGGGATTGGTGAAGCATTCGGCCAGTCCGGCTATGGTCATCCCCCCCCATATCAGTTCGGGTGCCTTGCGGCCCGTCCGCAGCGCGACCTGCCGTACATCGGCAGCGCTGATGCCCTGTTCTGCAAAGGCCACATCCCTCGCGATCATGTCCGGGCGGACACCGAGGATTGTGGCCAGTTCCTGTGTCAGGTCGTCTTCCATCCGGCCTAGCCTTTTTCCAGCGCGTGGCGCAGCGCCGCGATCAGATCCGGCGTCTGTTCTTCGCACGCGAAGACAGTCGCAAGCAGCTGGGGCAGCTCTGCCAGAGCTTTGAAATCGTCATCCGAGACGCTGGTTTCCATTGATAGGTTGAGCAGGAACCAGCGTTTGTAGAGCCATGCCATTTGCCTTTGCATCGCGGTGACCTCTTTGTGTGCGCCCGCCGTCAGGGACGGGTCCAGTGCAGCAAGAAACCGCAAGTTGTTTTTATAGGTGCACATCAGAGTCCAGAATCCCGGGACAATAAAAGGAGCATCCACGCGTTTTAGGAAATCGACAATGTCGGACGAAAAAACCTTCAATGCCGAAAGGCCTTTATCATTGGTGTCGCTATTGAGATTGTCGATTGATGCGGAGAGATCCGCGAGGATCGAGGGGAGTGAAAGCGCGTTGTCAATTGCTGCGTCGCGGCTGACATGCATCAGATAGAACGGACGGCCACGGTGTCGGCGATCCTCGAAACAGGCGAGATATGAAGCGAGCGGCAATTCCGACCAGCCAAAGACCGCTTCGAGAACTGAGAGAGTGTCGGGTGCGTGGCCCTTGCCGCCCAGGATCATCATGTGCCCGTCGCGGGTGTTGCCGCAGAACGGGTGCCCCGGCATGAAAAAAAGATCAATCTCGGAAATGACCGGTATGTCCTGTGCGGCAAACCTATCGATGTCGGCAAGCAGGGTTTCGAAGTCGTCATACCCCTTGTGTGACAGTGAAATGCCGTAACAATGACTCAAACGTTGCAGAAATTCTGGTTTTTCCAGCGGCAGGGACCGGCTGAAGGAGCTGTTGAGAACTGGCGCAGCGGCAAAATCCAGACCGGAAGCGGCGCGGTTGTATGCAAAACTGCAATTGTAAAACAGCCGATTGAAATTCGGAACCTCAAGGCGGCTCCGCGCGATCGCTTCGCAGGAGCCCATAAGACAATTCGGACTGAAGTCTGTGATCCTGAGCGGTGCTGCAACAAGGGTATTCACCACAATATTCTTTCTGCAACACGTCCCGGGAACGCGCCGCCCCAAGCCAGCACAATGCCCGACCGGCCCCTTTGATCAGCAGAAATACTGAACAGAGGTGTAGACAAAAACCCGCGCAAACGCGTCCTCGGGCTTTCATTCAAGGCCTCTGGGTCAGTTGTCGCAGAGGTTGAACATGTGCTTGTCTACACAAGGAATATCTGTAAACTACTCATGGGTCCACACATAAAGTTAAACGTCATACTAAGGCCTCAGGAGGAATAAACCATGAAATTTTTGATTTTGACAGATGACGCAGGTGTCGATACGGAACGGGCATTTGTGGATTTAGAAGCCAACGAACGCTGGCTGAACGACGGCCGCGAAAAAGGTGAAATCGAAGCGATATATTCGCTGGCCGGTGCACATGGTGTCGCGATGATCGTCGATGTGAAAAGCCCCGAAGCGCTGGACGAACTGATGGCGCGCCGTCCCGCCTGTGCCGAACAATCGCTTCGCGTGCTTACTTTGGCTGACCACGGCGCGGCCTCCAAGACATTGCGAGCCACCTACAAGAAGCGGCTTGCCGAAATTAAGCGCTGACTCTTTGCCACGCGCCAGGCGTGTTTTGGCGCGCGGGCTTTTGCCCGCAGGTCAAGCGCCATGGAACGCCGAAAACGCGGCGACAAACGACGTGGAGCCTGAATGAGCGGCCTGCAACAGCTTGAGACGGTGCGGGATGTGCGCGCGGATGTGCGCCAGTTTGCAGGTTTGAATGACCTGATCGACGATGTTTTCGGCGTCAGCTTTGCCAGTTGGGACGAAGCCGGTTTCTGGGACCCGCGGTATGTGCCGACCACGCTGTTTGACGATGAGGTCGCGGTTGCGAACGCCAGCATCTATTCGCTTGATATGGTGATTGACGGTCGGCCTTGCAGGGTTGCGCAGGTCTGCACCTGCGCAACACGTGAAGGCTGGCGCGATCAGGGGCTTGGGAGCGGTCTGCTTGGTGATGCGATCGCGCGGGCCCGGACCGATCATGATCTGGTGTTTGTGATGTCGACGAATCGCGCGATCCCATTTTACCTGCGGCAGGGGTTCGAGCCGGTACTGGAACAGATCCCAACGCTGCGGACTGGTCGGGTGCGACCCAAACTAGGGCTCATCAAGCTCGATATCGAAAACAGCGACGATTTGGAGCTGATTTCGCAGATTGCGGGGCAACGGTCGCCGGTTTCCCGGCTTTGCGGTGTCCTGAGTTTGGGGTTGTTCATGTTTCATGTGCTGAATGTGCTGCCCGGGTGTCTGTACTACTGCGCTGATCTGTCGTGTCTTGTTCTTATGAAACGGCGGGGCAAGCGACTGCGGGTGTTCGATATCGTGACTCCAAAGATGCCGCGGTTTTCCGAGCTGCATCCCTATCTGAGCGAAGGCCGCAGGGATCTGGTTGAATTCAGGTTTCTGCCGGATCAGCTGGGCGTCAGCGGTCTGCGCTGGCGGCGGAGCCGCGAGAACAACCTGCACATCCTGCCAGGCTCTGCCTCTGCGCTGGACATGCGGCGGGTCCTGATCCCGTTCACCGCGCAGGCCTGAGCGCGAGCAAATCAGCTGGTTTTCACCGGTTTGGCGCTGCGCGCTCGCTGCTGACGGCGTCGGGCGCGCCGTCGTTCGGCAAGACGGTCGTCTGTGGCCAGGGGGACGGATGTGTCGTTTTCCAACTGCCGGACAAGCCCGGCAACTGTCGGCGCTGCAAAGAAGTCCGGTGGCGCGAAGGTTGACCCGAACGCCGCATTCACCTGTCGCACCAGTTCGATCGCGCGCAGGGAATCGCCGCCTTGGTCGAAGAACGTGGCATCCGGATCGGGCGCGCTGCCCAGAATTGCCTGCCAGATGGCCGACACCCGGTCCTCCGCGGAGGTGCTGTCGTTGGCATGTGTTGCTTGTTGGTGCGGTGTGTCATGCGGGTTGGGCTGTGTATGTCCGATCTCTTGAGGGGTCGCCCGCGATACCAGCAGGCGCCGCTCAGCGATGTGGCACAGTGCAAGGTTCTGCACCGGCACGACCTGTTGAGGAGAGAGCGCGCGTGCGTCGCGCAATTTGGTGGCCTCGGTGTCAGGACGGGTGGGGTCGGACGCGGCGTCGCCCCAGGAGGTCCAGCCGTCCCATGCGACAGACAGATATGGGCGGGTTGAACAATGCGCCTGCACCAGCCCGTCCAGCATGGCGTGGGCGGCGGCATAGGCAGCAAGCCCGTGCCCGCCCAACACGACCGAAAGCGAGGAAACGAAGTACCCCAGTTCGAGCGGGCGATCCTGAAACAGGTCATGCAGAACCATGGCACCTTGGACTTTTGGGGCCATGATACGTTGCCAGTCCTGCAGGCTGGATTCCGCTATCCAACGGGTGGCGTTCCGCGCTGGAACGCCCGCGCAGTGCAGGAATGACCGGGCCGGGCCGTACATCGCATCGGCGTGCGTGACCGCCCCGGCCATCTGTTGGCGGCTGTTCACATCGGCCTGCACCACGTCGAAGGCTATGCCGTCACGCTGCCATTCCTGCAGCCTGGCAAAGCGCGGGTTGCCCTCCCGGGCCAGCCTTGGCCATTCGTCGCGCGGCGGTACCATAGAGGATGTCGTGAGGATCAGCGGCGTGCCGGACGCCTCCCATAATGCGCGGCCCAGTGTCATGCCGATGGGCCCAAGCCCGCCTGTCACCAGACAGGGGGCCCCGGGCGTCAGTGTCAGCGGTGTTCCCGGATCGGTGATTGCGTTGAAATGGCGGGTCCAGAGATTGTTCCCGCGCAGCGCCAGCAGGGTCGTTTCGCGGGGCTGTGCACGCATGTCGGCTAAGTGGCCGGTGGACATGGAATCAAGATCGAGTACGCGTGCGGCAATCCTTGGGAACTCTTGTTGCAGGACCGGTACCAGACCGACATAACCTGTCTGCAACGGAACGATAGCCTCTTCGCCGGTCACGTCACACGCGCCGTTGGTGACAATATCCACGGGCAGCATCGCAGTGCCCGGCAGGCCGCGCAACAGTTCGACAAAGGCATGCTGGCCCGAAACGGCGGCGTGAAAATCCGAGGGTTCGTGTTCTTCGAATCCCCAGCCACAAAGGACAGCATCGGGGCAATGCCCGTCAGCCGCGATCATGGCGGCGATTTCGCTCCCGGCCCCGGCGTTGCCGAGGTCGATGCGATAGTCACGCGGGCCGACCCGCGTGGTCGTGTCTGCCGGTGTGACCGTGATCTGTGAGCAGCGCTGTTGCTGGTCAAGCAGTCTGAGCAGCAGGCCGCGCCGGTCAGCCAGTACCAGACAGGTCTTGCCGGTCGCATCGGACTTGCGCGCAGTGGCCCCAAGCCGGTTGCCACGCTGCCAGCTTTCGCGGAACAGCCGTGGCGACGACAGGTGCGCGGCCTTGTGGCCCTTGGGTTGGGCGCTGGTTTCGGTTTCGCCGGTCCACCAGCAATGTCGGCGTGTCAGCGGGTGGCTGGGCAGGGCCATGCGGCGGCCCCGGTTTGCGAAAGGCACGTCCGGCCATTGAATGTCGACGCCGCGCGCCCAGCAGTCGGCCAGAACACGCAGGAACCAGCCGGCGCTGTGTTCGGTCGCGCAGCACGGGTCTGTGACGGTTTTTGCGTTCACAAGCGGTGATCCCTTGCACAGCCAGAGCACCACGGTCGCAGCGTCGTCGTGCCCGACGGGGGCTGTCTGGTGCTCCGGGGCATCTGCGATCCGGCGCAGGGAATCGCGCAGTGTCATGGTGCCCGCAACCACATCCCGTGCCAGCGGCGACAGGCGGCCGCTCGGGATGATCTGACAGGTTCCGCCGCTGGCGCGTTTCCACACCTGCAGTGCCGCCACCAGTGCCACCAATCTGGCAGCGGAGGCATCGGTGCCGGGGTCAAGTGCCGTCAATACAGTTTCGGGCATCGGCGCATTGTCAGTACCATCAAGGCATTGCGCGATCAGTTCAACCCCGGTAATCGCACGGTCGGCAAGCCACCGCAGATCGGCGCTGTCGTCCAGTGCTATGGTCAGGCTCTTTTCGGCAGGGGCGGCAGGGTCGATATGGTCCAGCGCGCGCGCGAATTCGGCGGGGCTGCGGCCAAGAACGGCGTAACGCCAGCCATAGGTGCGCCGACCCAACTGCAATGTCGTTGCGATGTCCGGGGTGTTCATGTCCGACGTGATGGCCAATTCGTCGGCTGTTGCGCGCGCCAGTGTTTGGAGTGCATTGCATGAGCGCGCGCTGAGCGGGGCGATCTGCCAATCGGGGGGGAGTTCGGGATGCGTGTTTTGGGGCGATGCGCTGCGGTGCGGGGGTTCTTCGAGAACAACGTGGGCGTTGCTGCCGCCAAGCCCGAAGGAGCTGACGCCGGCACGTCGTTTGCCGGGCATCGGCCAAGGCAGGGCGGTGGTGTTGACGAGAAACCGCGCCTGATCCAGCCCCAGAGCTGGATTTGCCTGTTTGAAGGATGGATGCGGGGGGATGGTGCCGTGTTTGACGGTCAGGATCGTCTTGATCAGCCCGATCACGCCGGCAGCGGCGGCAAGGTGGCCGACGTTGGCCTTGACTGCGCCGAGGACCCGGTGGTGCAGCGCGCCGGTGTCACTACCAAGGGCGTCTTTCAGCGCTGCCACCTCGACTGCGTCGCCCAGAGCGGTGCCGGTGCCGTGTGCCTCGACAAAGCCGATATCGCGGGCCGTGAGGCCCGCGTCGGCGAGCGCCGCACGCAAAAGCGCCACCTGACCGTCGACGCCGGGCGCGGCGAAACCGGCACGCGATGCGCCGTCATTGTTGGTTGCCGATCCCTGAATGACCGCGTCGATGTGGTCACCACTTGACAGAGCGACGTCGAGCTGGCGAAGCGCCACGAGACCGAGGCCATCGGCAAACGGGGTGCCTGCGGCAGCGGCGTCAAAGGCGCGGCAATTTCCGTCGGGCGAGAACATCAGGTTGGCCTCGTGCCTGTATCCGGGCAGCGGCGTGACATGCACCGAAACGCCGCCCGCCAACGCGATGTCGCATTCCCCGGACTGCAGGCTGCGAATGGCCTGATGCACGGCAACGAGTGAGGAGGAGCATCCGGTTTGCACCGCCATGCTTGGCCCGGTCAGGCCAAGTGTGTAGGAAATTCGGGCGGGCAGGAAATCCTTGTCGTTGGCCAGCATGATCTCTGTCCCGCTTTGCGAGGCCAGATCACACGTGTCTTCGCGCAGCACGTTCAGCAGGTAGGTGTTCATTGCGCTGGCCGCAAACAGACCGATGCGCGGCTTGGTCGGTCCGTCATACCCGATCCGCTCGAGCAGCTCCCATGTCGATTCGAGCATGAGGCGGTGCTGCGGGTCCATCCGCGCGGCCTCGCGCTGCGAAATGCCAAAAAATTCGGGATCGAACAGGGACCGATCCGGCAACGCGGTGTCAACCGGCACAAATGATGAATCGGCGATCAGGTCGTCGGGGACGCCGGCCTGACGAAGCTCATGTGGCCGCAGCCGCGCCAGACCCCTGCGGCCATTCACAAGCGCAGACCAGAACGCATCAGGTGTGGCGGCACCCTGGAGGCGGAGCGACATGCCGATGACCGCGATCGGCCTGTTGGTGGCGCGCCGGGGTGGCGTGACGCTGACCGGGTGCGGTGTATCGGCAGTGGCCACGGTCTTTTCGACAAAGGCGCGCAGACTGCGCAGGGTTGTGTGGCGGAACAGGTCGCTTGGCAGCAATGCACCGAGTCCGGGTTTGCGCGCCAGCGCTGCATGCACCTGCATAAGCGAAACCGATGTTCCGCCGAGATCGAAAAAATTGGCATTCTGCGGGATGTCGTCCCGTCCGAGCGCGTCGCGCCAAAGCGCATGCAAATCGGAGGCAAGTCCAAGGGCGCTGTTGTCATGGGGCGGGGCCGGACCAGTGGGCGGCGCGGACGCCGCATCTGCGACCATGGCAGCGCGGTCGAGTTTGCCATGCCGGGTCCGCGCCAGCGCGGGGACAAGACTAATGCGCTCCGGGATCATGTACCCCGGCAGGAGCGCGCGCAGTGCCACACGCACCGCGTCAGGGTCGGTGGCATCTGGCCGAGTCGGGACGACAAAGGCCCAAAGCCCGGCGTCGCTGACGGTGGCGGCGCAGTGCCTGACACCATCAAGCGACAGCAACGCGTTTTCGACCTCGACCAGTTCGACGCGATGGCCGCGCAGCTTCACCATCGTGTCGCGGCGACCGCGGTAGTGGATGCTCTGACCATCCCAATGGCCCATATCCCCGGTGCGATACCAACGTGACAGGCCGCTGCTGTCCGGGCTGTCACAAAATCGCGCTGCGTTCTGGTCCGGCAGACCAAGGTAGCGCTGCGCCAACGATGGGCCGCGAAGTTCGATTTCGCCTTCGACAAAATCGGGAAGCGCCCGCCCGTAGGGGTCGATGATCCGGATCGCCGCAGACCCCAGAGGCACGCCAAGCGGCACTGGCCCGGTGCCCGGCAGATCCTTGGTCACGTGCTGTGCGGTCGAAAAAACAGCGGCTTCGGCAACGCCGTACAGGTTCCAGAGTGTCAGCCTGTTGTTGACGGCCCGTCGTGCGGTTTCAACGGGCAACGCTTCGCCGCACAGGACAAGTTTGCACAGGGTCTTTGGCACCTGTCCGCCGCGTCTGTCGATTTCACCCAGGAGCAGCGCCAACGCGCTTGGGGTCTGCGACAGGATCGTGACCTGACTGCGGTCGATCAAATCGAATAGGGCATCCGGTTGATTTCGCACGGCTTCCGGAACCACGATCAGGGTTCCGCCATTGGAAAGCGCGCTCCAGATTTCCCAGACCGAAAAATCGAAACTGGCCTCGTGGAACCAGACCGAACGGTCAGCGGCGCGGATGTCGAGCCGCGTTCGCACGGCTTGCAGCATCGCCGTCAACGCCGCGTGGCTGACCACCACGCCCTTGGGGGTGCCGGTCGAGCCGGAGGTGAAGACGGCGTAGGCCGCGCTGTCAGCGGCCGGATAGGGCAGCACAACCGGCGCTGTCATGCTGACATCCGGAGAGACAAGAGTGACGGTTTCGGGAAGCGTTGGCGGATCGTCCGGGTCAGAAATGGCGAGCTTGACTGACCCGGTTTCCACAATATCGGCGGCCCGGGCGGACGGCGTTGCGGGATGGATCGGGACATAGGCCCCGCCGGCCCGCATCACCGCCAGCATCGCAACAACTGCGGTTGTCGAGGGGCGCATGGAGACCGCGACCCGGTCACCCTGGCCGACGCCAAGCGCGACAAGCTGCGCCGCGAGAGCAGTGGAGCGGTCGTCAAGTTCGCCATAGCTCACATGGTCATCACCGCAGATCACAGCGTCTTTGAGCCGGTCGCTGGACACGGCAGCCGCGAAAAGTTCGGGGAAACTCTGCTGCAGTTGTGTCCGGGACATACCCTCGGGCGGCAGGATCATCGCACCCTGCTGCAGTCCGGCCAGATCCGCATCGGCAAGGCGATCATCCGGATGTCTGAGCCAATGGCCCAACTGCTGCCTGAATGCATCGCTCAGACATTGGGCCAGAGATTCGGAAACATGGCGGGTGTCGGTCTTGAGGACAAACCGGAAAATGTCACCGCTTTGGACTGCTTCGAGCAGCGCATCGACTTGGCCCTGTTGCTGCGCAAGTGTCCAAGGAGCGAGCGCAAGCCCAGCCCAAGACGCGCCTGTCGTGTTGTCCGAACCCGGCGTCAGGTAGAGATCGGACCACGGTTGCCAGATTTTCGCGGTCTGGAATGCCACAATGCTCTGGAAGAGCGGGTGGCGGCTGTCGCCCCCGGTCGCACCGGCCTCGACAAGGATTTCGGCAAAAGGCAGGGCGCGATGATCGAGGCCATCGAGCAGGCTGTCGCGAGCCGCGAGCACCATGGTTCTGAAACTGCTCTGCGCATTTCGGTACAGCCGGACCGGCAGCATGTTGATCTGGTAGCCGACAATCGACCGCGTCTGTTCATCGCGCAACGAGACCGGAGTGCCGATGACGCAATCGTCTTGCGCGCTGTATCTGGCGACGACCCCGGCCCAGACGGCCAGAAAGACCGCCAGAGGCGTGACCGAATTGTCGCGGCAGTATTTGAGAAGCAGGGCGCTGTCCTGCTCTGCGAGGTTGAACTGTATCGCAGCCGCCGGGGTCTTGGCCGGTCGCGAATCCGATGGCCACGACACCGGAGGGGGGCAGTCGCGCAGCAGGTCACGCCAGAATAGACGGTCGGCGGTGCATTGGCCGCCTGACAAATAGGCCTGTTCGCGCATCTGCAGCAGGTGCTGACCTTTGGGGGGCTGTGTCGCGGCGGTTTCATTGGCGGGTTGCGCGCGATACGTGGCCTCCAGATCGCGCATCAGCAGTTCAAGCGAGGTGAAATCCCCGACGATGTGATGCACCGAAATGGTCAGGACATGCCGATCTGCGCAAATGCGGAAAAGGCCGAACCGCAGCAGGGGGCCGTGTTCAAGATCGAATGGCCGGTCGTGATACGACGCGATCATGCTTTGCTGTGCGGCCCGGGGCTGGCCTGTCAGGTCGAACTGCGCAAATTCCGGGGTGGACTCCGGTGCCGGGGATATCTTGACTTTGCCGTGTTCGACGAAAAACCGGCATTTCAGGGCGTCGTGTTGTTTGTGAACTGCTTTTGTGGCGCGCCTGAGGACATCGGCGTCGAGCGGGCCAACCAATTGCGTGGCGAGGGCGATGTTATAGGCAGCGGAATCGGGTTGCTGCATGTGCAGCGCCCATAGCCCCGCCTGCCCGGACAGTGCCTGCTGCGAGTGATCGCGTTCGGCGGGTGGGTTTGAGCGACCTTCCGCTGGAATATGCGTTCTGTCATCATTCCGCCGGATCAGGCGCGCCAGCGCTGTGACATTTGGTGTCTCGAACACTGCGCGGCTGGGAATTGAGATGCCGGTCAGGTCTCTGATCCGCGTCCGCAGTTCGATCACACCAAGGGAATCGAGGCCAAGGTCGAGCAGGCTTTCATCCGGATCAATGGCGCTGGCCTTGCAGCCCAGCACCTGTGCGGCGGTGGTCGCAATCAGGTCACAAGGATCAAGCGCCTCTTTGACATGTTGCGGACTGGTCGTTTCCGGCGTGGGCATTTTGTTTGCGCCGGTCGCGGCCCGGTAACGCGGCCAGTCGATGGGCTGTACGCAAATCTGCGCGGTGTCCTTTGCGACAAGCGCTTTGCCGAGCCATCCGAGCGCCACGTCTGGCTGAAGCGGCGGTAAACCGATCTCGTCCAGTTTACGCCGCTGCACCTCTGAGAGCTGGGAGGCCATTCCGGTGTCGGCCCATGTTCCCCAATTGATGCTCAGGGCCGGCAACCCCAGCGCGTGCCGGTGTTCGGCCAGAGAATCCAGATAGGCGTTGGCGGCGGCATAATTCGATTGCCCGGCGGTGCCCAGGAACGAGGCAATCGACGAAAACATCACAAATCGGTCAATCCCAAGGGTCTTGGTAGCGCGGTGCAATGCCCACGCAGTTTTGGCCTTGGCGTGAAAGACCGTTTCAAATCGATGCAGGTCCTGCGTGATCAGCGCCGCGTCGTCCAGAACCCCGGCCAGATGAAAGACTGCGCCAAGCGGTGGCATGTTGGCCTGTATCAAGGCTAGCAACGTGTCGGCGGCACCGTTTGCGGCGAGGTCACAGGCATGAGTTGTAACGTGCGCGCCGGCATCCTTCAGTTGCGCAACAAAAGCCTGAGCCTCTGTCGAATGTGACCGGTCCGTGCGCCCGACCAGCGCGATGTGGCGGGCACCGGAGTGGACAAGCCAGAGTGCAAGCCGTGCCGCCAAAGCCCCGAACGCGCCGGTGATCAGGACGGTCCGGTCAGGATCGACAAGCGCACAATCTGCCTTGGGGCCGCTAGTTGGCACTGGCACAACATGCGCGGCAAAGCGGCGGGTCCCGCGATATGCCACTTCACCATTGCGATCGTCCAGCGCCAGTTCGGCTGTCAGGCAGCTGGCCATGACATCGGCGCGCGCGCCGTCCAAATCAATCATCAATGGGCGGAATTCGGGATGTTCTTTCTGCGCGACCCGGACATAGCCAAACAGCGGTGCCTCTTGCAGCGCGCCAAGCCCGAGCGCTTCACTGGGTTCGATTTTCTGTGCCGCGAACGTGACGGAGACAAGGCGCGGCACTGGCCCGGTATCAAGACCGGCAAGCGTCTGAGCGGCGGCAATGAAACTGCCCACCATGGTTTTGGTGGCGCGGTCGGTGCTATCAAGGGTGTCATCGCCGTCGGCTTGACGATCAGGTGTGGCCAGGCAAAGGATTGCATCTGTGTGATCCGCCGAAGACAAACGCGCGCTGAGCCGCGACCTGAGGTCGTCGAGCGGGGCAGGCGCGACCACCGAGACCCTGATCCCCTGCGCGCGTAGGGACGCCAGCAGGGCGGCGTGTGACCCAACCGGATCGGCCAGAACAATCCAGTTTTGCGCTGTGGCTGCAGTGTCGCCGACTGTGTGGGTTTGCGTCCAAGCCATCTGATGCAGAACCGGCAAATCAGCGGTGTTTGACCGGAGCAGGTTGTCGCGGCTGGCCAGACGCGCCGAAAGGCCGGTGATTGCGAGAAGCGCGCGCCCGTCTGCTGCACCCTTGCCCGCGGGGCCGACAACCAGATCGGCGTGCACCCCTGCCGAAGTATGGTCTTGCTGGGTGATGCGGCACGTCATATCGCCCTGCAGGGCTGGGCCAAAAACCTCCAGATGCTCTATCGCGAAGGGAACAAAAATCGCGCTGGGGTCGGCCTGCATGGCCGTGATGTGGCGATCGAGCGTCAGCTGGTAACAGCTGTCGAGCAGACCCGGGTGCCATGCAAATGGGATGTCGCCACCAGGGTCCGACAAATTGGCTGCGGCCATTTCGCCATTTCTCTCGATCCTGGTAAGCCGACAGAAAGCCGACCCGAGATTGTAGCCCAAGGCATCGAGAGCGGCGTGGAACTGCCTTGTGTCCTTACCATTGCCGAGTGGAGACATGTCCGACGGCTGATCTGTTCCGGGGTTTGTGAGCCGGGCCTTGCAACAGGTTTTCCACGCCGCATCGGGGCCGGAAGAGGCCAGAATGGTCAACGTGTGATCGCGCGTGTTGACGGGGCGCACAATGAGCTGGAACCGAGTTTTGACATCGTCCAGCAGCACGGCGCTGGCAGGGAAAACGATATCCTCCAGGCGGAATTGCTCCTGGTGCTGCAACGCCCGCGCAGCCTCGATCAGAACTGCGACGTGGTAGGCGGCAGGCACCACCGTCCTGCCCCAGAGCCGGTGCTGGTCAAGAAGCGCGCGGGCCGATTCGCAGAGGTGCCATGCAAAGCGGGTTTCGTCGGAATGCGGCAGGTCGACCTTTTGGCCCAGTACCGGGTGCCCGGCGTCGTGTCCGATGTCATTTTCAACCGCAGGCGTCTCCATCCAGAAACGCTCTTTCTGTTGCATGGTCGGCGGGGCCTGTACGACAGGAGGAACGGCTTCTTCCGATCGGTGCAGGTTCAGCCGTTCGCCGTTTTCGAACAACTGGGCATAGCTTTTGGCCATACACATGTCGTCCGGCATCTGGCCATCGATGCTGGGGACCATGTGCACCTGCACGCGACCGGTGCAATGACGGGCGAGACCCAGCAACTGCGGTTTCGGGCCGACCTCGATAAATGTGTCGACACCGTTTTGGAGCAGGGTGGAGATTCCGGCGGAGAACTGTACAGTCTGGCGCATGTGCGCGACCCAGTAGGCCGGATCGGCCATACGTGCGGGATTGCCAATACTGCCGTCCAGATTCGAGACCACAGGAATGCTCGGCTTCGAAAGGGTTTCAGAGCGCAGGTAACTTTCAAAAGACCCCAAGATCGGGTCGAGCAGATGTGAGTGAAAAGCCTGCGATACCGGGAGCAGAACCGAAGAAATCGCGCGCGCGTCGGCTATGTCAGAGAATGATCTGATTGCCGTCTTGGTCCCTGCCACGGTGGTGCTGGCGGGGCCGTTGATCGCTGCAATGGACAAACGTTCGCCGCACTCTTTCAGCAGCGCGGCTACAGTGTCGGGATCGCTCAGAACGGCAAGCATGGCCCCGTCATCGGGACCCTGCGCCATAAGCTTGCCCCGCGTGGCAACGATCCTGACAGCCGCATCAAGCGGGAAGACACCGGCGAGGCAAGCCGCGACATATTCACCGACAGAGTGCCCCAGCAACGCTGAGGGTGTGACACCGCGCGCCAGCCATAGCTGAGCCAAGGCCCATTCCACGGCAAACAGGGCCGGTTGCGTGTTTTCCGTCTGCTGCAGTGCATCTGATCCCTTTGTCGCATCGAACACCAGATCGTGCAGCGATGTGTTCAGGATAGATTCAGCATGGCGTGCGCAGGCATCGAAGGCATCGCGGAACACGGTTTCAGACCGGTAGAGCTCAGCAGCCATGCCGGGGTACTGCGACCCTTGGCCGCTGAACAGGAACGCGATCGTTCCCCGTTTTGCAAGAGCGGAGGAAGGCGCGCGCGCCGCCCGTTTTTCCAGCGCATCGGCTGCCTGCTCACAGGAGGTTGCGACAATTGCGGCACGATGCGCCAGACCGGGCCGCCCGGAGTTGACCGTATGGCAGAGCGACGGGAAATCTGTTTCGGGTAGGTCCCGCAGATATCCGGAAAATGCCACAATTGTTTTGTGCAGAGCCTCCTGAGTGGCGGCTGACAGGCACAGAACTTCTGGCTGACCTGTGGGAGCGGCATGGGGTTGGTGGGCCGGTGCCTCACAAAGAAGCACGTGGGCATTGGTCCCGCCCACGCCAAGTGAATTAACAGCCGCCCAACGATTTGCCCCGATCCAGCTTTGCGCGGCTGTGACGGGCGAAATGGCGGAAAAGTCTATTTTTGGATTGGGCGTTTTTACATGAAGCGTCGGCGGGATCGTCTCGTGCTTGAGGGCGAGAACAGCCTTGATGAAGCTGGCGATGCCTGCGGCGGCCTCGAGGTGGCCGATATTGGATTTGACCGAACCGAGGGCGCAGGGTTTGTCTGGTTCGCGCCCCGGCCCATAGACTCGCGACAGGGCCATGCATTCCACCGCATCCCCCAGCGCCGTACCTGTACCATGTGCTTCGATCAAGCCGACTCTGGCGGGGTCGATCTGCGCTGACGCGAGCGCCTGACGCATGGCGCTGATCTGACCATCGGCGCGGGTGGCCCAGTAACTGGTCTTGTGCGCGCCATCGTTGCTGGTTGCGGTTCCGCGGATCACCGCGTGGATCATGTCGCCATCTGCAATCGCATCGCGCAGCGGACGCAGCACGACAACACCCGCACCGCTGCCAAAGATCGTGCCTGCGGCGTGCTGGTCAAACGGGCGGCAATGACCATCAGGTGAAAGAATGTCGCCGTCGCGGTAAAGGTACCCCGCCTGATGTGGCACGCGCAGTGTGGCTCCCCCGGCAAGCGTCATGTCACATTCGCCGGCCAACAGGCTTTGGCAGGCCATGTGCACCGCGACAAGCGACGACGAGCACGCCGTCTGCACCGTCACGGCCGGGCCACGCAGATCGAGCTTGAAGGCGACACGGGTGCAGAGGAAATCCTTGTCGTTGCCGATATGCGCGGCACTTGCCGTGGGGCCGACGAGGCCACCGTTGATGTGGCCGCCAGCGACGAGGTAGCTCGACATGACACCGCCGGCACCGCCAAATACGCCAATGCTGAGACCTTTTGGATTGGCCAGATGGCCCGAGGCTTCGAGCGCTTCACGTGACAGTTCGAGAAACAGGCGGTGCTGCGGGTCAGTGAGCTTTGCCTCGCGCAGGGTCATGCCGAACAGTGCAGCATCGAAGTGGTCGTATTCATCGATGGTCGCGGCGACGGCGACATAACGTGGGTCATTGAACAAAGTCGGCGAGACGCCCGCCGCGCGCAGCGTTTCCTTGGAAAGGTGTGTCAGGCTTTCGGTGCCGTTCACCAGGTTTTGCCAGTAACTGTTGAGGGTCGCGGCCCCGGGAAACCGGCCTGCCATTCCGGTTACGGCGACCGCGCCTTCCGGTACATCTGGCATTATGGTCACTACGGGTCTCCCGGCTTTGACCGTGCGGTGCGGCGTCTGTCTGCCTGCGTTGGGGCAAGCCCGTCGCGCAGGGCCGTCACAACCGGTTTGGGCGGGTCTGCTTCGGCGGTTGTGCCCGGCCGTTGCGAAAGCTCGGATTCGTAGGCGTCGCTCAGGTCTGACACCGTGCGGATATCTGTTATCGGGCGGGTCAGAAACGGGTCAGCGGCCAGCGACACTTCGAGACGTGCGACGATCTGCGACAGGTCGAGCGACTTCAGCCCGATGTCGATCAGGTTGCTGTCGAAACCGATCCTGGCCGTGTTGATGCCACGTTGTCCGGCGACCTTTTCGATGACGCGCATCACCTCGTTTCGAATATCGGTCATGACGCGCTCTTCTTGTTCAGCATGTCATCCCCCCATCGACGACAAACGTCGTTCCCTGGACATACGAGGCGCGTGGGGACACCAGAAAATCAACGGCATGAACCATGTCTTCGACCCGGCCAAGCCGCCCGGCGGGAATGCGGCGCAGCAGCCTGTCGCGGGTTTCCCCGGAGGTTGCCCCGGTCATATCGCTTTCGAAATATCCAGCTGCCAGCGTGTTGATCCGCACTCCCTGCGGGCCGACCTCACGCGTCAGCGAGCGGGTCAATGCCTCTAGCGCCGCTTTTGTCGCGCTGTAAACTGAAAGGCCGGCATGGCCTGTGCGACCGTTCACCGACCCGATCATCACGATACAGCCATGACCCGACGCGATCATGCCCTTGAGGCAGGCGCGGGTCAGGTGGATCGGCGCTTCGAGGTTGATCGACAAGGCCCTTGCAATCGCCTCTTCCCGCGTAAGTGTCAGGTGGCCTTCGACACCGACGCCCGCATTGTTGATCAGCACCTCGACCGGCGCCCAGGTCTTTGCAACCGTGCGAACAAAGCTCTGCTGCGCTGTGCAGTCGCGACCATCCAGCGCGCGCCACAAGAACCGCGTTTCGTCCGGGTCGTCCGATCGCATTTGCGCAACGAACGCCGAATCTGTCCGGCTGAACGTCGCGACGCGGTCGCCCTGCGACAGGAAATGCGTGACAAGTGCGCGACCCAACCCCCGACTGCCGCCGCTGACCAGAACGACTCGCCCCTGGGATGTGCTCATGCCGTCACCTGCCTGCGGCGTTTGAAGCGGGCCGAATGCAGCGGCTGCAGGGTGAACTGAATGAGGACCGGGCGTTTGTATTCTTCCAGGCGTGCGGTGCAAAAGGCCCAGATCCTTGCCTCTGCTTTCTCTTCGCCTTCTTGCTCGCGCAGCCGGACCCGCGCTGTTACCGCATGGCCCGTGACCGGATTTGGGCGGCCTTCGACCACTGCGTCCAGAACATTGCCGGCTTGCAACAGACAGTTTTCCACTTCGCCGGGCAGAACCTTTTGCCCGCCCACATTGATAACCTCGCTGGCACGCCCGATGATCCGTATCATGCCATCCCTTTCCTCGACCAGATCGCCGGTGTCGTACCATCCGTCCGCATTGACAGCCGACGGTGCATTCAGATAGCCAAGCATCTGCTCGGGGCTGCGCGCAAACAGGTGTCCGTCGCGAATGTCCAGATCGAAACCGCCACCTCCGGCGTTCATCCAGCACGAGCCGTCATCATGCGAGCGCGTGGGGATTATGCCCAGTTCCGTCGAGCCATATGTCTGTTTCAGCCGAACGCCCGGCAAGGCAGCTGCCAGTGCCCGCAGCGTGGCCGGTGGCATGCATTCGGTGCCGTAGGTCACAACCCTGAGCGAGGACAGGTCGTGGCGGGCGATCTCGTCCGACATCAGTAGCAGATTGAGAAACGTCGGCGTTGTGGGCAGCAACGACACGCCGTGCCGCGCGATTGCCCTGCAGACCGCCGCCGGTGTCCGTTCGTCCGGAATGACCAGACATGCACCATGGCAGAGTGTGAACAGCATCGTGTTGACGCCGCCAATATGGCTGCTGTCGAGAAAGCCCAGCGTGGTCTGCGCCAGTCGCGGCTCATTGTGCCGGGCGAACATGCGGTCAAGGCTGAGCAAGGTCGCCTTTGGCGCGCCGGTCGAGCCTGACGAAAACAGTACAAGACCTGCCTGGCCGCCTTCGCGAAGCTGGTCCAGAAGCGGATGCCCTGACGGATTGCGTCGTTCACAGACCAATCCGCCCGCTGAATCGCGGCGCACAAGGAAATCCGCGTGGGCCGCTGCGGCAAACCTCTCGAGGGTGGCAGTATCTTCCGGCCCGCAAAGCGCTGCGATCTGCGCCCCAAGCGCCAAAGCAAGGAAAAGCGCGACATCATCGGCGCCGTAGCTGCTGCAAAAGACCACACAGTCGCCGCGGCGCACACGGTTTTCGCCCAGCCAGTGCCGCAGTTCGGCGATGCGCTCGATCAGCCCGCAATAGCGTGTCTCACCCTCGGGACCGACAAGCGCGGGGCGATTCTCAAAACCCTGAAGCCGACGGTGCAGAAAGTCCGCGCTCATGCCGGTGCGCCTTTCTCCAGCGCCAGCGCCCCAAGCCAGCGTTCGAGCCCTAAGCCGGCGCACCCCGTCTGGATTGTTCTGTTGTGGTCGAATCCAAATGCGCCGCTGAAGTGCAGATCATGGAAATTGAACGAAGCCAGAGCAATTGTGCGGTCCCCGAACCGCGCGATCAATTCGAATTTGCGAGCGTTTCCGCGTTGCAGCCGCACCTTTGCGTTGTTTGTCGGCGTGGGGTAGAAACTATCCTGCGCGACTTGCAGGGAAACATCCGAAAACAAAGCCCGGGCGTAGTCCAGCGCCGCGGTTTTCACGTGCGCGAGCCGCTCACGAACCTG
Source organism: Paracoccaceae bacterium (assembly GCA_024226455.1). Classification (GTDB taxonomy): domain Bacteria; phylum Pseudomonadota; class Alphaproteobacteria; order Rhodobacterales; family Rhodobacteraceae; genus JAAELR01. The sequence continues at coordinate 72,475 of JAAELR010000099.1, forward strand.
CTCTTGGGGTCCGACAAAGACGAATTCGCGCACTGTGAAATCCCACAGCCGGGTCAGTGGCGCGGTCTGGCGATTTTCGCGGCGAAAAACCCTGGCGCGTGTGGTCAAGGCTGTCGGCAACCGGTCTGCCCGGCGTGCAAGCATCGGATAGAAATGCAGACAGGCGGCGGGTGTGAGATACCAGTCTTGTGGCACGAACTGGTCCGAGGTCACTTTGCCGGTTTCGGCGACCTTGCCCAATTGGTCTTCTGTAACTGATCCAAGCGCCAGTATCTGATCGGGAAACGAGGTAAAATAGCCGCACCGGCACAGCACATCTCCACTGATCACGGCAGGAATGACAATATGTTCCAGACTATCCGGGTCGAAAAAATTCAAAAAATCAGCGTCCAAGGATTCAAATTTTTTCGCCGCAGTCTGGTCGAAACAAGCATAGACTTCATTATCCGCATCGCTCTCTTCTGGAAAGCACATAACCGCTATCCCTCCGCTTTGGCCCCGACCTCCACATCGTCGAGGCCCAGAACCTTTTTGTCCAATTGCGCTTGAATTGCAGCAAGAGTGCTGAACTTAGTCAGGTCGAGGTCGTCTTCCTCAAAAACCACGTCATAGCGCTGTTCGAACTCGACTATCATGCTGATAAACCCGATAGACGTCAGCCCGAGATCGAACAGGTTCTGATCAGGCTCGAGGGTAAAAATGTCCGCGTTGATCTGCTTTCCAGCCGACACGTCAATCGCCTCAAGGAAATCTTGGGAAGGGATTGGCGAAGGGGTTGTTGTCATCTGGTCACAAACCGTTCTTTCTGAAGGAAACTTGGCAATAATCGGTCGATATTAGCAGCTTAAACAGGCGGATCAACCGCAGGTTAAATTGTCGCCGATTGTTTCGCTCGAAGCAAGCCTATTGTTCGCTACGTTCCGGCCTGCTGAATTCTGGCGTGGCCACAGGGGAAAAGCGAACGATGGGTGCAACAGACTGGCGAACCGCGATGCGGTGCTGCCCAAGGAGGCATAGCTGATTTCACGCGCGTCAATGACCAAAGCAAGCTTTGAGGGGTCCAACTGCTGTATCGTCTCGACCTGACTCGCTATATTCGTGTCCGCCCTCAAGGTCTGATCATCGCCGGTGAGAGCAGGTTGTCATGATTTTGCGACCGGCACGTGCGTTATATCGGGTCAGCGTTGCCGATCAACTGTGCCGGACGACTTGTCATCCCGGTCAGCAGTATGGTTCTATTGGTGCAAAGCAAAAGGGCGCGTCGGCTTGGAACTGAAGGCAAACCATGTGGTCCTGCGTTGGCTGGCGATCGACAGGCTTGATGTCG